>JABDCM010000014.1 GCA_013288105.1 Chlamydiota bacterium
AAATCCACCTTCGAGGCTATCCTATCTGTTCTGGAATTGCTTTAGGGTCCTCTTTTTATTTTTCTGTTCCTGATGAAAATATTCCTGAAATTGCAATTGCTGATGAGGAGATTGAAAAGGAGGTAGATCGTTACTACACGGCGTTGACCCATTCCAGACAAGATCTTATCTCTCTAAAACATCGGTTACAGCATGAGGGGGGTCGAGAAACCGTTGATATTTTAAGTTCACATCTTGAAATTATGTATGATCCTTTGATTACGAGCACCATGGAGGAGGCGATTCGCAAGAGGGGAAAAAATACAGAATATGTTTTCAAATCTGTAATGGGAGAATTTGAAAAAAAATTCCATAAGATTCCGGATGAATTTTTTCGAGAAAGGTTGAAAGATTTTCAAGATATTTCGCGTAGAATCATCACCCATTTGCGTAAAAATGAGCGCTATTCATTATCTGATTTGAAAGAGCGTTCCATTGTTTTTGCGCATGAACTTTCCCCTTCAGATACAGCAGAGGCCAACACGGAATTTATTGAGGCTTTCGTGACAAGAAGTGGGGCTGAAACCTCTCATGTGGCCATTATGGCCCGAGCAAAGGGTATTCCTTTTGTTTCAAACGTGGATTTTCCAGATTTATTGAAACATGCTTTTGCGCAGGTGATTGTAGATGGGCGCTCTGGGGATGTGATCTTGAATCCATCAGACGAGACTTTACGCCACTTTGATTCTGAGAAAGCAAAAGTACAGATTCAAGTTAAACAGTTGCAGAAAACAGGATTTTTAGAGGCCGAAACAATAGATGGCTATAAGACGTGTCTATCAGCGAATATCGAGATGTTTAATGAACTTGACTCATTGCATCAGTATGGGGGGGAGGGGGTAGGACTTTTCAGATCGGAGTATCTTTTTCTAGCCCGGGATACTTTTCCTTCTGAAGAAGAACAGTTTATGGTTTATAGAACGATTGTGGAGCGTGTGGAGAGGCATCCTTCTGTGATTCGAACCTTTGACATTGGTGGGGACAAACTGGGTAATTTTAGTCGGTATGAGAAAAATCCCTATTTGGGCTGTCGAGCGATTCGTCTGATGTTAAAAGAGAGGGTTATTTTTAAAACGCAGATTCGGGCTATTTTACGGGCAAGCGCTTTTGGAGAGGTGAGTATTTTATTTCCGATGATTTCTGGTTTACCGGAGTTAAGAGAGGCCAAAGAGCTTGTTGAGGAGGTCAAAGAGGAGCTATTGAAACAGGGAATTCCTTTTTCGAGAGATATTCCTATTGGCTGTATGATAGAGGTGCCCTCAGCTGCGATTACTTGTGATCTTTTGGCTAAGGAGTGTGATTTTTTATCTATTGGGACGAATGATTTGGTGCAATATACTCTGGCGGTGGATCGAAGTAATCCGGCAATGAGTTATCTATATACGCCTACCCATCCTAGTGTGATACGGATGATTAAAATGATTGTAGATGAGGGGAATAAGGCAAAGAGGCTGGTATCCGTATGTGGGGAGATTGCGTCAGATCCGAGATTTACCCCTCTTCTTTTGGGGTTGGGAGTACATGAACTTTCTTTAGCGGTGCCCTCTCTTTCTATGATTAAAAATGTGATTAGAAAACTTTCTATTGTAGAAGCGCGTCAGATTGCGCAAGAGGTACTGCTGCTAGCTACAGCTTGGGAGGTTGAGCAGAAGTTGGATGAGGTGTATAGGGATTTGAACCTCGATCAGATTTAAAATAACAAGATGGCGGGATAGATAGTAACTATTCAGGCTATCCCTTACAAGAAACGGGCACGGCAACGGGTACGGTAACGTTCACGAAAGAGAAAATCTAAGCTGGTTTTTAAAAAAAATGATTCAAGGGCCTTCTTTCGTGAACGTTACCGCGCCCGTTACCGTGTCCGATTTTCTCCTAATAACCTGAATTTGAGGAAGACAACCCAAAACCCAAGTTTAAAAGCCAAAACCGGGGAACCCCTCCATACCCATTCCTGATGAAGAGCTCTTCTCTAGCTTCTTAAGAGCATCATGATAGGCCGCACGTACTAAATCTTCTAACCCCTCCACATCTTCCGGATCCACACATTCAGGAAGGATTTTTAGTTCTGTCATCTCATGTTCCCCATTCAGCGTTAATGTCACAAGACCACCCCCACTCACCCCGACTACCTTCTCATGTTTCAGCTTCTCCTGCATATCCTGAAACTTCTGCTGCAACATCTTCGCCTCTTTCTTCTTCTTTGCAAAACCTGATCCCATCGTTATCTCTATCCCTTTTTTAAAGATCCGTTTAACTCTTTTGCCGCAAAATACATCAATGTATCATAACTACTTTCATGTCGCTGTTCTTTAACCTGAGTATTGGTCGGAGCTTGAACCTGCGGCGATAGTTTAGGTTTTTCTTCCGGTACCTCCTTTACTCTCTTTTCCAATTCAAGCAGACGGTGCACTAAGCTTTCTAAAGAAAGATGCTTGTGGCTCTGAAGGATATGTAAAAGCACGATTTCAAGGTAGGTGCGCTCAGAAGGGGTCTCTTTGAGAGTAGCAATTGCCTCACCTACATATTCTAAGAGATGTACAAGCTGTTCCTCTCGATAATAGTGCCCCTTTTTTGCATATTCGTCTTGATAAACCGCCACCTTCCCCCCACACTTTACCAAAAGATGAGTGCGGAAATGGAGAGTCAACTCCTCCAAAAAATGGGCAAGATTCTTCCCTGAGGAAAAAACAAGAGCTGCAATCTCAAGTGCTCTGAAAATCTCCCCTTGTCCCCCCGCCTCATCTAGCGCAAAAAAGAGCGTCTGTGGAGAGAGACTCAAAATCTCAGAAATCGTCCGGACAGTTAAAAGAGAGGTCTCATAGGCAATCGCCTGATCTAAAAGAGACTGCGCATCTCTTAAACTTCCCTCCGCTCGTCTGGCTATGATAGCTAAAGCCTCCTCCTCATATGCTATTTTGAGATCTACAAGAATGGCTCCTAATTTGTTTTGAATCTCCTCATCTTTTAGCCGTCTTAAGGTAAAATGTTGACACCGACTTAAAATCGTAAGAGGAATCTTATGAGGTTCTGTGGTAGCAAAGAAAAATTTTACATGAGGAGGGGGCTCTTCCAAAGTTTTCAAAAGGGCATTGAAAGCCTCTTTTGTCAACATATGTACCTCGTCGATTAGATAAATCTTAAAACGGGCAGTCGCAGGAATAAAACCTATGGTTTCATTAATCTGCCGGATATCTTCTATACCTCTGTGAGAGGCCCCATCGATTTCAATGACGTCTACAGAACGGCCAGAGGCAATTTCTTTACAAGAGGAGCACTGATTGCAAGGTTCTTGCTCAGATCCAACGTTAAAACAGTTTAAACCCTTAGCAAGTAGGCGTGCCAAAGTTGTTTTTCCTGTTCCTCGACATCCAGAAAAAAGATAAGCGTGAGCTGTCCGGTTCATCCGAATAGCATTCTTTAAAGTAGTTACAATAGCTTCTTGCCCAACTACTTCTGAAAAGAGTTGCGGGCGATACTTTCTTGCAATCACTTGATATTCCATAAGAGATGCATTCTAGTCTTTTGGGCTGTTTCAAACAAGGCATTGACGAGTTCTAGATTCTTTTTTATCCTTAGCGGTAATGAATGATCTTTTTACCTCAGAAAAAAAGGGGTTCAACGAACTCCATTTTTCAAGAACTCCGGGTTATTTCGATAAAAGTGTGACGATCAGGATGCTTATCGTCCTTTTTTTCTCCTTCTTTCTTTTTCTTTTTCTCCATTTTAGAGAGCCCTACGTAGAGAAGTTAGAACTGGGGAATCAGGCTAAGAAATATGTTGTCGCCCAGATTGATTTTGCCTTTCCTGATGAGGAGGCAACTGTTATTCTCAAACAGGAAGCTGCCAGAGAGATAGGGACGATTTTTCGTATTGCTGAAGATGTGATTCAGAGTAAAATTTCTTTATTTCAAAAATTTATGACTCAAAATGAGGAGGGGAGTCGTAAATGGGGGGAATTGAGCCATGAGAGTGGGTTTGATGATATAGCAACTGCGCTTCATCTTTTTGTGGATATGTTTTCTCAAACCCGTTTTACAGATGTGAGAACCATCCAAAGAATGGAGACCTTTTCTGACGCAGATCTTCCTATTCCTATACGTTATTTTTTCCCTTATCTTCCTACAAAGATGAAGGGCAAGCTTCCCTCCAAGTTTTGGACCTTTTTTGAAAAAAAATTCTTTGAGGGCATTCCCAAACCGATTTCTCAATTTTTATTTGATTATTTTAAAGAGGTGGAGTGGACCTTTGAACCGGATGGGGGGCTTGAATATACATTGAGAAAGTTGGCTCAAGCCAAAATTCCGGAGAAGTATACAAAGGTGAGGGCGGGAGAGCGCATTGTGGATCAGGGGGAAAAGGTGACCTCTCGACATATGACGATGATTCAAGCGATGAAGGAGACGATTTACCAACAGCGGAATCTTTTTGATCCGATAACGGTGGGGGGAACGCTTCTCATGACGATTCTCTTAGTGGGCATTGTGGGATATTTTCTTAAAACAAACCATCCTGATCTTTTTTATTCCAATCAAAAACTCTCTCTTCTCACCACAGTACTTCTCTTAACCCTTCTTTTAGCAAAAGGGGTTGAGTTTTTTTTAATCAATCATACCAACCATTTCATAGACCTGGTTCGCTTTCCTCTTTTTGCCCCCTTTGCCGCTATTTTAATAGGAACGCTTATTCATGTGCGTATTGCAAGCTTTTCCACTATTTTTCTTATTTTGATTTTTGAAATTGGGCTTCCTGTGGAATCGGTCTCCTTCTTTGTTGTGAACCTTTTGACAGCGGTGGTTGCCATTCTTGCTTTAAGAATGATTCGCAGGCGCAAAGAGATTTTTATGATTTCAGGTAAGGCATGGCTTGTATCAGCGACTGTCGTCCTTGCTTTTCATCTTTATGAAAATCAAGTTTTTAAGGCAACGTTAGTCACGGACTTAGTGAGTACTTTTCTTTTTATGGGGGTAAGTGCTGTATTGATAGTGGGTCTTCTTCCTGTTTTTGAATCTCTCTTTCAAATCATGACAGATATGACATTGATGGAATTTTTGGATCCCAGTCATGAGCTTTTGCGTAGGTTGGCTTTAGAGGCTCCTGGGACCTATCAGCATTCGATTGTTGTGGGCCATTTAGCGGAGGCGGGGGCAACTGCCATAGGGGCCAACGGTCTTTTTTGCAGAGTGGCAACACAGTATCATGATATTGGCAAGCTGGCCAACCCGCAGTATTTTACGGAAAATCAGTTAGGGGGGATGGATTTACACCAGTTATTGACCTTTCTTGAGTCTGCGCAGGTGATTATTGCTCATGTTAGTGAGGGGGTTGCGCTTGCGCGCAAGGCCTCTTTGCCTGAACCATTTATTGATATTATTAAGGAACATCATGGGACGACTTTAGTCTATTATTTTTATCACAAGCAGATTGAGTTGAATGGGGGGGATAAGAGTAAGGTAGATGAGCATCATTTTAGATATAGTGGACCTTTGCCGCATAGTAAGGAATCGACGATTATCATGATAGCGGACACGTTGGAGGCGGCTTCTCGTTCTCTGGATGAGTTTAATGAGGGGACGGTGGTTGAGTTAGTGGAGTCGTTGATTGCGCATAAATTAGAAGATGGGCAGTTTAATGATTCTGTTCTTACGTTTGAGGAGTTGAAGCGGGTGAAGGAGGCGTTGATTAAAACATTGATTGCTGCCAGTCATCCTCGTGTAAAATATCCCCCTCACCATCCTGGAGAAGAGGGTTGAAAGTTTTCATTACAGGAGCAAGTTCAGGAATAGGGGAGGCGGTTGCGCGTCTTTTTGCTTCTCGTCATGCGCAGCTTATTCTTTGTGGACGAGATCAGGGGAGATTGGAGAGGGTGGCACGTGAGACGTGTGCACGGAGAGTGGTGAGTGCCGATTTAAGTCAAGAAGCGGGGCAAGAGGAGGTTTTGAAGGTTCTTAGAGAGGAGCTTCCTGAGCTTATTATTAATAATGCAGGATTTGGTTTTTATGGGGAGACGTTGCATGTTTCTTGGGAGGAGCAGAAAAGACTAATTGAGGTGAATATGTTAGCCCCTTTGAGAATTGCGTCGGAGGGGGCTCGGTTGTTGATTGAGAGCAAGAGGAGAGGGACTATTGTGAATATCTCCTCTTTGGCAGGAGAATATCCCACACCGGGGATGAGTCTTTACGGGGCAAGTAAAGCTTTTTTGACGCACCTATCTGAGGCTTTGGATACAGAATGGGCGCCTCAAGGGGTACGGGTTTTAGTGAGTTGTCCTGGGATGGTGCGGACCTCTTTTGCGACGAGAGCAGCGGGCCAGGAGGTGGAGTTGGGGGGGGTGGTCTACGATGTCTGCGGACAAGGCTGCGCGGCTGATTTGGAAACAGATCAGACAGGGGAGGAGTAAGAGGGTTATGGATGGGCGAGCGCGGATGATGCAGTTAGTGGCCGCTTTTTTACCTACCTCTTTGCTCAAAAAAATCATTTGGAGATCGCTTCTGGGTCGTTGTAAGAGGGATTAGATTTTTTACATTATTGTTACCTGAGTTTTACCTTGACGCTCAACGCCACTGTACTGTATAATCGACCCCCTATCGGTACAATTTTTGCAAAAACTGGGTATTTTTCATGTATAGTCCAGCTTCTAAGGAGAGGTCAGAAGGAACTGAGTTTAACACTCCTATTCGTACACTATCCCCTGAATTGAAAACTTATGGATTTATCATCGCCATTATTGTGGGTATGGGTGGATTAGCCGTAGGGGGAGCTGGAGTGGCTGGCTATTTCCGTGTAGGGGTGTTGAGCAATATGGCCCAGATTGATGCGATTATCATGATGGCTGTGGGTGGTGGAGCTGGTGTAATCTTCTTGATGGTTGGCATTGCCGGAACTATGAAAAATCGCCAAGTCAGTTCCGTTGATACCCAAGGTGGATTGGTCTATGGCCCAGGAGTATGGCCAGCATTAGGGAAAAAATGGGGTTGTAAGCTGAAAATTTTAGATAAGCCGATCCCTGACCCTCCAGAAGAAGATGTGGTAGAGGGCAGAGTGCGCATATACATTCCTAAAAGAGTCAGCGTTAATGGTAAAGCACAAGATTTCACTCTTAATAATTTGATAAAGATGGCCGGTGGAATGACCGGTGGTCTATTTGAGTATTGCGCTGATAGTAGTAGAGAACACTTCGGCAATAGCACTGCTTCTGGTTGGATTGAAATAGATAGGGGTGTGATTCCAGAAAGTCTATCCAAAGATTATACTGCTCAAAAAGAGATGGTAGAGGGAATGGGTTGTCACATGCCAAGCATATTAGAGGCTGTCGTGCTCAATCTAATGGTCTTTGCCTTTACTGGTGAACGATTGTATGGGAAGGAGCCTGTAGCTGTTTATACCCGCTGCTCAGAAGTAGTTTGGGCAGGATATCCTGTCGTTGTTGGGGGTTTTGGCCCCAAAGGTCTCTCCATATACGCCGCTTCCTCAAGTAGCACATCCCACGGCGTCGCTGCCGTCAAAAGGTTCTAGGCTATTGGCAATGGGTACGTTGGTATTATCTTTTGATCGAGGAGATCGTGCTCGATCTCGTTAATTGACTAAAGTTTACTTTGATTTCCGCATTTCCTCGTCGATCAAAATCTTGTGTCCAATTTTATCATTTTGTCTCGGGAATACGGACAAGTCCTTTGCAAACTCCCTATGGGTTATTCAGAAAAGTTCTGTGTTATTCAGGATTCTACGTACGCATTTTATCGAATCGAGTTTAAAAGTGATTTTTGGTAGAATGAGTTTCGAGAAAATTTAAAAACAACATTTTTTATGTTTTGAAGAATATAACATCTTAAATACAAGTTATATGTGTCATAAAATTTGTGTTTGAAAAAAAAATTAAGTATAAACATACTATTTATTTTTCGTTTATTTTTAATCTATTAATTATTAAACCAAACTCATAACAAAAAGGATGCGATTATGGCTGCACCAGCTGTGTTGAAAAAGTCCCCCTGCGAGCCATTGCGAAGCTTTGGCGAGCTGGGACCGCGCTATCAGTCGAGGCGTTAGCCGAGTGCTGATACGTCGGGCATTCTCTTATTGATAATAATGTCCTAAAATAAAGAAACTCCTTGACTATCCTATCAAGACCACCAAGGAGTTTCTGATGCGCAAACGCAACTGGAAAGAATATAACAAACAGCTCATTCAAAGAGGAAGCATTACTTTTCTCATCGATCCTAAATTCTTAAATTCTAAGCCTAAAGAGTCTCAAATATATGGTCGCCCTCTAGAGTTTTCTAATGCTCTTATTACGATGCTTATGATGGTAAAGATTCATTTCCGATTGACGTATCGTGCTCTAGAAGGTTTTATGAAAAGCCTCATAGCTTTAAACGAATGGGCATGCACAATTCCCTCATATTCACTAATCTGTAAAAGATCGGCCTTTATCAAAGAAACGTTACCTCCGTTAGGCAAATGCCTTTCACAAGTAGTCCTTGTGGACGCTTCAGGAGTAAAAGTTTTTGGAGAGGGAGAATGGAAAGTGAAAATACATGGAAAGTCAAAGCGTCGCAAATGGGTCAAGATTCATATAGCCATTGATGCAAAGACCCAAGAAATTGTAGCTGAATCGACTACATCTTCCTCTATAAAAGATGGAAAAGTAATACAGAAACTTCTTAAAGAAGTCCAAGGATCTTTGGATACGGTAATAGCTGATGGGGCATATGATGATCGAGATGCTCGAGAAGAGATCAAACTGAGGAAGGCAAGCGCTCTTATCCCCCCTCCTCGTAATGCTAGGTTACATGGTATTGATCTAGATAGAGATGATGCGATTCGAATCATAAGGGGTCTAGGAGGAGATAAAGCAGCCAAGTCTCTTTGGGGAAAGCTAACTGGCTATAGTATTAGAGCATTGGTGGAGACGGCTTTTTCTAGGATGAAGAGATTATTTGGTGAAAGGTTATTCTCTAAAATAGAAGAAAAGCAAGTGGTTGAGAATCGATTGAGGTGTCATCTCTTAAATAGATACCTTAGAAAGAGAATGCCCGACGTATCAGCACTCGGCTAACGCCTCGACTGATAGCGCGGTCCCAGCTCGCCAAAGCTTCGCAATGGCTCGCAGGGGGACTTTTTCAACACAGCCTATTACACCCAGATAGTGGCATTATTTATCATTTTAATTTCAAGTAGTTGAATATGAAATTTCTTATCAAAACACCTCAAAAAGATCAAAATTTTTCCCTTGTCTATAGAGATGAAGATTACTCCTTTGATGTAGAACCTCTTGACGGAAGTGGTGATACTTCAATTATGATTAACGATTTACAATTAGAAATAGATCATGAGGGGAAAATAATCTATGTATGGGGATATTGTCCTCTTGTTAAATATCAAGAAATTGAAGAATATCCTCAAAAATATCAAGCTCAAAGCCTTGTTGCCTTATTGGATAAACCTCCTATCCCAGGTATTTCTTATAGATTAAATGAGAAGGAGAGGTGGCCAATTTATATTAACAAGAAAAAAGGGTGGGTATGTATTGGGAATCCAAAAGTCAACGGCAAACAGATGATTGAGTTTGTTCCTAATTGTGTTGCAACTTTAGAAGATCAAGAAATTACAGCTATTTGGCTAAAACCAAAAGATTTACCGATCTAGACAGAAGAACCTATAATAATGAATGACCATCAATACAGCCGCTTAAGCTAGGGGTTGTTGCATAACCTCTAGATAGAGGCGAGCCATTGCGTTAGCTTTGGTGAGCCTCTCCCCCGACTGTTCGTGAACTCATGCGCCAGCATGAGAGAACGAATCAGGCAATAGCTTCGATCATAGTATTTATCATCCAAGCCTTTAGCTGTACTTCAACTCTTCTTCTCTTCTCACAATGACTTTTTAGACTAGCTCCAAATAACCGCTTCCATCTGGATACCATGCTTTCGATAATTACTCTTCTATTGTAGCCTATAAGCTTGCCCCATATGGACTTAGCTTTTCTGTCTCCGCCTAATCCATGAATAATTTTAATAGCATCGTTCCTCTCTTCATACCCTTTCTCTTGCCTAAGTACTGCTCCTTTCTTGGGAGGTGTCAGTAATCGTTTATTATACCTTTGTGCCATCTCATAACATCGATGGCTATCGGCAATTCCATCAAACAACACATGCCCCTTTCTTCGATTAGTTCTGCGAAGAGCTTTCTCAAGAAATTGAGTATCATGAGTATGCTCACCTGTTATTTCCGCAAGCACTAACTTTCCACTCTTAGGTTCTAAGGCAAGATGGAGTTTTCTCCAACCTCGTTTACCTCCATACTTTTTAACTCTCCATTCACCCGCTCCATAAACTTTTAACCCTGTCGTATCTAGAACAATATCTGTTACACTCTTCCTTTGAAGTAATGCAGAGGGTAGAGAGAGAGTTTTCATGCGACGACAGATTTGAGTGTAGCATGGCACCTGGAACTGTTTTCCCATCAGCAATAGGAGCGAGGTGAAAAAGCCTTCCACCTCTCGGAGACTCAAATGGAACTTGAATTTGACCTCGCAAACAGACGAGGCGGGGGAAAAGGACTACTCGTCCTTCTCCCCCGAACCCCCTCATCCTCGGCAAAGGGCAAACCCTTTGCAAACCCATATAGCATTGTGTTAAAAGTGTAATCCATGTCCTGATACTATACACTTCCATAGGATGCGCTTTGAAGACGTGAGCCTTCTGCTAAGACCGCCTGGATCTTCTCTCTCGTCAGTTGATATTTCATCATGAGTCTCTCTTGTAACCCCTCAGGCATCTTCAAGAAAAAGGGTAAAAAATCCTCAGAAAGTGCAACTTTCTCAAACATCGTCAAGATCCGATTTAGCTTCCGGTTGACGTCTAGCATGCTCTGTTCCTCTTGCGTCCCTCTCCAACGAATCAACTCCTCTACAACATCGTCTACAATATCCAAACTTGAGGTGAGCAGGAGTAAATAGAGGGACATATTCATCGTAGAGGTAAAGTAAATCCGCTTCCATTCTTCTTCAAATGCTTGAGGCCAAATAATATTTGTAGGTCCCAGAGCAAGTCCCGAAAGAATAAAGGCAAGCGATCGTAAACAGAAGGTAAGACGGGGGCGTAATCGCTCGGGTAGGGTCCTCTCCCGTCTTCCTGTGCATATCCCTATTAATCCATTCAGAATTCTTTGAGAGGTCCCTAGGATTCCCCGTAAGTTTAAACGCACTCCTGCAATCACGACTCCTACTGAAAAAATCCATGCAGAGAGGTCCTCATTCATCCACTCATTGCTCTTCACTTGAGAAAAGACATAAAATCCTAAGGCCAGCTCCATCGAAGCTGTTAAGCTATAAGCAAAACACTGTCTTGCATACTCACTGATTAAGCGGCAGCGGGAAGTAGGGCGCTCCTCAATTGCAACTGACATCCATTTTGTGAGCTGCTCATTCACAGATCCATCTAATCGGTGCGTCATCACATCTTTATATGCTCTTATATGCGTGATGATGTCAGATCTTATCTGATTTAATTCCCTCTCAACGCCCTGAAGCTTTTTCCTGAATAGAGTCTCTGACCAGAGTGTGAGCGAATAACCGGGAATTAACCCCCCTGTTAAAGCTGTTAAGGTGGCTGCGAGCTCCTCATCATCAGAATTATATTTATAAGCGGCTAATGCGACTGGCATTGAAAGAAGGACCCCAACTGCATAAGCCCCTACCCCAAGGATTCCCTTCCTTAAAAAGGAGCCCTCGGTTTTTTTCATAACCGCCCTCTCTTCTACAGTCATAGGAAGTAGACTTTGTTTTAAAATAGCCCTTCCTGACCAGTAATCCCAGATAAAAAACGCAGTGAGATTTGCTGTGATAAATAGGGGACTCAAAGGTAATTTTTCCCCGATAGGAATAAAGAAATATTTTGAGCTTCCTGCAAAGACAAGGACGGCTACATGTCCTAGATGTCTAGAAACTTTTTGACATTTTGGGTCATACAGGGGGTGGTCTTCCAAGATACTTTGAAGGGCATTGTGTAGATTATGGTTGGGAGTTTCTCCTAGGAGGGGGGTGGCTTCATACTCAGTATTAACAGACATGAATTTCCTTATTTTCAAAAATCTAATGCAAAACTTCATTGAATCCGAAGAAGGATGCAAGGTTCTCTAAGATAAAACGACTATTTCTAAATTATCTCGTTGATTATAAGGGTTAAAATGAATTATTGCCATTTAAAAATTAATCAGTTTTCGTAAGATGCAGCTGGATTGTATATTGTTACAGCCTACTAAAGATGACCTGATTCGTTTGCCATGGCTTCGCCATGACGGCACGAACAGTCGGGAGGGGGGAGGCTCGCCGAAGCTTCGCAACGGCTCTCCTCAGAGTGATGCGATAACTCTTCCCGGAATGATAGGAACCCCTCTCCATTATCTTGATATTTTTTCTAAAAAATACGAAGACTCGTTAGTTTTTAAATAGCAATAATTCATTTTAACATTTATAATTTAGTGCGATGATTTAGAGTAAACAGAAAATTTAGAGCGAGGCACTCTATGGAATTATCTTATTACAAATTGAATCCCAAGCAGATAGTACAAGATATTTTTCAAAAAAAATCACATAAGATTATTATATATAATAAACAATTTTTTATATTTCCGCATGTTTATCCATCCGATAAATTTAGAAGCAGTCGTTTTATCTTAGAGAATCTTGACTCCTTTGTGAAGAATGCTCGTGTATGTGATATGGGCTGTGGTATGGGTGTAGTGGGTCAATTTGCATTGATGAAGGGGGCAAAACGGGTTGTACAGGCAGATATCAACCTATTTGCGGTAAGGAATGCGAAGGCTAATAGGACGTTGCATAAATTTTCTCGAAGGGAGTTAAAAATTTATGAAAGTGACTGTTTCGATCGGATACCCAAGCAAATATTTGATATTATTATTTTTAATATTCCCTTTCATTCTGAGCCTCATGAGATTAAAGATCCTCTTGAGAGAGCATTTCATGATCCTGGATTTGAGACGTTGAAGAAGTTTTTGAATCAGGCGACGGGGTATGTGCATGAGGGGACTCGCATTTTGATAGCTTTTTCTAATAAGGGGGATGTGAAGGCGCTTGAGGATGTGTTTAACCATTCTGCTTTCAATTGGGATTTATGGAGGGCTACTCATACTGATGAGGCGTATGACTCAAGGATTTACCAGCTGACAATTGCATAATTTACAAAGATAGACTTAGCGCTCTTTGAATTCTTCTATTATTTTTTTATGTTTCTCATTATGCAAGAAAAAATAGTTGTATTTTTCTACATTATTTAAATCAATATGATTTATTTTCCGTAATTTTTCATTATGCGCTAAATAGCAAGAATAGTTCATATTTTTAAGATATTTGATGATGTCATTACCTTCATAATCGAATTTTTTGCACCAATTTTCGACAATTTCCAGTAAAAGAACGGGGAGAAATTTTTCAACAGTATTTTTTGCCCCCTGTAAAATTTCCAATTCAGCACCTTCTGCATCGCATTTGATGCAATCGATTTTCGAAAAATTTACTTCGTCTATAAAATTGTCTATTTTTTTTAGATGAACATTGACCATGTTATAATTTTTGAGATCAAAAATGTTTTTTTCTGAAGCAATAGGAGAACCAAATTGAGTGTAATAAAATTCGAAAGTTCCAATTTTATTGGAAAATCCAAAATTATATGTCTTAATATTTTTGGTATTATTTCTTTTTATATTTTTTTCTAGAAGAATATAGGTTTCAGGAATGGGTTCGAAAGAGTAGATTTTAGCTTGTGGAAACAATCGTGCTAAGTTTAAAGAGTACCATCCGATATTTGCTCCTATATCAAATATGATGTCTTCATTATGGAAAATTTTGGATAGCATATACTCATCTTCTTTGTCATAATCTTCGAAGTTTAGAATTTCAAGAGGAGCAGACCTGCAAGATTTATCGATCTCTATTTGAAGGTTTCGCGATTGAAATGAAAATATGACAGCTTCTTTTTCAATTGAAATCATAGTAATTTGCGTATTTTGGATAAGATCACTCCATTCATGGAAGAGACTGTGGTATTCATACATATGAGAGATGTATTTATATTTGGTGAGTTCTCCATTTTGGTATTTTGTTTTTAGATCTATAAGCCGTTGTTCTTGTTTTCTTTGGTAGATTTGTCGAGATTCATGGACTGCCTTATCCATAAGATTTTCTTTTTTATCTTTTCTGTACTCTTGAACAACCAATATGGAACTTCCTAATGTAATAATTAAAGAGCTTATAATATTTGGAAAGTTTAAAAACTCTATACTCGTGAATATTAAACTATTAAATAGCATCACGAAAATAGTTAAAGAATATCCAAGAACAGATATAACAATGGGTTCGACAAATAGAAAGCCTCTAAAGAAAAAAATCAAAGCTGTTGCATAACAAACTCCTCCTCCAATTGAACTTTTATAATTAAAATTAGATAAATAATGGAGGTCAATTTTATTTCCATAAAAAAATAGAAATATTAATGAAATTAACAAACCACATAAGCATTGATGAAATGCCACACGCAGGGGATGATCATGCTGTACGATCACACTCGTTAAAATCAAAATGACTGCCAAAGACAGAGATGATCCTAGTCCAAATAAATAACCAAGGATAGGATGACCTCCAATACTAGATATGTCGAAATGGAGAACAATTAATACTCCAAAAATACTGATCAAAATGCCAACCCATTCCCCTAGTGTATATCTTTGTCCCAGTAAGAAAAATGCGAGTAGAGCATACATTAATGCATCAGCACCGTGTACTGTTGAGTTATCAATAAGTCCTATGGAAACTTTTGCTAATTCATAAGTTACATAACCACCCGTAGCTATCAATCCTCTGGTATAAATTAAACCAATTCTTCTATTTGGAGATAATTGAGCATGACGAGCGGAAATTTCATTACCTTTGCATATTTTCAAAAATTGATAACCTTTAAATCCTTTTCCTTTAAATATTCCCCAAATAATGGTTAGGAGAAACAAAAAGATTACGGCTGATAGAAATTGCACTGAAAAATCAAGCTCTATAGGTATTATTTTGATAGGTTCATTAAATAAAACTGTAGATAATCCAATTAAAGCCCAACCGATTAGCGTATCTCGAATGCCAATGCGTCTATTAGAAGTGTCTATAGGAATTCTGTGCTTTCTTGCTAAATTCAAGAATTTTAGTGCTGAGCTCAAAGTTTGTGAAAGCATAATCTTGAATAACTGGTTGTAATATTTGACAATCTAGATGAGATAAGCATGATAAGGACAAATTTATATTTTTAAGCGTTGTTTTACAAGAAATATTGCTTATAACCTGCCAGCTGAAGCTGTAGAGTACTGGTTGATACTGAGATACAACAAGCATTTAGCTAAATATGAGCTTCTCCCTCGGTACCTACAAAACGCTGACTGGGTCTTCCTAAATTATCTATCCTTAATATTATGAGTTTTTAGTGGATTGATGTAACAGTTGTTCTAAGACTCAACCCAGTCAATAAATGACTGTATAAGATCACTTAAATTTGAAGGACCGCCATCTGCTTGAAATTTGTTATCAGATATCCAACAGCGTATCCAATTATTTTCTGTAAGATCTCTTTGGATTTTTTTAAAAAGCTTGCCTTCAAGGGAAGTACTAATTAAATCGACTTGTAATGACCAACCGAGATGATCTATTGTATCTATCTTAATTCCATATTCATGCTCCCAATCTCCATCACATTGTCGAGCGTACCAAGCTTGTAACTTGATAAGAGGGTCATCATTTTCCCAAGAATTGTGGACAGACAGAGTAGATTGATCAACCCAAGTAAGAAAAGCGTTAATCAAATCAATAAGGTTTTGTGGAGCACCTCCCCCCTGAAAAGTTTTATCTTTTATCCATACAAGAAACCAATTGTCATTAGCAATATCGATTCGTAAATCCTCGAATTTTTCATCCTCTAAGTTGGTACCTGTTAAATCAATTCGAACGGACCATCCTGGATTATCAATAGTATCTATTCTAATTCCAAATCGTTTTTCCCACTCGTTATTGCACTGCATCATGTACCAATTTTGCAATCTACAGAGAACATTACCAATTTTTTCCTTCATTTTGGTAGCTCCCATGGTAACGCTGGTCTTATTCCACCTGGATAATGTGGATTCTGCAAAGGATGCCAACCGAACTGTCTTCGGCTACGCCTCAGCCAGTTCACTGTGGGGGGCTCGCGGAAGCTAACGCAACAGCTCGCCTAGGCCGCAGTCGCGCTCCGAGCGAAGCGAAGAGGCTCAGGGAGCGGCCCCTCTGAACAGTTACAGGAAGGCTCGATGTTGTTCAACATAACCCTTTCAGGACACTCTCTCAAATATAAATTCCTTGAGTGAAGAGCTCTTTTTGGATTTTTTTGTTTAGTTTACGTAATTTAAGTGAATATACGATCCAACTAATAGTAGTTGTAAAAAAACAAATGCTAATAAGAGCATTACGAAAAGAAAATGAGTATAGAAAGAAAAAGCCGATTAAAAAAGCGTGAGCTGGGATCAAGAATAGGAAGATAGAAAGGAATCGAGTGCCAGGTTTCTTAAAGGAACACTTGTATAATACATAGGGAACGATGCTGTAGAATAGTGAGTGTGCAACGAAGCTTGCAGACATTCTGCCCGCTTCGGAGGGGGTAGTTACACCTGAAATTAGACCACTACCTAATAAGCATGTTCCGATATAGCAGCCAAGAAGAGAAAGTAAGCACCATTTCCATTTAATTCGTATTTTGTGATGTTCAAGAGTATAAAGAGAGTCAAAATTCATAAATGTATCCTTTTACAACGTGATTGTTTCATTCATTAGTCTTTTTAAGGCCAGATTCTACTTCATACATCAGACCTCCTCTACTGACTCGTACACATCCAATAGTCTTTTGGCAATATTTATAGTGTTTTTTTTGCTTCCTATTAAACCCATATACTTGGTTTCTACCTCCCACAAATAGTCACATATTTCATGAATAGATTTGTGAGAAATAAGCATTTTATAAATATTAGCAACATATGCATCATATTCGTCATTTGCTTCTGGGATATCTCGAACACCTATAGGATCCCATTCATTCAAAAGCACCATTTTAATTTTGTTCTGTAATACTCTCGCACGATTTTGATAATAATCCATTATGGACTCCCTAAAATAGTGGTTATTACTTGTTTGTTCTGCGAGTTGACAATAACACGAACATTATTAGTAGGATCATAATATCCAATAGTACCGGATCTTGTTGGAAAAATCCTACCTGTTTTGACTGTATTCTCAACTATTTGCGGCATCAAACCACGATTTTGCATTTGATCTAAAGCATGACTAGAGTATTGAAGATTACCAATTTTCCTAGGGGTATTTCGAGACATATTTTGATAATTCGGACATTTGAGCTCCCAATTATTGTGACCTAAAAAGCCATTAGAAGGCCCTCTCCAGCTTTCTGCAACACCAACTTCCATCTTGCCAAACGTAGAAGCAGCCTCTCCCACTACTCTCCCGGCCTTTCCAATAGAAGAGACTGCTCTTCCCGCTTTCATCACAGAAAAACTCAACAGCGCAACATCCACCGTTGCCTTCCCCCAAGCTCCTGGACTCGTTGGATTATTCCATACATCCATAAGTCCCTCAGGGATAATCACACCCCAAGGATCATCATGCATAGCTCGCCCAAAAGCTTGCCACTCTCCCAATGCTCGCTCCGATTTCTCTTGGAAAAAGCTTCGATCTCCAAAATACTCATACTGAAAATCAGCATGCATCCATTCTCCCGCAGAAGCAAGGCCTGATCCCATTCCGTACATTATATCTCGCGAATATTCAAATGCCCTTAATCCATAATCTTGTGCTCCATCCCAAGCACCCCTCCAACTCCACAACCCATAAAGATCAAAATCATTCAGAGGAGAATTATGCAAATAAGCATGCAAGTTGGGCCCATCCTCAAATCCTGCGGGATCTTTAGTAATCCACTTACCCAAATGGGGATGATAGTATCTCTTCCCAAAATAGACGAGCCCCGTCTCAACATCTACCCGTTTACTCGCAAAGCGCCAAGGGGAAAGCTGCGTTTTTACCCTCTCCTCCCCAAAACCCGTATAAGACAACTCCTCAGCCACCTTCTTATCTTTAAGCCCAATCAGCCTCACAACACATCCTCGATGGTCATGAAGGGGAACATAACTCTTATCTTTCAATTCTATAAGAGTCGCCGATCCTATCTCTGCCCCAAACCCCTCTCCTAAAATCCGAAGCTCCTCCAATTTTCCCCTCTCAGTGGCAACCCCTATCTCATTCTCCCCCTCATAAAAATAGAGCTTCTTATTGATCTCTTTCTTCCCCTCAAAGAGAGTCTTGGAAAGACGTCTGTGAAAAGAATCATACGTAAAGAGGGTTTTATATCTTCCCTTTTCTGCCGATATCAGACGATCCAGGGAATCATAAGTAAGTAGAAGCTCCCCATCCGAAAGGAGATTGCCATTGAGATCATATCTTTCCTCGAGCTTTTTGTCGTCTTTAGTGAGGCGGTTCTCTAAGGAATCATATGCATAAGTATGCTCTTGATCTTGTATAAGCTGCGAAAGGTCATCATAGAGATAATGAGTCCTATCTTGAGCAATCAGGTGCCCCCCTTCATCATAGGTGAGCTCAGAGTTGTAATAAGCAGATGTCGCTTCCTTCCATCTGCCCAGAGCATCTCTTGCTATACAATAGCTCCCTAAACTCTCCGGAAGAGTATGTTGAATAATCTGGCCGTCTAAATCTCTTAAATAGGTGTGCGTTACTCCCTTTCTATGGACTTCGTAAAGATGGGGACCTTGATACGTATACTCAACAAAGCTCTTATCAGGAAAAGTAACCTGTATACACCTCTCATGCTCATCGTAGCTTTTCGTAAGGGTCAGTCCATTGGCTAAACTCTCTTTAAGTAATGACCCTAGGGGAGTATAGCTTCTGCTTGTCCCATCACTCACAGAGATAATCTGATCATTTTCATCATACGTATATTGATAATGAAAATCGGGGCCTTTATAAGTTTTAACTCTTCCTAAATCATCATAAGTATAATGGTGTTCTACTCCGTCTGGTTTGGTTAACTTTATTAGCCGCCCTGCCAGATCATAGAGGTAATGGGTCTCCTTATCCTCCTCTTTGAGGCAGATTAACCGGTTGCATGCATCATATCTCCACTCTCTCATCAGAGAGCCCGAAGGGTGAATTCCTTCAAACAGGGTGTGCCTCTCTTCTATGAGGTTCTGGTTCGCATCATACCTCCTCTCTACTTTTTGAATCGTCTCTCCTTTACTATTCTTAGTAGAGCGCTCCACTTCCTCTCCTCGTACACCATAAGTATACTCTTTGACTCTTCCTTGAGGATTTTTTTCTTGAGTCAATAGTCCATTCTTATAGGTATAGTAGGTGATAAAACCTAAAGGATCTCTTGTCCAAAGGGGTTGGCCTTGGGCATTATATTTTGTTTCTATCACTCCTTTGGCGGTGATCTCATGGGTTTGATGACCTAAAGCATCATAGGCATATTCTCTTTTTTCAAAATCGCTACTCACTTCAATAAGTTGATCATTGAGGTCATAGAAGTGGCGAAAGACCGTTTCTTCTTTTCTTTGGGCTACACGTCCTAGAGGATCATATGTGTAAAAGGTCTCTTTATCCCCTTTCTTCTCCCACACTTTTCTTCCTGCTCCATCATATCGATACTCTCTCCGATGTCCCTCCCCATCCTGTTCCGTGAGGAGATAAAAAGGAGCATATGTGTAGGTGATCTTATCTCTGCTCAACTCTCGATCATAAATGTCATAAGTATAGGTGGTGATAATCCCTTGAGGATCTTTATGGGAAAGAAGCCTGCCATATTGATAGGTCAACTGCTCTTGACCCCCGTCAGGATGCGTAATACTGGTCACCTCTCCGCGCATGTTATAGGTTTTCTGTGTGGTATTTCCTCTGCCATCTCTTTCAGAGATCACATTGCCTAAAATGTCATACTGCTTTGTCTCAGAAGTTCCATCAGGATGGTGGATTTCTATGACTCTTCCAAGAGCATCATACACATATCTCGTTTCACCCCCTCTTGGATCTACGACAGCAATGAGTTGGCTGGCAAGATCATATCTTTTTTTTGTGATGAGATCGCCCTCTCTTTCTTCAATGATGCGATTGGCAGGATCATATATCCACTCTCTATATAAGCCACAGGGGCCCTTCTCTGAAAGAAGATTACCTCTCCTATCATAGGTATAGGTAGTCTTGTTTCCTAAAGGATCGGTGACTGCGATCAACCGTTCTTGAGTGTCATATTCTCGATAGAGGGTATAGGCTAACTGGTTGTTGCTGTCATGGTGATTCTCTTGGAGGAGCTTTCCAGAGGAGTTATAGAGGTAAGAGATGCGTTTTAGAAGCTGATCGCCTGTTTTTTCAATGATCTCTTCTGGGTAGCCAACGCAAGGGGGAGTGCGTCTGGGTTTGCTCTCTCGGATTAATTGATAGTCTCCCCCTGTCGTCACCGTTTTGATACAAATGGAGCTGATGTGAGAGTCGTAAAAATAGGTGGTTTTACGAGAAAGAATTCCCTGGTCATAAGTGGCGGTTTCTAAGGGCAGATTGGTGCCGGGAACATATTTGTAAACCAGTTGCTTGCCCGGTCGGTCTGATTCGGTGAGCAGAAGATTAAAGCCATCCTGAGAGTAGGTGCGCGTAATCCCCTCATCGCCTACTCTCTCTTCAATGACATTGTGATTCTTATCATATCGGTAGGTGGCAAGATAAAAGATCTTTCCTTGGGCATCTTCTAATTGCTTACTTAAAAGATTGCCTGTCGCATCTTCCCAAGTTATCTTTTCGATAGAGTAGAGTTGTTCTCCTTGATATCTCTCAATACTTGTGATGCGTTTATGGGGATTAAAACGATAGAGGGTTTTGTTAGAGAGGGCATCGTAAACAATCGTGTGGTCCTCATGGTATTCATATCTAGAGGTGGGGTGCATCTCTCCCCGAGGCCCGACAGGAGCTCTCTCTTCTCGCACTTTCTTAGAGCCCAAATCATAGTGAATTTCTGAAAAGTTATCGGAGGAGACTGCGCAGAGAAAGGGGGCATTGTAATAGTCTTTACGTCGATCCCATCGATACATGTAGTTCTGTTCTGGTTTTCCTGGAGCGATAACGTGATCCAGTACGGTGTCATAATAAGTGAGGTCATGTACCATATTGTGGATCTTAATCTTTTCAGAGCCCACTCTTCTGTGCGTGTGTTCTAAAAAGGCTGTTCTACCATCACTTCCCGTTACGTGGATAGACTGAATACGAAATTCACCGTTTTTCCCCTTTCTTCGATACTGGATCTGCAGAGAGCCTAAAAGATGGGTGCCTGTGGAGTCATAGGCTGTGATAGAGGAGGGAAGGAGGTAGGTGCCTAGAGAATGGGGGTTGCAATCTGTATAGGTATAACGGATGAGGTTGCCATTCGCTTTTCTCTCCTCATAGATGGTTGCTTGAAAGAGAGATCCCGTGACCTCTTTCCAGGTGTGAGCTTGACTGGCAAAGAGCCGCTTCTCCCCATTCCCCTTGAGAATCTCCCCCTCATAGCGGTATTTGAGGTGAGGGGAGCTTTTTTTCCAGGTAATGGCCGTGTTGAGAGGGTGCATCTGCCCCCCATGAGCTGTAAAGGAGGAGCTTTTTGAGGAATCTAACTGGTAATGACAGGTAGTCTGTGGACAGTAGAGCAACAGCGTGCCATTTTCTTCACCTACAGCAACGAGATTTTCCTGCCTCTTTTCGAAATTAAAGCGCATGTAACATTCAGGATTGATCCGCCAATGTCCATACGTTTTGTCTTTAGCTCCAAGATGGTTATAAAATCTACGGTAGGAGAGGGGCTCTATCCCTGCCACGACAAGGTCGACCTCCTCCTCCGCATACTCTCCCGTGATGATATTGACTTTAGAGGGGGTAGCTCCCTTTGTCTGTAAGGAAGGGGGAGGCGGTTCCATGATGCCCTCTTCCGCATAGAGGAAACTAAGAAGAAATAAAACCCACAAAAATGTTTTCTTCATTGTTGTAAATATTTTAATTTTAAAAGGGAAGGGTAAGATGCACTTAATTAAAGAGCAACATAAAAAACAGGGTCGATTGGGAGTTGTTGCACAACTTCTAGATACATTTTAGGTTCTTATCAAGATCTCCCCATCCCGTAGTTTTCATGGAAAATTAAATATGAATTCAAGAAAATGCTAAGACCTTCCGAAAAATATGCATAAAAGGAGAAGAGAATGGCTGCTATAAACCCTTATCTAAGATACTCAGATTTCCAACATCTTCCATCACATGAGTTGGTGTTCGCAAGAGACAGAGTCTTGAACGCCCTTTTCCCAGATAATACATACGAAGAAATACAATTATCTGTTTTTTTTCTGATATCTTCAGCAGGAAAATATATGCTCCTTTTAGGAGATACACTTGCATTTGTAAATCTCAGCAATTTTTGTGATCCCCTAAGTGAGATTTGTCCTGTGGAGGGCGCCTGTTTACCAAGAGGTTGTTCCGTGGAGCTTCAACAAGCAGTTCATACACACGGACAACAGATTGCAGGAGCACCTCCTCTTGTCGCTCTTGAAATCTCCCTCGATACCAGAAATAGGCTTTCTAAGCTGTTTTATCCTAGCTACACAGGAGTTGATCCTCAAGCAGAATTGGTTCGATTGATCTCTAGACAAGCCACCGATGTTTACATTGGGAATTATCACATCAGGCAAATCGAAAATAGCTGGCAGCCGCCTACAGGACATCCTCAATGGCAAGGAATAGCATTTGAACAAAGCGATCGGTTAATGCATGCATGGTTTCATGAACCCAATCCCCATGCTTTACAAAGCGCACGAGAGGAGACGACTCTAGCAATTGAGCGAACTGAAAATAAGCAAAGCCTTATACAAGAAGAGATTCAACGCAAAATAAGAGCAGGGCGCTTTACAGGAGCAGCTCAAGAGCAGTTAAATCGAGATCTTGCTGAGGTAAATCAACTCCTTCAAGAGCAGCACAAGCAATTAAGTTATCTAAAAGCTCAAACAGTAAATTCGGCCGCTCACACAACTTTTCAATGTGCCATCACTATGCAAATTGATCAGCGAGATAAAATCCAGCTACTAGAGCGCTCTATTTGTCAAAAAATTGTAGCCACCATCGATAACGCCTTGCAAGAGGTCTCCTGGGTAGATTTACAAATTAGTAAAGCCGCAATTGAAAATTTTATAAGATGCAAATTCAATGCATTAAAAGCAAGAATACCTCGTCTTGCCGAACGTACTAGAGGAACGTTGCTAAATTGGGTCCATTTTAGAGATGAAGTCATGCCAAAAAGAGAGCGATGGATACAAGGGACTTTTGAAGAATTTCGTCGAGAAAGAGCAGATCGTTCTCTTGTTGAAGTAGAAAAAGAATGGAAAACAGAGTTAAGTGAAAGATTAAAATGGGTCACACAAAGGTTACATAGCAGTAGTACTGATCTTAAAATCATGCAAGATCATACATTCGCTGAAATAGATATTACCCTATTTGATGCTCATAGAGAGAAGATGGTGGAAGTGCTTCGAAAGGGAAAGCAAATGAGCTATTCTTTAGGTTTAAAATTGGAGATGCTATATAGCGAACGTGATTTTTTGCGCGAATCTATGAATAGAGAGCAAAGAGTTCATTTGGTTAAACGGGTTACAACCAGTGGGGATATTTATTGTGCAGTGACTCGACCACCCATCAATCCAGCTGACCATCCTGATCCAAATAGTGATTTTAATGAGGTCCATATCCCCGTCATCAATATCCAACCTATTGTACGTCAAGCCATTCCAAGACTCAGACCCCCACTTCCTGCCAGATCTTTAATGGATAGATGGAAATGGAAGATCGTGGGAATCAGCTTATTGGCCGGAGCTTGGTATGTAAAGCTCTATCTACAACAGGCAAATCCTGATCAAGTGAACTAAATGAGAAATATTAAAAAGTTATCTCTTACTCGAGTCCAAAAGGTGCTTCCTAATATAACGCCTGCTGATCTTCGTCGAAAACTTAGAGAAAAAAATACCAGGCAAAAGACGCGAAAGAAAAAATAATAGC
>JABDCM010000015.1 GCA_013288105.1 Chlamydiota bacterium
TGGTCATGCTACTGAAGAAGAAGGAGGAGCTCCTAGAAGAGCTGCTGATAGAGAAGATGCAGCCACTTCAGAAAGTAGAGCGAGTAAAAGGGCAAAGGAACAACTGAGAAAAGCAGAAGCTAAAGCCGCTAAGAGTAGAAAAGGGGAAGACACTAAAAGAATGGTCAAGAAATTACAAGGGGGATTAAGTCCTCTGAAACAAATGTCGAAAGTTCTATTGGAAATAACAGGTGCAGCCAACGGGATGGGGGCTTTAGGAAAAGGGGCGCAGGAGCTTCAAAATACAAAGTACCAAAACGCGAAAGCGGGCTACCAGTTAGAAGCTGGAAAGCAGGAAGCTATTTCTAAAGTTGCAGATATTGACAACCAATACTATAACCAGGATTATAGTAGGGTCAATAGCTTGACTCAACAGGGTCAGCAGGATATTACAGAGGCGCTCCAGATTTTAAAAGGGGCATCTGATACCTTGACGCAGCAAGTAACAGCTATGTTCCGTGGATAGAGATGGAGTTGAGGACAAATCAGAGGCAAGAGTGGAAAAAGGCTCCTTCGGGAGGGGATGAGGATAGGAGAGGCGGCGCATCGTGAAGTGGCCGCTTTTTTAGTGGACTCTTTTTTTGGCTTTGGGATTGTCCCTAAGACCTGTTATGCGCAGTTTACCCATTCCGCATTCTTTTTAGCGCAGGAGGATGCCCATAGCCTAATGCGGACAAATAAGACCAAATATGGCTCCTTTCAGGAGTTCATCGAGGGGTTTATCGTATTTGACCATCTGCAGCGAGAAGAGGTGGAGCGCATTCCTCTTGAGGAGTATCAGCTTCTATTTATTCTAGATCTCATCTTAGGAAATGGGGATCGTAATACAGGAAATATATTGGTGGGAGTGGATCAGCTCGTTGCCATTGATCATGGGCTCTGTTTTCCCGATTTTCCGGACAAGCTTTCCACCTGGTATTGGCATTTACCGCAGGGGAAAAAACCGCTACTGCCCTCCTTTGTTAAATTTCTCGATGCTTTTCCCTATGACCAATTGAGTCATAAACTCATGAAGCGCTGTTTTCTCTCGCTCTCTGCGCTTCATAGGATGAGAGAACGGATAGTGCTTTTACGAGAGGCGCTTAAAAAAGAGATGACTCCGGATAGGTTAGCAGACCTTTTTCAGCCAGAATATTTAAGAGAGCTTATGGAATTGGAGGAGACATTACCGGCAAAAGCTGCTGAGTTAGTCCTCCACTATCAAGAAACGAGAAAAGCTTAAAACTCACCTTACGCACTTTTTCTCTTTACGAGAGTGGCTACGGCGACCAATCTGCTGCCTATTGCTCCTCGACCAACTCAACTTAAGTTGGCCTTCGTCGCAATAGTTGCATCTTGGCCACCTCTGCTTGACTCTCGTAAAGAGAAAAAGTGCGTAAGGTGAGTTAAAATTTTATCAGCTTTTTAATCCCGTTTTTGTATAGAATCTTTTTTTCGCTGAAATTTTTAATGGATTTTAGACAATGAGCAGTTGTTTTCTTAATTGTGTTAAAAAAAGCACCTATCCCTTTCATGAGGAGATGCAAGAAGTCATCCCTTCTAGATGGAACACGTTCTCCTATTTTGCTCGTCACATAATCTTATCTGGGACCGGCACGGCACTGTGTTGCTATAGTTGTTTTTTCTGGCAACCAGGTGAAGATGAAGTTGCTATGGTTGCGGTTAAAGTTACTGGCGTAGTTGCAGGTTTAAGTATAGTGGGATATAGCATAGTAAAAATGGCAGCAGCTTGTAGTTATATGGTTTGTACACGCATCCATTCTTAGAGCCTCTCACCGAGGATTTATGCCTGAGGCGATCATTTGCATCATCTGGTTATAACTCTGCATCCATAAAATGCACGCTTTATGGATGGAGAGGCGCCCTGCATTGGGCTCCGCCCAATCCAAGCTTCGCTTGGGCCGGCAAAATGCCGGCGCAGGGCGCCCCTGATTCTGTGACAAGAGCCAGGCCTGCCATGATAATGAGCCAGAGAGCTTGCCTCCACTTCCTGAGCAGTTACGCCAACGCTCTTATCCTTACCCATTTTTTTCAATTTAGATCAGTGAAACATTGCCCATAAGAAGGAGCAACATGTAACCTTGCTCTTAGCTCCTCTTTTGCCTCTTGCCGTTTCGCCTCCGTCACCCGTGGATCTAAATTTAAAAGATGAAAGCAATTATAAAAACCTCTTTGTGCTGCAATAAAAAATGCATCATTTACAGCATCCGAGGAAAGATCTTCTCGAGCAAGCAGAAGTTTAATAAGATCTACACGCCTTTCATTTGTCACCAAAAGGAGAGCGTGCGAGCCATCTACCTCTTCATTCACATCGAGTTCGGATGAGCTCAAAAGAGCGCTTATGATTCCTTTTTGTTTGCCATGTAATGCAAGACTAAAAAGCGATTCTTCCGTCAGACTTTTCCGCATAAGCCCCGGTATGCGCACGAGCGCAAAAAGTGTGATCGCCCTATTTTGTTCAATCGCTATTTGACACCATTTGGGATGCATTTCCTCTCGTGACAAACGAGCAAGAATTTTCACACTGATTTCTTCCAGGCTTAATTCCATCGCTTTTTCAAAAGGTGAGTGCCCACTAAAACTCTTAAGAGCGTCTGGAATACTGAATAAGAGATCACAGACTTCCACTGCTAGAGGATCGTTTTTTCTTAAGTAGTTATGCGAGTTTTCTAGAAAAGTGATCAGAGCCATTTTATCTAGATGTCTATACTCTCTTGAGGAGAGTAAACGCTTAGCTGCATAAAGATGACATCTAATAAGGGCGTGCCCAAGAGGATTAATAAAAGAGTCACCATTGACATCAATCCCCTCATCCATCAGAAAATCAAAAAAGGCATCTCCCTCAACTTCTTTGGGCTTTCCATGACTCGTTGTTTGTGCAACAGCCGTAAATAAAACACCCCCCTTATTGATATTCACTTTTTGTGCTAAAAGATACTTAATTATTTCTCTAAATTTGCCTTCAATGGCTATGGCTAATGGAGATTTCTGAAAATAAAGAAGATGTGGATCAATCCCTTCTACTTGCATCAGTCGTGCGACAAAGGGTAAAGCTCCCCTTGCACAAGCAATGTGCAGAGCAGCCTCTTGTTCATTTTCCTTGGCATTGATATCTAAGCCCTCGGTTTTCAATACCCTCTCTAAATCGGCTAACTCGCCTGTTCGACATATATCAAAAATAGAACTCATTTTTCCTCTAATAACCTAAGTTTTGGGTTTTTCTTCCTCAAATTCAGGAAGTTTACTTGCATCTCTCGTGCTTTTCTGACTCGTAAAGGGCCTTTGGCCATTTATACCCCACCCAGCGAATAAGGTCCTATTTGATGACAGCGAAAGCTCCCGCGGTTGAACGATTGCAAGTCGGGCAATATTTTTAATATTGTCCGACTTGCAATCGTTCAACCCCGGGGCTTTGGCGTCATCAAATAGGACCTTATTCGCTGGGTGGGGTATAACTTCGTCAAAAAATCCCAAGATCTGCGGTGTAAACTTCTCTGACTTCGAGGAAGACAACCCAAAACTCAGGTTAATAAGAATGTTTTCCATTATTATACATAATAATTATTAAAATATAGTTAATTTTATAGTAAATTAATATTTAAATTGTACAATGTTAGAAAAAAACATAGGGAATTATGTTAGTTAAATTACATGGAAAAATCTCTGACGGTATTGATTATGCCGAACAAATGACAAATCGTAGAAGCTCTCGTTTAACTGTGCTAGCTTCCTCCATTTTCATAGCAAGCGCAAAATTCACCTGTCAGTTTCTTTCGCATCTGGAGGTTGCGCGCTATCATACAACAGCTATGGTTCGGCTAGATCAATCTACCCATTTTGAACGGGGTTTTGCTCAAGGAAGAGCCTTTCAACGGCAAATCCGTGAACTCTATGATGTAATTTCGACAGCATCGGAGCAAAAGCGAGACCGATATATCAATATTCAAAGCACTCTTGAGGCTTTAAAAAAAGAGATTCCCTCTTCGATTATGGAGGAGATGGAAGGCTTGGCACAAGGGGCAAATTGTAGTCTAGATGAGGTGATCCACGCCCATATTTTTATTGACTTCTATACAGGAGAAAATGGGTGTAGCGCCCTTGCCACCCTAAATGTTGGAGATCGCACCTTCCGCATTGCAGCTACAAACCATTTTGCCAGCATACCTGACGAGAATAAAAACCCAGATTCTAGAGAAAGATTAGAACGTCTCGAGACAATGAGAATGGATGGAGATGAAGAGAGCCATAAAAGAGCTTTAAGGCTTACAAGTCAAAAAAACACTATTTTTTCCACCATCTTTATCGGAAATCGCATCCTTTTTGCTAAAGGATTGTCAGACACTCCCCTATACCATTTGTATCAAACGCATTCGATGACTAAGGATGCAGCTGAAGGAGAACAGACGGAAGTGATCTCCTCTTCTAATCTAGATTGGGCATGGAGAGATTTGGTACGTCATGCTTATTTTGCAGAACATCTACCCATCGGAGATCGTCTCGGTTTTACAACACTTGCATTTCCTGGCTTTATCGGTGTGCTTCGTGGCCGCAATACAAAAGGAGTCAGCGTGCACTGTTGCCAATCGGGAGAGGCGCTGCAAAAGGCTCTTCCGATCACCTTTGTCTTTAGAAAAGTACTTGAAGAGGCCCATAGTGTAGAACATGCTCTAGAAATTCTCGAAAATATCGAGCCGGCCTCCTCCATGAATCTTTTGATTGCAGGTTCTGATCAGATTGTCGTGGCAGAATTGGATCCGGAGCGCAAAACAAAAGGTCCTGCTTGTGTCCGCTATCCAGAAAGTTCTCCCTACGTCTCTCCCACAGAGAAGAGAGCTAAAGAGAGAGCAGAGCCTCCCCTATATGGCTATTCTCTAGCTTCTATGGAAGTCATTTAGAATTAGCATTGCTATACGGACCCTTAGGGTTCATAGGTGACTCCTCATCGAGGATTTATGCCTGAGGCGATCGTTTGCATCATCTGGTTATAACTCTGCATAGTCGTCCCAATAGCTGTCCAATTTTGCTGATATTCCATGGAGATCTTTTGCACATTCATCTGATCTGTCGTCGAGACGTTTGCATAGTCAGCAGAATCTCCAGAAATTTGCGTGTTAATAGAGACCAGGCCTGAATCGGGATCGCCTGATTGTCCATCAATGACATTGGTCTCAAGTTGTGGAAGCTCGGTTGTCCAATCATCAGATTCCGAATAATTTATCTTAAAATGGTCAGCATCACTTCCTGGAACAACCTGCATCTTATCAACAACATCTTGTAAACTGGTCAAATTAGTCAAGGCGTGCTGCATATTGGTGCCATAAGAGGCCAGTTTTTTCAATAATCCAACAACGGCATCTGGAGGAATCTGCGGATTATTGAGAGCATTTTGCATCAGTTTCAGTAAGCTTCCATCGGCCCCCTCTTTTCCTCCAAGCAGTGCAGAAATTTTGGCCATTTTTTGCGTGGAAGAGAGCGTGTTATCATTAAGAATGGCAGTGATTTTTGGACATAAATTACTGTCGGCACTGTAGCCACTATCTGTTAATCCGCCTAGAAGTTTTTTAATGGCAGCCATATCATCTGCTATGCTCTGTTTTTCATTGGCGAGCGCCTTTTGCGCTGATACGGAACTTCCTGCATATTCACCGTTTGAGGACTTCCCTAAGAGGTTGCTAAAAGCAAAATGGGAGGCAGCATCAGCAAAAGAGCCCAGCGCTGATTGAGAAATGGTACTCATGACACTATTTATGGCTCCTGCCCCCATCTCATCCCCATACAAAATGTCCCCGTACATGATAAATTGTTCCATAAAATAGGGTTCGACATAATGGAAGAGAGTGTTATCTAAATTAGTCCCAATATTTGAATTATCGCCCCCATCGCCACTACCAGGCGCTGCAGCTCCCAATCCCCCGCTTTTACCAGAACCATCACTCTCATCTGCGTTAGGAGTAGCCCCACTTTGTGCAGGAGGAGTGCGAAAGAGAGAAGCGCCTCTACTATCTGTAGCTCCTAAAGCTGTTCTATTAGCCATGTCTACTCCCATGTCCAATGTTTTTTTGAGCATCTCTACATGCCTCTTTGCCTCTTCCGATCCCGATTGTACCTGTCGTAAATCGGTGAGGCTCTCCTCTAATTCTCTTTTTGCCCGTTTTAAGGCGTCTAGAGGAGCGCTACTGTTTGCAAGTAGTTGCGCTAATAGGTTCTGTATATCCTGAGGATCTAACTTTTTTTTCTTTTTCCCAGGAAAAAGGGAATCCATGAAGCTTTCTAAAGCTCTGGCTTGCGTGGGAGAGAGTTTGCTTGTTTGTGTTTGAAGGTGTTGTAAGATAGAAATCAACTGCGTGAGCTGCTCGGGACTTAATTTTTTCCCCCCCTCTATTTGTGTGAATAAATAGAGAAGTTCTTGCATATCAGTTAGAGCAGTTTTTGTAGCATCTGTTTGATTTTCAGATTGATCTGTGAGGGTATCACAGGTCTTTTTTGCCCCTTGCAGGGTACCACGCAGGGCAGCAAAAAGATGCAGCATAGCGGCTGCATACTGCCGATCTGGTTTCTGAGGAATGAGTTTCGCAACGGTTGTCCAAATAGTGGTTAACTGCTCCATCTGCTTTGCATCGAGATGAGGAAGAGAGCCTTTCATTGCTTTTAACTGGTTTAAGAGGCTGGTTAACTCAGCTTTATCCTGCGGATGTGTTTGTATTAAAAGGGAGAGCATCTGTTTTAAAGCCTCAAATTCTGCAGAAAGGGAACAAGATTTTGTGTTTTCATGAATCATGGCTTGTACACTTTGCGCAGTCATAGGTTTCGTAATGGTCTGAAGCCCCTTCCAATCTTGAGTAATTTGCAAGGATTGAAGAAAGGGGACCATTTTTTCAAGAAAGCTTCTTTGGCTCTGCTGCAGAAGATATTGGACAATATTTTCTGGAGGGGGAACGTCGACGGCATGGGCTGTTTTTTGAGGAGCAAAAGATTGGTAAGATTTTATTCCAGGAGGGTTAGGATTAATCGGGCCTTGCATTTCTCGTCTCCTATCACTAAAATTCAGGTTGCCCCATTGTACAACTATTTTTTTTAGAATGACAATTTTTTTTTCTAAACGTATCGCTTTTTTGGATGAGATCACAATTAATCAGATTGCCGCTGGTGAAGTTGTTGAAAACAGCGCATCTGTCATTAAAGAGCTCATAGAAAATTCCTTGGATGCCCAGGCGACAGAAATTTTCATCGAGATTCGAGGAGAGGGAAGGGGTCTTATTCGTATAACAGATAATGGAGAGGGGATTCATCCTGAAGATCTTCTCTTGTCGATTGCAAGGAATGCGACCTCTAAAATTCGGCTAGTTGATGATTTGAATCAGTTAATGAGTTTAGGATTTAGAGGAGAGGCTTTAGCGGCAATTGCCTCTGTTTCCAAAATAGAAATTCTCACCTCTGCTGAGAAGGGGGGCAAGGGGTTTTTATTAAAGGCGGAAGGGGCGAGGGTAGAGCAGGTGGTCCCCGCTGCGCGTACGCAAGGAACGACGGTAGAGGTCAACTCTCTTTTTTTTAATGTTCCTGCGCGCAGAAAGTTTCAAAAAACGCCTCAAGCAGAATATGGGGAGATTCACAAAATTCTTACGCAATTTGCTTTATGTTATCCTGAGGTCAAGTTTGAGTTTACAAGAGAGGGGAGGAGGATTTTTTCCTTAGAAAAGGGGGAACCCTTGAAGGAGAGAATCAGCCACCTTTTGGGGGCTGAATATGCGCAAGGGATGGTCCCTCTGGAACAAAAGGAGGGGGGGCTTATTTTAAAGGGTTTTATCAGCAAGCCCTCTCTCCATTGGCCCAATCGCAAGGGGCAGTATGCCTTTATTAATGGAAGGATTATCTCCTCCCCCTATCTTTCTCAACTTGTTCTTCAGGGATATGGGACGCGTCTTTCTAGCCACCGGTATCCCCTTTATGTGATCCACCTTCAACTTCCCCCTGCGTGGATTGATCCGAATGTGCATCCTCAGAAGAAGGAGATCCGTTTGAGAGAGCAGCAGGCGCTCTCCTCTTTTATTTTAAAGGCAGTTGAAAAAACGCTCTCCCCCTCTCTCCCCCCCTCTTTTGCTTTGCCCGATCTTCCCCCTTATGTTGAGAGCTCTCTTTGTGAGCCCTCTCTGCCTTTTACGCCTACCCACTCATTTACGAGAGAAGAGGAGCTCTCTTTTCTTCCCAAAAAGAGAGGAGAGGTTCTTGCTTTTTGGAATCGCTATGTTTTACTGCGTGATGCTGAGGGGATACGGGTTATTGACGTTCCCTCGGCTAGAGTGCGTATTGCGGCAGAGAAAAGGGGTAGGGTTTGCTCCCAAAACCTGCTTCTTCCTCTGCAGATAGAATGTCATGCTCAGGAACAGGCACATCTTCTCTCCTCTCTTACACTTTTAGAAGAGGAGGGGATGGTGATACGCCATTTTGGGGGGGATTCTTTTTTGGTAGAAGCGATTCCCTCTTTCATGAAAAGAGAGGAGGTAACAGATTTTCTGCGCCTTTTTCTTGCAGAAGAGGAGACAGGGGAGAAATCTAAGAGACTTTTTCGTGCATATGTGCGAGCGTTTAAAAAGGGGGTCTCCTCCATAGATGAGGGGGAGCTACTGGTGGAAACTCTTTTTGCAACCCAAGATCCCGATTGGACTCCTGAGGGCAAGCGGATCCATTTTTTGTTAACGGAAAAAGATTTTGCAAGGGGTTTTTTATGAATCGCATCGAAAAAGTGCGCGCGCTTCTTTCCAAGTATCAGATAGAGGCGCTTGTTATCGACAACCCTCTAGATTTGTACTATCTGACAGGGCTTGATTTTTCAATGGGCAGATTGGTGATTACGGATGAGGGACCGACTCTCTATGTAGATGGAAGGTATTATGAGGCGGCTCGGAAGGCACTTTTTTTCCCTGTGATCTTATCTCAAGGTTATCATGAGACCTCCCCTTTTGCTGAGAGCTGGTCTTTTGCAGGGAAAAAAGTGGGTTTTGATGGCCAAACAACCTCTTATGCCTCCTATCTTGAACTGCAACAATTAAAAAGTGAGTGGATCCCCTTAGATGCTCCTGTGAAATGGGTACGAGCAGTTAAAGAGGAGGAGGAGATTAAAACGATTAAAAAAGCCTCTCTCTTAGGATCAGTAGGCTTTGATCATGTGATCTCTCTTCTAGAAGAGGGGATCACTGAGGAAAAACTTGCTCTAGAATTGGAGCTTTTTTGGCGAAAAAATGGGGGGGAAAGATTGAGCTTTTCCCCTCTGATTGCTTTTGGAGAAAATGCGGCCTTTCCTCATCATCGAGCGGACAAAAGAGCGCTTAAAAAGGGGGATGTCGTTCTCATTGATATCGGCGTTGTCTATGACCATTACCATTCTGATATGACCCGTGTTGTTTTTTTTGAAGAGGTCCCCTCTATTCTCGAAAAAATATACCTCATTGTGCAGGAGGCTCAAAGCTGTGCTCTCAAGGCGTGTCGTCCTGGAGTTGCAACCGAGACCATTGATCATGCAGCACGCGCTTGGATCTCTCAAAGTGGCTATGGGGACTATTTTTCTCATGGACTAGGTCATGGTGTGGGGCTAGAAATCCATGAATTTCCTGTCCTGAAAGCAAAGAGAAAAGAGATTTTACAGGAGGGGATGGTCGTTACAATTGAGCCGGGAATTTATCTTCCGGGTATAGGAGGGGTGAGGCTTGAAGATGAGATTGTGATCACAAAATCTGGATATGAAAATCTCACAAGCCGTCCTCTTGCGAAAACCATTCCTATTATTAAGAGGGGGGCCTACGCATGAGACTGAGAACGCAATTCTTTATTTCGGCATTTATTTTTTTAATTTTGATGCTCGTTGTGATGTACATTCTCCCTCTTTTGTTGATTGCAAAAGATGTGCAGGCTGCCATTGATATAGCCAATGTGAGACTGCAGGAAAGTATTACAAAAAAAATCACGCTGCAACTTCTTGTAGTCTCTTTTTTGGTGATAGGCCTTGTCTGTCTCTTTGTTTTGAGAGTAGGGCGTCGGGTGATTCGTCCTGTTATGCACCTTGCCTATGAAGCGGAACTTGTTGCGAATGGAAAATATGAGGAGGTTACTTTTCCTGATATGGGACATAGAAAAGATGAGATTGCCATTCTCACACGTTCTTTTGAAAGCATGGTCAAGGGGTTAAAAGAGAGAGAAAAGATTCGAGGAGTATTGAATAAGGTGGTCTCTAAAGACATAGCTGATGTGATTTTGAAATCCAAGATTCAGCTAGGAGGGGAGGATCGTGTGGCAACGATTCTCTTTGCAGATATTAGAGGTTTTTCCCATATTTCGGAGACTCTGAGTCCTCAAAGCACCATTAAAATGTTGAATGGATGTATGACAAAGGTTACCCGAGTTATTGAGGGAGAGGGGGGGGTGATTGATAAATATGTAGGAGATGAGGTGATGGCCCTTTATGGGACCCCCGTTCCTCATCCAGACCATGCTTTAAGAGCGATTTCATCAGGGCTGTTAATTATTGAGACTCTAAAAAAGTGGAATGAAGAGAGGGTGAAAGAGGGGCTACCTCCGATCGAAATGGGGATAGGGGTCCATACAGGAATTGTAGTGGCAGGAAATATGGGGGCTGAAGATCGGCTGAATTATACTGTTCTGGGGAAAAATGTGAATTTGGCAGCGCGTCTGTGCGCCTCTGCCAAGTCCAATCAGCTATTGATTACGCAGCAAACTTTGAACGAGCCTAATATTCAAGGATCCTTTTATTATACCTCTCTTGCGCCTATGCAATTTAAGGGTTTTTCGGAAGCCTTACCGATTTTTGAAGTGAAAAGTTTTAATTGGGATCATGCATAACATGAGTTTTAAGCGGAAAATTTTATTGAGTTACTGCTTTATCTTTCTTGTATTTGCTCTCCTATTTTATCCCGTATCTCATGCATGGATTGGGAAAATTCAAAAAAGAGAGATGGGGGTGTATGTACATACGGTTGCTCACTCTTTGGAACAGGCTTCCAACTGGACAGAGATGGTCTATCTGCTTCAAAAAGGGCCCTATCTTCTTTTCGATATTAGCTTGGAGCATACCTATCCACATATGGTAACGAAAAAAGAGTCTCTTTTAGAATCTCCAGAGGTAAGAATGGCTTTGGATAGGGGGGTTGGATATGCTATTCGTAATGCTCCTGATAGTAAACAGGAGATGATGTACGTAGCGGTTACATTTAATTACAATGGGGAGATCTACATTTTGGAAAAAATGTACCCCTACGCGATGCAGAGAGCGCTGCTGAACCGAGTCTCTCTCACATTTCTTGCTTTAGGTTTGGGAACTCTTTTATTATTTGGAATGTTGTCATGGCTGATTGTGAATTACCTGACAAGTCCGATTCATGAGATTATTCAATGGATTAAACCCTATCAGTTAGGCTATGAGGAAAAGATCTCTGAAATTCGTTTAAGCATGAAAAGTCCACCGAGAGAATTTCAAGATTTAGCAGCCACTTTTAACTCCCTATCGAATAAATTAGAGTCACAGATTCATACCTTAGTGAAGGAGAAGAATGAAAAGAGTGCCGTTTTGGAATCTCTTATTGAGGGGGTAATTGCTGTTGATCAGGAGATGAATATTATTTATATGAATCGGACAGCGGAGATTTTTCTTGAAAAGAGGGCGCAAGACTTAGCTGGGCAGAATTTCGCTTTGACGGGCGAAAAGGCGTACGAGGAGTTACTACGAGAGGCGCAAAAAAAAGGGGTTCCCATTCAATCTCTCTTCAAACCAGGTCCTAAGCAGAAAAGGTTTTTGGACACCATTGCCATTCCTCGAGGGAAAAATGAGGGGGCCATTTTGGTGCTTCAGGATAAGACGAGCCTCTACAAGATTCTAGAATTAGGGAGAGATTTTATTGCCAATGCTTCTCATGAGTTGAAGACCCCCATTACGATTATTAGGGGATTTGCGGAGACTTTGCATGATCATCCTGAGCTTTCTTCTGAAGTGTATCAGGAGATTACGGGTAAGATTGTCAGTAATTGTCAACGCATGGATACATTGGTGCGCAATCTTCTTACCCTTGCTGCATTGGATGAGGGGTTGCCGCGTGCTCAATTGCATGAGAGTGATCTCATTGATTTAGTAGAACAGGCGAGACAGACGGTATTGGCTGTGCATCCTGGTGCGCATATTTCTATTATTCCCAAGGGGGAAGAACCTTTTCAACTTGTTTTAGATAGTGATCTCTTTTTACAGGCGATTCTCAACCTTTTAGATAATGCTGTGAAATATTCCAAGCCCCCTGCGCAGATAAAGATATTTATAGAGAAGAGGGCGCATGAGTATGTGCTGAAGGTGGTGGACAAGGGGATAGGGATTCCGCATGAGGATTTGGACCGTATTTTCGACCGTTTTTTTGCTGTAGACAAGAGTCGATCGCGCAGTTTAGGGGGTTCTGGTTTGGGCTTAGCGATTGTAAAGAGCATTTTGGAGAAGGTGCATGGCAGGATTGAGGTGGAGTCGACTTTGGGTAAGGGAACGACCTTCACCATTACGCTCCCTCATTAATTTGAGAGAGAAAAACCCAAAACGCAGATTATTCAGGCTATTCTTCACAAGAAACGGGCACGGCAACGGGCACGGTAACGTTCACGAAAGAAGGCCCTTGAATCATTTTTTTAAAAACCGGCTTAGATTTTCTCTTTCGTGAACGTTACCGTGCCCGATTTTCTCCTAATAGAGAGAATCTAAGTAGTTACATATGATAAAGCTACCTCCAAGATATAGAACGCATAGCAGTACTATATGTTCTATCATAATATTCCGTGCCCTCTTCAGAGTATCTGGAGGATGAGTCAGAAATGGTGAATTGGCTCAATGCCTCCTCTGACTCAGAGAAAAAAGCTTGGGCTGCCCTATCGTCTCGATTGAGAAATAATTCTCGGAAATAGTGCTTTGTACCGCTTGGATCTTCATAATCTGAATAACCTACACATCTCGATAGCTTTTCTATCATCTTTTCATCATTTAGTTTATTCACAAGCGCTCGCACAAATTGTTTTTCTAATGGCTCTCCCGATTTTGTAATTTTTCCCTCCATCAAGGCATCCAAGATCAAGAGTACGCCAAATTCTGCCGCCTCTTGAACTAAAGTATTCATAGGGACTTTTGTGACCTTTTCAACGCCTCTTTTCCACCAAGCTTTTTTGGAAGTGACTAATGTGTGCAATTCTTGACAAGATATGGTAAAAAAAATAGCTGTATAAGAGGCAATGAGTGCACATTCATCACTATCGGTCAAAGAGGCCACATACTGTACTTTTTGTAACTCCTTTAACTGTTCGACGGCTGCAACTCCATTTCCGATAACGCTCACAACTGTTTGTGCCGTACTTCCAAATACAGGAGCTACAGCCAATATACTAGAGGCTAACTGAATCCCTTTTACCGCTTTACTTGATTTTAGATTGACCTCTATTGTACCCCCAGGAGCTCCTGCTGTTTTTATAGAGGACATAATATTTTCCATACATATCTTAAAATGGTCACAAAATTCCTGCAAAAGTGGCTCACGTGAAAAAGCCTCTTTGGCTTTTGCTATATATACATTGCGTCGAAAAGTCATTGTGACTGCTGCGTTCACAACCTTTAAATCTGTTCTAACTCTATCGACCCTTTCCCGATCACTATCACTCCTGCTATAAGAACTGGCAGCAGGAATATGTTGCAGTTTTCTACGGATCTCTTGTTGGTTTTTAAATAGATCTTTTTCTGGAATGACAGACCGTTCCTCTATACTGAAGAGGGCATCATTAAGGCGTCCCATTTTTTCAAGAATACGAGTTTTATAAATGTGGGCGAACGTCATATTTGGATCGATTTTGATAGCTTGTTCAAAATCACGCAGAGCGCCCTCATAATCCTCTTGATCAAAAGCACAGGCTCCCCGCTTGATATAAGCATCTGCAAAGTTTACATCTAATTTGAGAGCCTCTTCACAATCACGTTCGGCTTTAGAATACTCTTCCAGCTTTCTGTAAACTTCAGCTCGATTAGTAAATCGCGCGGCACTGGGTTCAAGTTCAATCGCACGTGTAAGGTCCTTTATAGCCCCCTCATCATCCATCAAATCTGCTTTTGCCTCCCCACGATTATTGTAAAGAACCGGATCTCTATTATTTAGCTTGATGGCTTTATTATAATCTCTAATGGCTTCCTTAAGCTTGCCTAAATAATAATTAGCAAGGCCTCGATTGCCATAGGCTGTATCTTGAGACGCATCTAGATGAATGACCCTATCAAAATCTTGAAGGGCAAGCTCATACATTTGAAGCTGCATTCTTATTCTACCACGCTCTAATCGAGCATCGATATTATCAGGAAGCGATGCAATCTTTCTGTCCCATTTATCGAGTTCGACGCGTAGCTTAGCTGCTTCTTCTGGTGAGAGGCTTCTTTCTGCAGTTGAAAAAAGAACTACAACATCGTCAACTTTTTCTTCTTTTTTGCAGCATAGATATCCTCTAATACCTGTGGCAGGGGGTTTATCTGGTAATGCACGCATTTCAGCAGCGGCAGGGCCATATCCTCTACGAACTTCAGCAGAGTAGTTTTCGCAGCATAGATATCCTCTAATACCTGATGATCTACGAATTTCAGGAGCAACGGCGCGGGCGGGCGTTACATCTCTTCTAACATACTTAGCACCAGCTCTTCTTCTTGGTAGTTTACTCATTTCAGAGGAGTAGTAGTCTGTTGATGAACTCATTTCACCAGAGGCACTTGATGATGAACTCGTTTCAGCAGAGGATCTTCTGCTTCTTGATGATCTACGAATTTCAGCAGCGGCAGGGGGTTCAGATCCTCTTCCATATCCTCTATGAAATCCTCTATGAACTTCAGCAGGGGTGTTTTTGCAGCATAGATATCCTCTAACACCTGATGATCTAAGCATTTGAGCAGAGGCGGGGAGGAGGGCGGGCATTACATCTCTTCTAACATACTTAGCACCAGATCTTCTTCTTGGTAGTCTACTCATTTCAGAGGAGTAGTAGTCTGTTGATGAACTCATTTCACCAGAGGCACTTGATGATGAACTCGTTTCAGCAGAGGATCTTCTGCTTCTTGATGATCTACGAATTTCAGCAGAGGCAGGGACGGCTGCTCTATTCATTTCAGCAGGGGTGTTTTTGCAGCATAGATATCTTCTAATACCTGATGATCTATGCATTTCAACAGAGGCAGGGGAGACGGCAAATGATCTACGCATTTCAGCAGAGGATCTGCTGCTTCTCGATGATTTACGAATTTGAGCAGAAGATCTTCTTCTTGCTCCTCCAAGGCCCGATGATCCATTAATTTCGATGGAGAAGCGGGTCCCCTGAGGATTAAGAACCAGCTGAGCGTGCGCGAAAAAATTCTTATAAATCGCGACTGTCTTTAAACGGGCAAAAACGTCTGCTGAGATGCCCCTCACAGATTGTAATTGACAAGGAGTAATCTGTGATCCTTGAGGCGAGTGAATGTGAAACTCAAAGGGGCCGTTTTCTGATGGCGAAATGAGTGTGACTGTTTTGTCAGTAAAGACCCATTTACGAATGAGGTAAACGGGAGAGGAACCTGCTAAGATCGGATTAGAAGGTGAGCGCTCCGAAGGACTGACTGGACCTAATGCCATAAAAACTCTCTTTTTTGAAATTGCGGAAAAAAGTTTATAGTGAGTAAAAGATAATTTGTAAAGATTAAAATGGATCTCATGCGCAGACAGCTTTAAGAGCGTATACAGCTTCTAAGAGAGGGGGGCAGGAGGGCTCATCTTGCGGCTTTTGCGGAAATATTTCTCCCGCTTGGTCACTCCCGTTAAAGGATCTTGTGAAAGAATAATCGTCCCCTTTTCTCCTAAGCTATAGTCCATCATCCCCCCATAAAAACGGGGATCAAGGCCCCCTTGAGTCAATACTTTTTCATAGGCCTCTTTTAACTCCTGGCGTAACGTCTCTCTCCCCTTTCCTCCACGCGTTTCCTCCTCCGCCTTCACCTTCTGCCAAAACTCCTCCCTAAACTTTAAAAGAGCATCGACAACTCTTCTGTTTTGATCAAAAAAAGCGAGCAATAATTCGGGACTTGCAAAGAGAAAATTGAGGTTTCTTTTTTGACTCTGACCAAGCTCTTTATCAAATGTAATGTAAGATAATAGAGAGGGATAGCTCTGTGACCCTTTCAGCATTTTATAGAAAATGGCTTGCAACTCGGGATCTTTAAAGGAAAGAGCGCTGAGCTCATCAGGAAAAAGATAGTCCGTAGCCTCCTCTTTTTTCTCCTTTAAAGCCTCCATCAAACGGGATGCTGCACGGGGAACCTCTTGGAAAAAAGACTCCCTTCCATAAAGATTTTCAAGAAGATGGACTCCCACTTTCTCATAATAGTCGGTATGCTGTTTTGTTCTTGTCCATGCATTTGGTAGCTGTTCTGGATACATTAATAAATAGATATTATAGCGTCCATTATTGGGGGGACGCTCAAAACTATAATTGAGCGCCGGAAATTTCAACTCGTTTGAAGAAGAATTGGATGTTGGATGTTCTTCAGGGGGCGGAGTTTTCTTTTCCTCCTGAGGAGGGGGCTGACAATCTTGATAGAGAGCCTCCTGTCGCTCTCTTTCTATGTCTGCTTGTTGGATGAGAGCTCTCTCATGAATCTGAGAGGTCAGACTCTCCTCCTGGAATTGCATGACAGCGGTCGAAGTTAAAAGACTCATCAGAGTCAGAAAGGTAATGGTTAAAAGATAGGGACTCATACCACCGCCTTAGGATAGGTAGGAGTGGTTCCAAGATCAAAAATCCACTCAACCGCTCGCGCTTCTCTCTCAAACTTCATTTTTATGAATGCAGGTAATTTCTTATAATCTAGTGGCCACTCCTCTTGCCATACCCCCTCTCTGGGTAGAGGGTCTCTTATCTTTTCAGGATCTACTGTGAGACGGTCGGCCTGTAAGGGATAGTAAAAAGAGAAGGCCACTTGAGAGATATTTTCCAGCAATAAATAGGTCTCTTGTGGCTCCCTATGGAGCACCTCTGTATCGGGTTTAGGCCAGAGGGTCAAATAGAGTTTATTCTCCTTGGGAATGGAATATAGGCAGCCTAAAGGGGTTCCCGCAAGAAGGGGCTCATCACAAACTCCCCTATCAAAAAAGAAGACTAAATGCTGAGGGTCGCGCAGATAACAGCAGTGCTGAATGGTGGGTAAGATCTGGTTGAGACGTCGATAGAGCGCCTCCTCCTCTTGAAGGGGAATCTGTAGGAGCTGTAACTCTTTTTGCTGAGTAGAGAGGGAAAAATACCAGTAAAAAAGGGTGGAGAGCAAAAGTGTAAGCAACCCCAGAGAAATTAAAACCTCTATAAGCGTAAAACTCTTTTTTTTCATCCCTCTCTCGTCATAAAAAGTGGATAGGAGTAGGAATAGCTTTTCTCTCCAGAAGTAAAGAGAAGAGTGATTTCAAGCAGCTCGCTTGTTTTACTTTTTTTCCTCTCTTTGTTGATCGTATAAGAGCATAAGAAAGGGAGAAATCGCTCTTTTCCGATCTTGATTTTAACATCTGCACAGCTGCCCGTCACCTCTTTATCCAACTCCTCCCAGCTATATCTCCGCTCATGCAGTCTCTGTTTCACTTCACACAATGCATGTTGCGCACAGGGCTCCAACTGAATGCGTATCAGTTTTTCAATTGCCTGATTGCGCATTACAAAATGGGGCTTTAAAAGAGGAATAAGCGCCCCCATCACAAGCGTCATAGCAATCAAGAGTTCAAATAAGAGATAGGATCTCTTCTGGATAAGAGGCCTCTTGCATCTTCTCCAAATCATGATCTTTCCTCCTTATTTTTGAGGGATATCCTCTTAGAAGCAGAAGAGCACTTTTATCCCCTTTTCGGATAAGAACCTCCCCTCGAGGGGTGAGTCCTAAGTTGGCCTCGTAAAAAAGCTCTTGAAAAGGGACCCTCTCATAAGCAATCTCATCCACCCCCTTAATCAGTTGGTGTAAGCTCACCATCTTTTCAAGCTCACGAGAGATAGGTCGGAGAGGAGTAATTTTACAAAGAACCCCTTCTGCTCTTTTTTCCCATGTCACAGAAATATCCATCCTCATATCGAGCATCAAATTTTGGGCCATCTCAAGACGAGCCGCAAGAGCATCAATCGCTCGCTCGAATCTCTCATTGCTAAGAGCTTTGGAAATCTGTATCCCCCCCATGCTTAAACCGATTCCTATTAAAAGCATGACGATCAGGATCTCAATTAAAGAAAAAGCTCTCATCCGTGTAATTTGTCTGCTTCAAACTTATCGAATTTTTTAGAGGTGATGATAAGGTCTCCTTCTTCTACCTTCAGAGCAAACTTATTTCCCCATCCATCTTTTAAGAGATCGGCTGGTTTTTTATAGAACTGAGAGGAGCTTACAATATTTGTACAGGCTGGTTCGACAATAAGATCTGCTAAGGGTCTCCCTGTCGAGGCAGACTCCATCAGTAAAATATCATAGAGCCGCTCCCTATTTTGTGTGGTTTTAAAGGCTCTCCCCTCATCTAAACTCCCTCTCATATTGAGAGCAAGGGCCCCCCCAATCAAACCGATAAGTAAAATGACTATCATCACTTCAATCAAAGTAATAGAACGTTTTTTCTTTTCCATATTATCCTCCTGACATAAAAGAAGTCGCATCTGTTAAAGGTAGCAAGACTGCTAGCATGATGATTCCCACAATCCCCCCCATCACAATCAAAACGACCGGTTGCACAAGCGCCATCAAACGCGTGAGAGTTTTATCTACCTCTTCTTCATATAGATCGGCTATTTTGCCCAGCATAGGACCTAGAGTCCCCGCCTCCTCCCCAATGGCAAGCATGCGCGGCACTAAAGAGGGAATCCATTTTGATTTTTTTAATTCCGTACTTAAGAAACTCCCCTCGATCATTCTTTTTTCTGCCTCTTCTACAGTCTCTTCAAAGAGGGGATGATGCATCACATTTCTGGAGATTTGCATGGCTTGAATAATCGGAACCCCCCCTTGTAAAAGAGTGCCCAATGTTCTTGTAAAACGCGCGAGGATGAGCTGAGTCATCAAAGTGCCTAAAATGGGAATATAAAGAAGAGCTGTCAGTAGCGCTTTTTTTTTCTCTCTTCCATAAAAAATGAGCCCCCCTATAAGAAGGGAAAAGGTAGGAAGATAAAACATCCACTGCGTTCTTAAAAAACGACTCACCCCAATCACCATATATGTAAAGCGGTTGACCATACGATCTTCAAAAAGCATTTCCATAGAGGGAATCACAAATAATAATAATAAGAGGACTACGATACCAGAAAAGGCAAAAAGAAGGGAGGGATAGATGAGCGCAGTTGTTAATTGTTTTTTTAATTTACTCTGATTGGAGAGGAGAAAGGAGAGTTTATTTAAGGTCACATCTAAAGCTCCAATCGATTCTCCTGCGGCAACAAGAGCAATATAGAGGCGTGTAAAGAGGGAGGGATACTGTTCCATAGCCTCTGAAAGAGAGGCCCCCTCTTTGATCTGTTCTGCCAAACCAGTCAATACAGAATGGAGTCTTTCCTCCTTATACTGTTCTTGAAGCGCCAAGAGGCTTTCATAAAGGGGAATTCCTGCGATGAGAAGTTGAGCCAGTTGGGTAATCAGGGTAGGCAGTTGGCGATTAGACCCCTCTTTTTCTTTATTTAAGTATTTTTGCTGTTTTAGAGAGATTACGAAAATATTTTGTGCTCTCAATTTTTCTTTTGCCTCTGAGAGGGTCTCCGCATCAATAAGGGCGCTCTTTTTTTTGCCTTTAGAAGTGAGATAATAGTAATGAAAGACAGATCTCATAAATTTATTCGTATTTTCGGGTGACACGGAGGACTTCAGCAATGGTTGTGATTCCTGTGCGCACAAGGTGCGCTCCATGTTGACGTAAAGAGATCATCCCCTGATCACGCGCTATGTTTCTTAAGTCAGAGGCTTGTACATTTTTTGCGATCTGAGTTTGAATGATCGCATTGATAGGCATGAACTCATAGATTCCCTGCCTTCCCTTATAACCAGAATCAAAACAGTGAGAGCAGCCTTTTCCTCGATATAAAAGGGAGCCATTGAGTTTATGACGGGGAAGATCGATTTCTTGGAGCTCCTCTTCGGTGGGGATATAGCGCTCACGGCACTGAGGGCAAATACGACGCACAAGGCGCTGTGCCAAAACACCAATAATCGTCGAGGAGAGAAGATAGGGCTCTACACCCATATCTGCAAGTCTTGCAATCGCAGAGGGGGCATCATTTGTATGCAGTGTGCTGAAAACAAGATGTCCTGTTAAAGAGGCTTGAATGGCAATTTCTGCTGTTTCGGCATCTCGAATTTCCCCGATCATGACAATATCAGGATCTTGACGCAAGATATGGCGAAGGCCGGTTGCAAAATTGAGGCCGATTTTTGGGTGAACTGCGATTTGAGCAATGGCTGGAATTTTATACTCTACAGGATCTTCAATCGTCATGATATTGCGCTCCTCATCATAAATTTCTGAAAGTGCGCTGTAGAGAGAGGTTGTTTTGCCGCTGCCTGTAGGGCCTGTGACCAGCACAATGCCTTCAGAGGAGGAGATCAGTTCACGGAAAGGGTCAAGGACCGAGGGGAGCATGCCCAATTGGTCAAGTCCCAAGACAACATTGCCCTTATCTAAAATTCTCAATACAATTCTCTCCCCATGGACAACAGGAACTGTGCTGACTCTAAAGTCAATATCTCTTCCCCCCATCGTCAGTTTAATTCTTCCATCTTGGGGAAGGCGGTGTTCTGCGATATCCAATTTAGCAAGAACTTTGAGACGCGTAATCAATTGAGATTGATATTCGCGGGGAGGAGAGAGCCGTTTTTGTAAAACTCCATCGATTCTATAACGCACCTTGAGATCATTTTCGCAAGGTTCAAAGTGAATATCAGATGCTCCTTGCTGGATGGCCTCCCCTAGAATAAGGTTCAGCAGACGAATAAGAGGCGCCTCCTCTTTTTTATCAAGAAGGTCATAACTATCTAGAGAGGCTTTTTCTTTTTTAGGAGACTGGCCTTGTGAGAGGTGGGCAAGAAACTGCGAAGCTGCTCCCTCTTGGGTATAGTAACACTCATTAATGGCTAATAAAAGCTTCTCTTCTGGAGTGAAAACAGCCCTAATGGATTTGTCTAGCATCAGTTTAAGTTCTTGCAGAGCATCGAGATTAAGAGGATCTGAAGTGGCGACCACCACCTCTGTTTCAGATTCTCGAATAGGAAGGACATGATTTTTTTTTACGAAGGAGTAGGGGATTTTTTGTGCAAGCTCTCGAGAAAGGCTCTGGAGAGGGATAGCTTCCAGAAGTTCCATCCCCAACTCTTTTGCTAATTGAAAGGCATCTGACCTATTCATACCTTTCCGTTATACTCTTCAAGTTTTTGAAAAGAGTTTGAAAGAGAGGCCTGATGTTTACCGAAAAGCAGGGACATTCCCCCT
>JABDCM010000016.1 GCA_013288105.1 Chlamydiota bacterium
AAAGAGTTTTGATTACAGCCTTTGTAGCCGCGCTTCTCTTCGTTGTTTCCCTCTCCCTGCTGGGCCATTTCCTACATACTCATTCTCGTCTTCCTACTATTCTGACAGCAGCTACAACAGGTGCTATCCTCATTGCTATCGGGTTGATTCTGAAAAAATACCCTGTAAAAGAGGCTGTTTTCAGGTTCGTCAACCATTATCGCACTATGCCCCCTTCTGTACGCGAATTCTTAACATCACAAATATACCTTTCCTACAAACCCTCTCCTCTTTCAAAAAAAGAGTTAGAGAGAAAATTACCGGAACGCTGTGAAATCGTAGAATATGGTGATGATAAGATAACAGGAATTTGGATGACCCCTCACAAAGAGAAACAGGGTACGCTGATCTTTTTTCATTCCATGGAAGAGACGTTACTGGATGCTCTTCCTTGGGGAGAATGGTTTTGTAAGCAAGGTCATCAGGTTTTACTTGCAGGATTTCGAGATCTCGGTAAGATTGACTGCGATGCGCATGTAGAGGCATGTGAAAAAGATGTTAAGGCAGCTGTGGCGTATGCGGAAACACGAGTTTCATGGTCACAGTTGTGCATGGCTGGCTCCTCTTCAAGCGCTCATCTGACTGTTAATCGAGGACATCCCTCTATCTTGATTGGCCCTTCTCCTCCTCATGTGGACACAGCAGAAATGATAGGGGATAACGATGCTCCTTTAGTATATGGAAAGATTAATCCACAACACATGTACTCTATCTTGGTTATCTTAAGCAAAGAGGATAAATTCGCTTATGATTTCAGCAAAACAATTAAAGGAGCGGAGTATATAGAGATTTCTGGAAATCATGCGGATCGCAAGCGCTTTTTCTCAGACCCTGCTGCTGAAGAAGAGCTTAGAAAGTTTTTGGAGAAGCTCCATCCCTCTTCAGCTCTATTGTAAAATTCGATAGTTCTTTTCCTAAACAACCAGTTCTGCTATCATCGACCGAATCCATTTGCGTCCCCTTTTTAATTAAGCATATATTTTTAATTAACTGAGTTTGGGGATTCAATCCAAATCAGAAGGTTAAAAATGTCGTTTAAGAATTTTATTAAAGAGGCGAAAATCATTCAGGCTATTGAAGATCTGGGGTTTACAGATCCCACTCCTATTCAAGAAAAAGCCATTCCAGAAATCCAAAAGGGGCATGATCTGCGCGCTGCAGCTCAGACGGGAACAGGAAAAACGGCAGCCTTTATTCTGCCCGCTCTCACGCGTCTGGTCGAATCTCCTAGCAAAGGAACAGGTCCGCGTATTCTCATTCTCCTTCCTACGCGCGAGCTTGCGATGCAGGTAGAAGCTGAAACTGCCAAATTATGCCGCCATCTTCCTCACATCGTGACAGCCTGTGTCTACGGGGGAGTGCCCTATTATGTTCAAAATAAAAAACTGTCTAAAAAGTATGATATTTTGATCGCAACTCCTGGTCGCCTGATCGACTTTCTCAAGCAAAAAAAGATCCAACTTTCTCGCGTTGAAATGATGGTCCTTGATGAGGCAGATCGTATGCTTGATATGGGTTTCATTGAGCCGGTAGAATATATCGCTTCTTTAACCCCTCAGTCGCGTCAAACCGTCATGTTCTCAGCAACTTATGGACGAAAAGTGATCATGTTAGCAGAGAAATTATTGAGAGATCCGGTTGCAATCAAAATTGCTCCTGAAGTGCGCGAACAGAGTCAGATTGAACAGCATCTGCACCATACCGATAATCTAGATCATAAATATCGCCTTTTAGAGCATCTGTTGGCTGATACCATGATCAATCAAGCCATTATTTTTTCCTCTACAAAGGCTCAAACAGAACAGATTTCAAACAAGCTGCGTCAAAGTGGGTTGGACGCTGCAGCTCTTCATGGGGATATGAATCAGAGACAGCGTACGCGTACGATGCAACTGATGCGTGATAAAAAGGTGCGCTTTTTAGTCGCAACAGATGTGGCCGCTCGTGGAATCGATGTCCAAACTATCAGCCATGTGATCAACTTTGATCTACCTCACTCTCTTGACGATTATATCCATCGCATTGGAAGAACAGGAAGAGCGGGATCCAAGGGGATTGCTATCTCCTTTACCTCTTATAAAGATCATCAACTGCGCAAGCAAATTGAACGCTTTGCAGGTTTGCAAACGACTCCTGCTGCCGTAGCAGGTCAGCCAGCTGATCGAGAAAATAGAAAATTTAGACCAAGAAGCGGCCCTAGAACTGGTTTTCAAAGAGGCCCAAGGAAACGCACAAGTTTTATAAGATAGGCTTATGTTAGAATCACTATTTACTTTCTTGTATAAAATAGATGAGCTCTTTTGGGGGTATTTTGCTTTTACCCTCATTGCGTTAGTAGGACTTTTTTTTACCCTGCACTCCTCATTTTTTCAAATTCGAGCTCTTCCTCACATTTTTAAAATCTTCTATTCTTTTGTTGGAAAGTCTGCAGCTGTCGAAAAAAAGGGGGTCCATCCACTGAGAGTCTTTTTTGCCTCTGTGGGAGGGATGATTGGGGTAGGCAATCTCGTGGGGATTGTTACAGCTATTCAACTGGGGGGACCAGGTGCTCTGATTTGGGTCTGGTTTGCAGGGATGGTGGGAGCTATTGTCAAATATTGTGAAACCTATCTCGGTTTGAAATACCGCATTCCCAATAAAGAGGGGGGCTTTGATGGGGGGCCTATGTATTTTTTAGCCAAAGCCTTCCGTTTCTCATGGATCCCAGCTCTTGTGGCCTTTCTTCTTTGTATCTATGGCATTGAAATTTATCAATTTTCGACAATCACAGAGACAATCTCCACCAATTGGAATCTCAATCGCATCATGGTTGCTTGTCTGCTTTTGGGCCTTGTCTTTTACGCAGGTCTTGGGGGGATTAGAAGAATTGGTCGCATATGCAGCTGGCTGATGCCCTTTTTTATTACTTTTTATCTAGCAATGGGTATGTGGGTCATTTTAAAGGAGTTTAACCATTTTCTTCCTACCCTACAGCTCGCCTTTAAATCTGCCTTTACAGGTCATGCTGCTCTGGGAGGATTTGCCGGGAGTACGATGATGCTTGCTTTGCGCCATGGAATTGCACGCGCTGCCTATTCTGCAGATATTGGAGTGGGATATGATTCCATCATCCATAGCGAATCGAGCACCGTTCAGCCCGAGAAACAGGCAGGTCTTGCCGTCTTAGGCGTTTTTGTTGATAACCTCATCTGCACTTTTAGCATATTGGTGGTTCTACTCTCTGGCGTCTGGCTAGGTGCTCCTGTCCAAGGATCTGAGTTGATTCAAACGGCTTTCGATACTTATTTCCCTTATATGAAGTACTTTATACCAGTTCTTCTCTTCCTTACCGGTTATACCACAACCGTTGCCTATTTTGTGATCGGGATTAAATGTGCCCGTTTTCTAGCTCCTAAATGGGGGAAGGCATGCTATCTTATCTATGGGATGTGTGCTTTTATGGTATTCAGTTTTATTCCTCAGAATAAAGCTCAGCTTATTATGTCGATTGCTCAATCTATCTTATTGATTATCAATCTAATTGGAATTTTCCGTCTGCGTAAAGAGATTCAATTCATCACAAATAACAAAATAGTTTTAGAAAACGCTTAATTTATTTGAAAAATAAATAATTTAGTATTATTATCTATAATAAAGGATAATAAACAATGTCAGCGTGGATTTGGGTTATTTCAGTGAGTGTAGCAGCTTTTGCTGTGGCATGTATTATTTTAGCGATCTACCTGATTTTCACTCTTATCGAGGTGAGACGAACCTTGGAAAATGTCAATGATAAGGTTCATGATCTGGATCCCCTGTTTAGAATAGCAGAGGGGTTGGGAAAGAGTTTAGAGGATAAGGTGAATCCGGAAAAAAAAGAGGTAGAGGTGAAGCGAGCGGTCCAGATGGGATATGAAGTTGCAGAGTGGGCAATCCTTGGCTTAACCCTTTTTCAAAAAATTAAAGAGAGGAGAAGATAAGATGGCGCGTCCCTCAAATGGAAAAAGTTTCTTTTTAGGAGCCTTTTTAGGAGGAGTTGTTGGAGGAGTAAGCGCTCTTCTTTTTGCTCCTAAAACAGGCAAAAAAATGAGACAGGAACTTGCGTGCAAGTATGAGGATGTTTCTGAAAAAGCATCAGATCTTTTATGTGAAGTATGCGATCAGACTCAGGAGCTTGTAAAAAAAGCGCAAGACATTGCGGCAGATGCAAAAGAGGCTGTAAGCAGTCTTAAGGATTCGCTTAAGCGCTAAAATGCGAACGCAATAGCCACGCCTGTTTATCATGGAAACGGAGCCTTTCGATCATCATATCAGAGGTTCCCTGATCTTTTTGTGCTTCCGCATACTGAATAAGCGCATGGCTTTTTTTAACCATCTCCTCATGAGCATGCACAAGCTCTTTCACCATCTGATCCCCTTTTAAAGAGGAGGGAGACTCTTTGAGAGAGGCAAGAGTCAACATCTCTTTCATCGAACCCGGCGCCTTTTTCCTTAACATCCGTATTCTTTCTGCAATATCATCCGCAGCCCCTTGTAGCTCCTTGTACTGCTCTTCCAAAAGTTTATGGTACATGAAAAACTGAGGAGCCACCATATTCCAATGAAAGTTCAAGGTTTTAAAATAGACAACAAGAGTGTCTGCTAGAAAGTGAGCAAGGAGATCGGGAATCGAGCCCATTTCTTTTGAGGAGGAAATTTTTTTCTTAGCCATAAGAGTACCTTTTTTCACGAATGGTAAGATTTTCCTAATAAATTTTCTACTGTTTCTACAGCTGCTTGAGTCAGAGCATCTATTTCTACATTTACCTCATCTCCTCTTTTTTTTTGACCCAGAAGAGTTCTCTTCATCGTTTCAGGAATGAGGTGAATGCTAAAAATCTTCTTGCTCCTATCGCAAGAAGCGAGTGTGAGGCTGACGCCATCTAGAGCTATAAATCCCTTTTCAAAAAGGTATTTCATTCCAAGAGGGGGGGCTGAAAAAAAATACCTATTTTCTTGAATATCTAAAAGAGAGGCCTTTCCAAAGATATGGCCAGAGAGAAGATGACCACCTATCTCCTCTCCCCATTTTGCTGCTCTTTCAATATTGACATGCATTTTTTTTTTCAAATGGCGCAAAGTGGTTCGGATGAGAGTCTCCTCAATAGCATCAAACCAGACGATCTGGTTATCTATTGTAACCACTGTTTGACAAACGCCATCAATGGAGACACTTGCACCTAATTCCAACCCTTCTAGTAGGGAGGAGGGAAAGAGGATTCCATAATGGATACTCCCCTCTTTTTTCTCGACCGCATAAACCTCTGCAATCGTTTGGATGATTCCTGTAAACATATTCTCTAGGATAAACTCGCTTTAACACAGAACAGGTGCAGTGTACCACTTTTAGAATTCTTTCTTGAAAGAATTTATCTCGAAGTATATACTCCCCGACTCCTGAAAAATAACTGGGGAGTAATCTCTCATGAGATGCCCTTTCTGCTCCTATGAAGAATTAAAAGTAACAGATTCCCGCAATGCCCTCGATGCAAACGCCATCCGTAGACGTCGAGAATGTCTGAGTTGTAATAGAAGATTTACCACTTTCGAAACCATTGAATTAACCATCCAAGTTTTAAAAAGAGATGGACGGTATGAGGATTTTCAACAGGAAAAATTAATAAATGGACTGGAAACCGCCTGCCGTCATACGAAAATCAGTCATAATCAAGTGCGTGCGTTGGCCGCACAGATTACAAGCGATATTTTAGAAAAACAACTTAGAGAGATTTCTACCAAAGAAATAGGGGAAGTAGTAATGAATTATTTGAAAGCAATGGATATAATAGCGTATATCCGTTTTGCATGTGTCTATCGTCGCTTTACCGATATTGGTGAGCTCATGGATGCGATTCATTCGATTAACCCTAAAGAATAGGGATCGATATACTATAAACCTGAATGTGAGGGAGAAAAACTCAAAACTCAGGTTATAACTACGAAATTGAGGAAACAATGGCACTGACAAGGGACCAAGTTGAAAAATTTAAAAAGCGTTTAGAGGAGATGCGTGAGCGTATTACGCATACTCTTGCAGGGACGACGAAAGAGGTAAAACGGCCTGACGAAGCGACAGGTTATTCTCAACATCAAGCCGACCAGGGAACAGATGATTTTGACCGTACCATCAATTTAGAGGTGACCTCTAAGGAGTATGAACTTTTACGTCAAATCGATCGTGCTTTAGAAAAAATACGAGAAAATAGTTACGGAATATGCGAAGTCAGTGGTGAAGAGATTCCTCTGCCTCGCTTAGAAGCTCTTCCTTATGCCACTATGACAGTAAAGGCACAGGAAAAATTCGAACAGGGGTTATTGAACTAAACGTGTGGCGTATGATAGGGGTCATCTTTTTTGGCATGATCCTTCTTTTTTTAGATTTTCTTTCGAAGGCATATGTTTTTCATCTACATCCTTTTAATGTCTGTTCTGCAGGGATCTGTTCTAGCGAACCTCTATTCAGTTTGTTTGGAATTGATTTTATGATCAGTTTTGCAACAAATAGGGGAGCTGCTTGGGGTTTATTTGCTAATTTTCAAACCGTTTTAATGACGATTCGCATTCTCATTGTTCTTGGGCTTCTAGCCTATCTATTTTTTATCAATGATAAGAGGGGAGCTATCATTCCTCTTGTTTTAATCATCTCAGGTGCCGCTGGAAATATTGTAGACTTTTTTCTCTATGGATATGTCATTGATTTCTTCGATTTTAATTTATGGGGGTATGCGTTCCCCGTTTTCAATCTAGCTGATACGTGGATTACATTAGGTGTCATTTGGCTTTTTTTGCTGACCTTTTTTGTTAAAAAAGAACAAACAAATGGATATTAGAACAAGCACTCTTGCGCATGAGGGGCCTCTTCAAGTCTCTAAATGGGTAAAAATTCCTGTTTTGCTAGATGACTCTGAAATGGAAACCATGCTTTCTGAAGTTGAAAAAAAAGTGGGCCCTTTTTCCTTTTATTTTGTCCAGGGCGTCTGCTCTGAAGAACAAATGGCTCTCATTTCTACGGCGCAATTTTGCACCTGCTACGCCACTTATATCTCTTATTTGAAAGAGGAAAAAATCCCCTGCGTAGAAGAATTAAAAGGGATGCTCTCTCCTATTCTTACTCAAGATCCTGAAGCTGTGTATAAAATGGTAGTTGGCACTCATAGATTTCTTGTAAAAGCTTCTCGTCCCGTCATCCAGTTTCAGCCAAATAATATCCGCTATAGCCCTGAAGAGGGGGTTTTTAGAACTCAAGTGTATAGCAAAGATACATTTACATGGGGGGTTATGATTTCCTATCCGTTTCTTTTCCAAGACAATAAAACTCATGAACTGACTTCTACGCACTCTTTTCCTAACACGCCTATTTTTCATGAAATTCAGAGATGGATACGTCATTTTACCCGTCCCACCCCTTTTGTGGTGGGTGGTAAAAAAATTCATGCACCTATTCGCCTAGGTAAAAACTGTTTTTCATGGATTCATCGCCATCCTCAACTTAAAGCACAGGGGATTACCATTGGTTGAACAGGAGATTCAAAATTTATTTATTTCTAAACAGTGGACATTAGCGCTTGCTGAGTCTTGTACGGGGGGAGCGATTGCTTCTCGTCTTGTTGCTATACCTGACTGTTCTCGCTATTTTTTGGGCTCCCTTGTTGCCTATGCTCCCTCTGTCAAGGTGGCTCTTTTAGACGTCAATCCAGAGACTCTGAAACAGTTTGGAGCGTGTAGTCAACAGATTGCGGAGGAGATGGCTCTGGGTGCTTTAAAAAAATTCCATGCAAACTGTGCTCTTGCGATTACGGGAAATGCGAGTTTTCCTCCTGAAACGGGGGCTTGGGTTGCGTGTGTGCGCTCTGATAAGCGCATTTTTTCTCAATATTTTCCTGTTACAGGAGATAGGAAAGAGGTGATTTCACAATTATCTGATAAGGCCCTTCAATTTCTTTATAGTGTAATCTAATCGTTAAATACTTTATATTCTTCTGCATGGATTATGCTTTATTAGATAGTGGAGGAGGGCAGAAGTTAGAAAAATTTGGCCCTTTTACATTGATTCGTCCTGCCACTCAGGCTGTGTGGCGCCCCAGTCTGCCTGCTGCTCTATGGAAAAAAGCAGATGCCCGTTTTTCTCGGGAAGAGGGAAATCGGTGGGAGGACTACGCCCCAATTCCAGAGCAGTGGATCGTGACAGTTGAGGGGGTGCGGTTCAAGTTAAAGCGTACAGATTTTGGTCATATCGGTTTTTTCCCCGAACATGCCCAATTTTGGAGCTGGATCAAGTCACAAGCCTCCGAGTGTCGGATTCTCAATCTTTTTGCTTATTCTGGAGGAGCAACTTTAGCTATGGCCCAAGCAGGCGCCTCTTCTGTCTGCCATGTGGATGGCTCTAAGGGAATGGTTCAATGGGCAAGAGAAAATGCTGCACTCAATAAGTTAGAAAAAGCTCCTATTCGTTGGATTGTAGATGATGTTCAAAAATATCTTACAAGAGCTGTACGTCGAGAAGAAAAATATGAGGGAATTATTCTAGATCCCCCCACATTTGGAAGAGGATCTACTCAAGAAATTTTTAAAATAGAGAGAGATTTACCTCAGCTGTTATCTTTATGTGTCTCTCTTCTTTCAGAGAGGGCCCGTTTTTTATTATTAACTTGTCATACCCCCAACCATACTCCCCTGGTGCTTCATCATCTTTTGAAAGAGGCCACAGACAAAAAACGGGGCAAGATTGAATATGGAGAGCTTACGCTTGGGGACTCTTTTTTACTTCCAAGTGGGTCGTTTGCAAAATGGACATCTTAACAAGCCTACAAAATCCAAAAATCAAGGATGCTCATAAGCTTTGGGAGAGGCGTGACCGCGAAAAATCCCAACGTTTTCTTATAGAGGGCTTTCGGGAATTGTCTCGTGCGGTAGGGGCTCTAGTACACATCGAAACACTTTTTGTTTGTCCGGAGTTATTTTTAGGGAGACATGAAGCGGAACTGATAGAACAAATCGCGCTTCGGCAAGGGAATATTTACCGCTGTTCTGAGAAGGTTTTTGCTCATCTTTCTTATCGAGATCGTCCGGATGGAATTTTGGCAGTTGCTCGCCAAACACATTTAGGTCTTGAGGCGCTACAGGGGGGCGATTTTTATATCGTTGCGGAAGCGATTGAGAAACCGGGAAATTTAGGAACGATTTTACGTTCTGCCGATGCAAGTGGGGTACAAGGGATGATTGTTTGTGATAGATGTACAGATATTCATAATCCCAATGTGGTACGTGCAAGTGTGGGGACACTTTTTACCCTACCTGTGGTGGAAGCGAGTAGCTTAGAAACTGTTGCCTGGTTAAAGAAGAGGGGAATTGCAATTGTAGCTGCGACTCCTCATGCTCAGAAAGTGTATACAGAAGTGGATCTGACGGGGCCTGTTGCCATTGTTGTGGGGACGGAGCAGTATGGATTAAGTGCGCAATGGATGGGGGCGGCCGATCTTGCGGTGAAAATTCCGATGTGGGGGGTTGCAGATTCATTGAATGTCGCAACGGCAACCACTCTTTTACTCTATGAAGTCGTGAGACAAAGGAAAAACTAATTTATGGATATCATCTATTGTGACAATCATCTTTTAGTTCTGCATAAACCGGCAGGGATTTTGACACAAAGTATGCCTGGTGAACCCTCTCTTGAAGAGTGGGGAAAAAACTGGTTAAAAGAGAAGTTTCAAAAACCTGGAAATGTTTTTTTGACGCCTATTCATAGACTTGACCGGCTCGCATCGGGTCTTGTATTGAGTGCGCGTACAAGTAAGGCTCTTCGTAAGCTTGAGGAGGAGAAGAAAAAAGGGGCTTTTCGCAAGACCTATGAGGCATTAGTGGAGGGTACGCTTTCAGAGGATGAGGGAGAATTAGAACACTATCTTGTGCACGAGGAGTACTATGCTAGGAAAGGGGGGGTGACCGAATCGGGATCCAAGTTATGTAGGCTCCGTTACCGAGTGGTGGAGAGGATGGGGGGGATCACACGTGTTTCGATTGATTTAGAGACGGGTCGATACCATCAGATTCGTGCACAATTTTCACTGATGGGCCATCCCATTGTGGGGGATCAAAAATATGGGGCGAAAAAGGAGTATAAGCCGCAAGCAATCGCTCTTTGTCATGTGCGGATGGAGATTTTTCATCCCATCTTGAAGCAGAAAATCACCTTCTCTGTTGACCATACAAAAACCTGAAGTTTGGACCTTTCTCAATTACGCAAGATGTCTAATAAATAAAGGCCTATGTCATCAGTATCAGAATTACACAGGCGCCCAGGCATTGGGCTATCTCAAGCAAGAGAAGAATCCCCAGAAATTGGAGAGCCAATGACCAGCAGTATGGACCCCGCATTGAGGTTATATACTGAAGTTGTATTAACTATTTTTAGATACTTGGATCTGCATTCGCTTGGAAGAGCTTCTGGAGTGAGTAGACAATGGTGTGCGTTGACAAGGGATTGGAATCTTTGGAGCCGGGTAGATTTAAAAGCATTGTGCCCAGGATTGGAAGTTTTTGATGGGGTAGACTTAACGACTCATATTGATCTAGCTGCCTATGGACTATCAGTAGATGATGCCCCTGTTCTTGATAAACCCCGAATGATTTCGATTCTCAAAAGATGCCTCTCTCTTCCAGTGGAGGAAGATGCAGGTGTTACTCTATTGCTCATTCCAAAAGGGCTGACATTGAAAAAACTTATTCAACTTGCTAGATCACCTAAACAAGGGAATAGCACCCCACTTGGATATATTTGGGATCGCATTTTAACTGAAATGGGAGATGCTGAAGTTACTGAAACTTACTGGATAGTGATTACAAACACTATCTTTAAGAATAGTCGAAAATTAAGCGTGGTTCAGCATAAGGATCTCGTGGCTCATCATGGTTGTGAAATGCCCAGAACTTTAGAACAAGCCTTTCTTCTCGTTGTTACATACATGAGGGATGGGAAGCGCTTATGTAAGAATGATCCATTAACTTATTCTCGTTGCGCAGAGCGCGTTTCAGAATGTCCAGTGATTGTTGGGGGCTTTTCCTGGGAAGGCTTCTGCGTCAGCCTCAGCGGCAGCTTCGGCTACGACTACCACGGTGTCGGGGGCGTTTTGCGGAAGTTAGAGACCACATCAATAATTGAAACTGTTAAAGACGAGAATTTCGTCACGATTTGAAGGATATCAAAAAGCCGCTTTTCAGAATAGTTTGTAGGCTAGAAAAGAGAGAGCAAAGACGATACATACAGGAGCCTTAATAGGTTTAAACTCTTTTATCCTATAAGCAATATTTAAAAAAGTCAGCACAATAAGACCTGGATAGGTAATCTCCAAAATGGGGGCCAAAAATGCTGAAATTCCACTAAATTCAAAGGTAGATACACAAAAAGTCAGTATCAGCGCCCCCAAAAGCACATAAGGGTAACTCACTTTTTCTTGCAAAACCTCCTTTTGAAAGAAATCTGCAAAAGAGCAGATGAGTGCAATTGCTGTAGTCAGACAGGCAAGCGCAATCGTTACGCAAACCAAAAATCCTGCCTTCGCTCCTGCAATTTTAAGAATAATTGCTCCCAAAAGCGCCTCCTGCCCCGCTATATCAAGATGATTTCCATGAAAAGAGGCAAGATAGCTAAAGCCAATATAAACTGCTGCTAAAAGCACTGCTCCTAACAAACTTGCCCTCCATGCAATCGATAGGTAGTTTTTATCCTCACTCCCTTGAGAGCGCATCTTCAAAATCGTTAAAATCGTAGAAGAGAAAAAGAAGGCAGCTAGCAGATCCATCGTATTATACCCCTCCTTTAACCCATGCAAAAACACGGCGGTTTTTGAAGCCTCTACGTGATGCACCTCTGAGGGGGTAAACAGCCCAATCAAAATAATTGCAGTCAAAGAGACTAAAAGCAGAGGTGTTAATACCCAGCCAAGCAAAGAGAGGAGCTGATTTCTACGGATGGAGAATAAAAAAATAATTGCGCAAGAGGCTGCGCTAAAAAGAGTGGGGGAGAGATTAACAAAAGAGCTTGTAAGGGCTGTATAAGAGAGCGCAATGCAACGGGGAGTAGAGCCAAGGGGTCCTAAAAGAGAGATGATAATCAGCGCAAGAATAAAACCGGGCGCCTTTCCCAATCTTCCAAAGAAATTTTTATAGCTACCATCAAAGAGAATCATAGCAAGAACCCCAATGATGGGCATGAGAGCCGCTGTTAGAATCATTCCTAGGACAGCAAAGAAATTTTTATCACCAGCATATTGTCCGAGGACTAAAGGAAAAATGATATTTCCTGCTCCAAAGAACATGGAGAACATGGCCAATCCAATAGGAAGTGCTTCTGAATGAACTATTTTTTTCATAAAAAGAGAGAGTTTATCTCTTTTTTAGATCTTTCGCAAGAAAGGAATGACTCATATTTTCTCTAAAGTTTATACTAACCTCTAATAATATGAATACGTTGGTAAAAAGGACTCAAATCGCCTTTATTGGCATCCGTCTCTTGGGCACTCCCTGCTGGTGTATCCTCGGTATGCTCATATTCATCCTCTATAAATACCTCCATGTCACTCCTTTCCAAATTGCCATCCTCATCGCTCTTAAACCCACCTCCGCTCTCCTCTCTCCTTACTGGAGTCACGCCATTTATCAACGTCCTGATAAAATCATCCCTAATTTGATGGGGGCAAATATCTTGCGTCACCTGCCCTTTCTTTTCACCCCCTGGGTGCACTCTGCCTGGTTCTTAATCTTCGCCTTTGGCTTCTATATGATGCTCTCTCGCGCCACTATCCCAGCTTGGCTCGAAATGTTTAAATTTAATCTTCCTAAAGAAAAGCGAGAACAGCTGATCGGATATGGGACCACCGTGGATTATTTAGGAACGGCTCTTTTAGCCATTGGAATGGGCATTCTCCTCGATCGCTATCCCGAGATGTGGCGCTGGCTCATCTCCGGAACAGCAGCTATAGGAATTGTTTCAACGGTGCTTCTTCCTTTGATCGCCTCCCAACAGGCAGTCGCCTCTCTTCCACTCACCCTCTCAGGATTCAAGCTAAAAGAAAAGATTATCACTCCTTGGAAGCAGGTGTGGACTCTCCTAAAAGGACGAAAAGATTTTGCGCTCTTTCAAATAGGATTTATGTTGGGGGGAGGAGGATTAATGATTATGCACCCAGCTCTTCCTAAGTTATTTATAGATAAACTCCACCTCTCTTTTGTTGAAATGGGGGTTGCGATTTCCCTTTGTAAGGGGATGGGGGTTGCTCTGAGCTCCTCCTTCTGGACCTGGCTCTTTCGTCATCTGCATATTTTTCATTTGAGCGCTCTGGTCACTCTTTTTGCCACCCTCTTTCCCTTTTTACTCTTAGCCACCTCTCTTCACCTCTCTCTTCTCTATTGCGCGTTTATCTTTTATGGGGTCATGCAAGGGGGCAGCGAGTTAAGCTGGCATATGTCAGCACTTGTCTTTGCCAAAGAAAAAGAGAGCTCTCTTTTTAGCATTACAAATGTTTTAACGGTGGGGATTAGAGGATGTTTCATTCCTACCTTGGGAGCCCTCCTCCTCCCCTTTTGTCAACCCATAGGGGTTATCTTAATAGGCGCTCTTCTCTGTCTCTCCGCTTCACTCTTCTTTCTTTTTAGTTATCGTTATCTAGCCCTTCCTAACTCAGGTTAAAAAGTTGATATTATTCCTCTTATTGGGCATAATCTGACACAAGTTTTTACCATTTGGGAAAAAATGAAAAAAAAGATTTTACAATCGATTGAAGAGGGAATCACTGCGATTGAGCAGTTAAAAAAACCGAAATCATTATTTTTTATTGAACAGACAGTAGAGGCATTGGTGCGCTGCTTTCGTTCTGGCAATAAGGTATTAATTGCGGGAAATGGGGGAAGCCTTTGTGATGCGGCTCACTTTGCGGAGGAGTTCACAGGTTTTTTCAGAAGGAAAAGGGGAGCTCTTCCGGCGATCGCGTTGAGTGAGCCTGGCTTTTTATCTTGTGTAGGAAATGATCTTGGATTTGAATACATTTTTTCTCGTGGAGTGGAGGCTTTAGGAAAAGAGGGGGATCTTTTTGTTGGCCTGACGACAAGTGGAAATTCTCCTAATATTGTGCATGGCTTTAGACAGGCTAAAGAGAGGGGGCTCACATCTATTGCCTTTTTGGGTCGAGGAGGGGGAAAATTAAAGGGAGTGGCTGAATTAGAACTCATCATTGAGGGATTTGAAACTTCGGATAGGATTCAAGAGGCTCATATGACAGCCATCCATATCATTTTAGAGATGGTAGAGGAGCTTCTTTTCCCGATCCATTCTGAACAGGAGAGTATCGAGGAAGAGGCTCTTGTAGGAGGCGCGCTTTTAAGTTGAACCACTTCTTGAGCAGCTGTTTTGAGAGGGGAGTTTCCGCTCGACATTGGCTATATGACAAAGGCTGGTTAAAGATACGCAGGGCCCCTCTTCCGGTGATTAGTATCGGAAATATTCTTGCAGGAGGAACGGGCAAGACACAGCTGGCCCTCTTTCTTGCAAATAAATATATAGAGGCGGGATATCGGGTAGCTATTCTTTCAAGGGGGTATCGGAGAGTAAAAAGGATAAAAGATCCTTTTGTTGTCGACACGAAAGTGCACTCTCCACAAGATACGGGAGATGAGCCGTGGCTAATGGCCGCAAGGCTACCTCAAGCATGTGTCATTGTCAGTAGGGACCGTTTTCAGGGGGCACAGCTGGCGCAGCAAAAAGGGGCCGATCTGGTGATCTTAGATGATGGGATGCAACACAGAAGATTGGCAAGAGATGTAGAGATTGTGATTGTGCAGAGTTCAAATCCTTTTGGAGGGGGCCATTTTCTTCCCAAAGGGGGTTTGAGAGAAAATCCTAAACGGTTAAAAGAGGCTGACTGTATTGTCGTAAATGGGGATCTTTCTGTGGAATTAAAGGAGTCTCTTCAGAAAATAAAACCGGGATGTTTGATGATCGAGATGAAAATTGTTCCCTCTGGTGTCAGAGATCTCCAAGGAAATGCCCTCTCTTTGAAAGGGGTGAGCGTGGGGGTTTTTTGTGGGATAGGCAATCCTCAAAATTTTGTGACGACCGTACACCAGTTAGAAGCACAGATTGTAGATACACTTTTTCTTGCCGATCATCGATCCCCTTCAAAAAAGGTGTTGGAAAAATTTGGACTGCGCACCCAAGAAAAGGGGGGGAAGTGGCTCGTATGTACTGAAAAGGACAAAATTAAGCTTCCCCCCCTTTCTTCCTCTCTTTCTATAGGATGGGTTCAATCTGATGTGAGTATAAGTGCAGAAAATCAAAAAAACTTGGAGCAATTGGCAAACTTATGAAACCTTGGAAAAAAATGTTAATGGGCTTGGGTTTAGGTGTTCTCGTGGGGATATTAATAGGACCCAAAGCTCAATATGTAAAACCGTTTGGAACGGTTTTTTTAACTCTTCTCAATATGTTGATTGTACCCCTTGTTTTTTCCTCTATGTGTGTGGGAATCACCTCTATTAGTGACATTCGAAAATTGGGGAGGGTTGGTTTCAAAACGCTTCTCCTTTTTGTCGTCACAACGATGATCGCGATTGTTTTTGGTCTTTTTGCTGCCCATTTTATTAAGCCAGGGGCTGGAATGGGTTTAAGCTACTCGCGTGAGCTTGCTTTAGATAATACGCCTGCACTTTCAAAGATGTTTTTAGATTTGGTGCCCACCAATCCGATAGGCTCTCTTGCGACAGGAAATATTCTTCAGGTCATTATTTTTGCCATTTTTCTTGGATTAGGGATTAATTTTGCTGGGGAGAAGGGCAAACCGCTTGCTCGTTTTATGGAGTCCCTCTCTGAGGTGATGTTTGCGATGACACGTCTGGTGATGAAGTTGGCCCCGTTTGGGATCTTTTTTATTATGATATGGGTAACTGGAACCTTTGGTGTGGCCATCTTATTTCCTCTTCTAAAACTGATTTTCGCTATTTATTTAGCCTCCATCATCCATTTAGTGGTTGTTTTTGGGGGTATTTTAATCTTTTTGGCAAAAGTGAGAGTGGGCCCCTTTTTTAAAGGGATGGGGGATGCGATTGCGATGGCAATCTCCACAACAAGTAGCTCAGCGACTCTTCCTACAACTTTGCACTGTGTGGAGCAGAACCTGGGAGTTTCCAAAAATATCGCTAATTTTATTCTTCCTCTGGGCTGTACGATTAATATGAATGGGACAGCAATTTTTCAAGCGATAGCAGCCCTCTTTATCGCACAATGTTACGGCATTGACCTGACGATTGTGAATATGATTACAATTGTTGCAACGGCTACTCTTTCTGCAGTGGGTTGCGCAGGAATACCGGGAGCTGGGATTGTCACTCTTTCGATTGTTTTGAGCACGATTGGATTGCCTTTAGAGGGCATTGCGATTGTCGCTGGAATCGATCGAATACGAGATATTATTGGCACCGTTTTGAATGTTTTGGGAGATGGGGTTGTTGCGGTTTACGTTGCGAAGAGTGAAAAAGAGTTTGATGAAACGTGCTATAACCATACGGTCAATGTGAGTTATCAAGAGGGAGCTATGCCTACGGAGAGCAAATCATGAGCGAGCGATTTGAAGTCACCCTACCCAAATTGGGGGAG
>JABDCM010000017.1 GCA_013288105.1 Chlamydiota bacterium
AAGGGGTAGTATCGAATTTTCTCTTCCCGATGTCTCGATTAAACTGGATGAAAAAGGGATGCCTATAGGCATTCAAGTGGTTGAATATGACATTACTCATCAACTGGTTGAAGAATATATGCTGAAGGCAAATGAAATCGTTGCCACCCATTTAAGCAATGAGGGAAAAACGCTCTCCTTCCGTATTCATGACAAACCGGATGAGGAAAACATGAGGGAATTTTTCTCATTGGCCAAAAAATTGGGGTTCAAAGTACCTCCTGAGCCAACTAACGAGGATGTTCAACTGCTTTTTGATGAGGCCAAACGGAGTCCTTTTGGTCCCTTTCTTGCAACCGCTTTTATTCGTAGTATGAAACTTGCTTACTATTCGGTAGATAACATTGGCCATTTTGGCCTCGGATTGGAATATTATACTCATTTCACAAGTCCCATTCGTCGCTATATAGATCTTATGGTGCATAGAGCCCTTTTCGAGACGATAGAGCCTGAGGAGGATCTAGAAAGAATTTCTCTCCTCTGCTCGGAAAAAGAGAGGCTTTCTGCCCGTGCTGAGCAGTCTGTCTCTCTGCTAAAAAAGCTCCGTCTTCTAGAAGTCTCTCATCTAAAAAATCCAAAAGAGATCTTTGAAACAGTGATTTGCTCCGTAAAACCCTTTGGATTCACCTTTGAGCTTCCCCAATTTATTTACGAGGGCTTTCTTCCCCTGTCCAACCTTCTGAATAAACAGGATTTTTATTATGAACGGGAGAGAGGATCTTTAAGAAATAGAAGAACGGGGCAGATTTTTCAGGTGGGGACCAAGGTGAAAGTCAGGTTGAAAAAACTGGATCTTATCACACAAAAAACTGACTGGGCATTGGTAGAGGAACCGAAAAAATGAGAAAACATTTTATTACTGGGCTCATCATCCTTCTTCCTTTAGCCCTTACTCTCGCTATCGTTTTTTTTGTTATTAATTTTTTAACTCAACCTTTTGTTATCCATCTTGAGCACTATTTTGAACAGGAGAGGTGGTTTACCCATTTTAGGGTTCCTGTGCACTATGGGTTGGAGATTATTTTCTTTCTGATTCTCTTTTTATTTACGGTGTTATTAGGATTTTTGACTCGTCACGTCTTTTTTAAATGGCTTTTTTCTCTTCAAGATTATGTACTGCATCGTATTCCTTTTATAAAAACACTTTACAAAGCCTCGCAACAGGTGATTAAAAGTATTTTAGGATCTAGCTCTAGCTCTTTTAAGCAGGTTGTTTTAGTTCCCTTTCCCAAGCCGGAGTCCTATTCTATTGGGTTTATAGTGAGTACGGCGCCCACGGTTTGTGAGAAGACGGTGGGGACCTCGTTGATCAGTGTTCTTGTACCGACAACTCCCAATCCCACGTCGGGGCTGCTTATTCTTTATCCTGAGAAGGATATTCTCTATATCGACATGAAGATAGAGGATGCTTTAAAATACATTATTTCTTGTGGGGTGATTACGGAAGAGTCCCCGCCCGTAGTATAAACCTATCCCTATATTCGAAAAATATCCATTGTGTATAAAATACATATTTTGTACAATCTATATAGAATTGAACATAAAGGTGAATATGAAACAAAAACATAGAAGTATTTCTGTCACTCAGGCCAGGAAAGACTTAGGTGATGTCTTTGGTGAAGTAAATTATCATAAGGAGCGCATACTCCTTACAAATCACAAAAAATGTGTTGCTATAGTACCTATAGAAGATTTGGAACTTCTAGAGGCTTTGGAAGATGCGGAAGATATTTATGAAGCAAAACTGGCTCTAAAAGAAATACAGGAAAAGGGTTCCATTTCATTTAAAGAAATGAAAAAACGGGTGGGTTGATGAATACATGCGCATATCTACCTATACAATCGCATTCGCTCCACGAACAGAAAAACAGTTGGCAATAATTCCAAAAGCAATCAGACAACAGATTTTTGATCGTATTGATAAACTCAAAAAAAATCCTCGACCAGAAAACATAGAACCGCTTCATGGAAGCGATAGTGGATTATTCCGTATTCGACAGGGGGATTATCGTATCGTCTACAGTATTCAAGATAAATTGCTTCTAGTATTGATTGTTCGCGTTGTACACAGGAAAGAAGTGTATAAAAAAAAGCATACCAGTTGATAAAAAAAACTGTTTATAATTCAATTCAGTTTGCATTTTTTTTAGAAAATAGGTAAGATGGCCCTCCATATTATAAAACATCGAGTAGACCATGACCAGAATAAGTAAACAGGGACAAAGACGGGCCGTCTCCCCAAGAAGACCTCGTCACCCCTCTATCAAAACAGGATCCAAAAAGAGCTTCCCCACCCATGGGTACAAAACCCATGCAAATGCATACGTCGGAGAAAGCCCCCTCTTCATCGCAAAAATTAAAGGTATATAATTATGTCACGTCATAAAAGCTTCGGAAAAGCAACCAAAGGAACGCAAAAACGTAACGTTCTAAAACGATTCGAAAGAGTAGAGGTTTTAAAAAAATTGGGCCGTTGGAGCAAAGATAATAAACGGGTGACAGGCCTTCCTAAAACACTCAGTATGTGAAGATTCTCGTTTTTAATCGACAGAAAGATCTTCCCCTCTCCTCTCCCAGCGTAAGGAGCGTTGTTAAGCAGGTTCTCTTAACCGAACAGCGCTCCACCGATGAGCTCTCCCTCTACTTCGTCACCACAGAGGAAATTTGCCATCTCCATGAGCAATTTTTCGACGACCCCTCCCCCACAGACTGTATCTCCTTCCCTATGGATGAAAGGGAGAAGACAGATTACCACATCCTAGGAGAGGTCTTCGTCTGCCCTCAAGCCGCCATCGAACAGGTCATGACAATAGGCGAGGCCTACCAAGAAGCCACCCTCTATCTTGTACATGGAATCTTGCATCTTTTAGGCTATGATGATATTCGGAAAAGTGACATAAAAAAAATGCGAGAAGCAGAAGCAAGAAATATGAAAGCGTTAATTGATAAAAAAAATGTATTGAGGGGGTAGGCGTGTTTTTCCTTCTCTCCCTCTTCTTCCTGATCTGGGCTTTCCTTCTCAGCATCACCTCTCACTCTTTAGCTAGATTGGGAGAAACCCGTTTTCTTGAAATACAAGAGGTGCAACCAAAAGCTTTTTTCTACTATCCTTTTCACCTCCGCCTTTTCAGATCTCACACCTTTGAAATTACTCTTTTTGCAACCCATATAGCTGCTAATATCGCTCGTCTCGGATATGCCCTCTCCATTGTCTTAGGAGTCTGGGAAACCAAAAATCCCTTGCTCCTCCTCGCTCTATTCTTCCTCCTTTTTCTTTGTGAATTTATCGCCTATTTATGGGCCTTTTTCTCTCCTCAGCGCGGATTTCTCCTCTCAGCCCCCTACTCCTCCCTCTTTCTCTATCTCTCCCTTCCTCTCACCCTCCCCTTTTTAAAGTTGACCCACTGGATCGCAATAAGAATCAAGAAAACAAGAGGGGAAGATCTTATCGATGAGATGCGAGAAACGATCGTTCAAATCCTGCGTTCCGCACAGATCAAAACAACACTCAATCTCGCAGACAAAAAGCTCATTGAGGCTGTGTTTAAATTTAAAGATAAAATTGTTCGAGAGGTCATGGTTCCTCGAGTAGATCTTTTCAGCTTACCCGCAGAAACCCCCATCAGAGAGGCTGCTCAAAAGCTTGTCTCAGAGGGTTACAGTCGTATTCCTGTCTACAGAGACTCCGTAGATAACATTACAGGCGTCCTCATGTTTAAAACCATCCTCCAGCTCTATATGGACTGCACCGAAGGGGAAAAAGAGCGTGCAGTTCTTCAAGATCCCATCGACACCATCGCTAAAAGCGTCTTTTATACTCCTGAAACTAAAAAAGTCTCCCATCTTCTTCAAGAATTTCGCTCCAAACAGATGCATATGGCCATTGTCGTCGATGAGTATGGGGGAACAGAGGGGGTTGTCACCATGGAGGATATCCTAGAAGAAATTGTGGGCGAGATTGGAGATGAATATGACACGAGCGAAGAGATGCTCTACACAACACTTCCAGGAGAAAAAAGTTGGATCGTAGATGCAAGGATGAGCATTTTAGATGCAGAAGATATCTTCGGCATCATCCTTCCCCAGGAGGGGGATTATGACACGATTGGTGGCTATATTGTCCACCTAGAGGGAGCTATTCCTCCAAAAGGTTTTATTATCCATCAGCCCGATTGTGACCTAGAAATTCTTCATGCAACAGAAAGAAGTGTGGAAAAAATAAAAATTACCCCCAAGCGTTAAATGATCTTTGTCCTCATTTCTTTTATTGTAGGCTCTCTTATCACCTACCTGCTCCTTAAAATAAAAATTAAAGGATTTGAGAGGCTCGCTCAAGAGATTCTCAAAAAAGCAGAACAAGAACGGTTAAGCGAAAAAGAAAAACTGGACAGATGGATAGAAGAGAGTCAAGAGAAAATCCAACTGGAAAAAGAGGAGCTTAAAAATTGCTCCCTACTTCTTGATAAAAAAGGGGGGGAGGTTGAAAAACAGTCCAAAGAGCTCTCTCTTCTCAAAAAAAACCTGCTTAAAGAAAAAGAGGAGTTAGAGCACTACCTTGCCAAATATGCTGGCCTCTCCTCGCAAGAGGCAAAACTCACCCTTCTTGAGGAGGCAAAACAGGAGATCACGAAAGAACAGGCGCTTTTTCTCCAAAAAACGCAACTCGATACCTTAACCATAATCGAAAAAGAGAGCGCCCGCCTCCTGGTTTCTGCCATGCATCGCCTCTCTTTTTCCCCCGTTTTAGATGCTACGGTAACCACTGTTTCTCTGCCCAATGAGGATCTCAAACGCAGAATCATTGGAAGAGAGGGACGCAATATCCGCCTCTTGGAAGAGCTGGTAAGAGCCAACTTTATCATCGATGATACTCCAGGCGCTGTCGTCATTTCAAGCTTCGATCCCTTGAGAAAAGAGATAGGTAGGCTGACCCTTATGGAACTTTTAAGAGATGGACGCATTCATCCAGCTCGTATTGAAGAGGTTGTTAAAAAAAGTGAAGAAAAATTAAAACAGGAGATGGGGGTCATAGGCAAAGAGGCTGCCTTTCAAATGGGCATCTTCTCTCTTCATCATGAGATCACCCTTCTTCTAGGAAAGCTCCATTACCACTTTTGTGAGGGACAAAATGTGTTGCACCATGCACTAGAAGTTGCATCCCTCATGGGTATTTTAGCTGCAGAATTAAAGTTGGATGTAGAGCTGGCTAAAAGAATGGGACTTTTACATGACATTGGAAAGGCCGCTCTCTCTCATCAAGAGGGCTCTCATGCAGCTGTCGGGTATCAACTTGCCAAAAAATGGGGAGAAAAAGAGGAGGTTGCACATGCCATTGGAAGTCATCATGACGAGATCCCCCCTCAAACAGTTGAGGCTAGCCTTTTAAACTTTGTCAACAAGGTCTCCTCTCAAAGAATAGGGGCACGGACAGAGGCGATAGAAAATATCGTTAAAAGAAGTCGGAAGTTAGAGCTTATCGCCTCGCAATATGCGGGGGTAGAAACAGCATATGCGCTTCTAGGAGGCAGGGAAATCCGCGTGATTGTGGAGGCAGATAAAATAGATGACAAGGGGGCGCTCCTTCTTGCGCGTGAAATTGCTAAAAAGATTGAAACTGAAATGAGTTTTCCCGGTAAATTAAAAGTAACACTGATCAGAGAAAAGAAAATCATTGAATACGCGTCTTGACTCACCTTAAAGTGAGTCTTGACAAAAGAGAGCGAACACGCTATCCAGATGAGTTAAACACTGAGAAATTTATGGAAATACGAACAGAAAAACAGGGTAATAGCACAATATTTTCTTTGAAAGGTCGCTTGGATAGTCAAACATCTACTGATGTGGAAAAAAGAATTTTACAAGCCATTTCTGAGGGTTCCTCCCATATTATTCTCGATTTTGCAGAGTTGGATTACATTTCAAGTGCAGGCATTCGCGTTCTTGTCCATTGCCATAAGGAGTTAGAGAAAAACAGGGGGAAGATTTTTTTAACCTCTGTTCCAAAACCCATTGAAAATGTGTTATATATCACCGGTTTTCTCCCTTATTTTAAAATCTATGAGAATCAAGCTCAAGCCATAAAATCTATCAGTTGAGAAAAAGAGCTGATATCATTATGATCCCCCTCTTTCTAATATTAAATGACATACCATGAATATGCGCCGTTCCCTTTGTTTTAGTGAGCCCTCTATCGCTCGTGCTGGTCAAGTTTCTACTTGGAAGTTTCATTATACGACTGCAACTTCTCTACCTAAGGGGGCCCGTTTTAAATTTGACCTTCAAACTAAGGGAAGGAGTATTGACTGGGAGATTCCCTCTGTAGATCTTGGGGAGGGGTCCAATGTCATTTATGCTGAGATGGAGTCTGGGGAGATCTTAAAGGCCAAAGAGATTGAGACACCAGATCTCTTAGTGCCTCAATATGAGTTTGTCTTACCCTCCCCTGTTAAAATCGGCGGAAAAATCACCATTATTATGGGTGCGCCTCCCAAGATACGCGGAAAGGCTGAGGAAATTGGCAATCACTGTCAACTTACCATCCAACGAAGACGCCCCTTTTTTCTCTATTTAGATCCCAAAGGAAAGGGTAACTATGAGGAGCCTGAGATTTTCAGTATTGATATTCGAGGAAATAGGCTTCAAGCAATCCGCATTTTAACCCCCTCTTTTGTCGCAAAAAACAAGCGGTTTGACATTACGGTCCGTTTTGAGGATGAGTTTGGGAATCTCACCAATTATGCAGCTGAAGATACTCTTATCGAACTCTCCTATGAACATCTTAGAGAGAATCTCTCTTGGAAGCTTTTCATTCCAGAAACAGGATTTGTAATCCTTCCTAACCTCTATTTTAATGAGACAGGTATTTATAGAATTCAGTTGAAAAATCTCCAGACAAAAGAGTGTTTTACCTCGCCCCCTATTAAATGTTTCAACGAGGGGGAGAAGAATCTCTTCTGGGGTCTTTTGCATGGGGAATCAGAGCGAGTAGACTCTACAGAGAACATTGAAAGCTGTCTGCGCCACTTTAGAGATGAGAAAGCGCTCAATTTTTTCGCCTCCTCCTGTTTTGAAAGTCATGAGGAGACCTCCCCTGAGATCTGGAAACTCATCTGTGCTAACCTCTCTGAATTCAATGAGGAGGATAGATTTATCACGATCTTTGGCTTTCAATATCCAGGCGAGGCAGAAAAAGAGGGGGTTCGGCAGCTTCTCTACTTTAAAGAGGGCAAACCCCTTTTAAGACAAAAAGAGGCTAAAACCTCCTCCTTAGAAAAGATTTATAAATCTATGGTGCCGAAAGAGCTTATTTCTATTCCCACGTTTACAATGGGTCAGGGATTTCAATACACGTTTAAGAATTTTAATCCTGACATAGAACGTGTGGTTGAGATTTATAACGCTTGGGGAAGTTCTGAGAGGAGTGCTAAAGAGGGAAATCCCCGTCCGATTACAGGGGGTGTAGAAGAGGCGCCTGAGGGGTCTATTATACGTGCCTTAAAAAACAATTACCGTTTTGGGTTTGTTGCAGGAGGACTTGACGACAGGGGAATTTATGGCACCTTCTTTGATAGCGAACAGGTGCAGTATTCTCCAGGTCTTACTGCGATTATATGTGAGAAATATACACGCGATTCGCTCATGGATGCCCTTTATCGCAGAAGCTGTTATGCAACCACGGGGGCTCGCATGATCGTGGGCTTTCACGTTGCGGGACAGCCCATGGGATCAGAGCTCTCCTCTGTAGCCAAACCAGGACTTGTCGTGAATCGTCATCTTTCGGGCTATGTGGCGGGGACTGCCCCCCTGAAGCGGGTAGAAATTATCCGCAATGGAGTGGTGATCCATACATTTACACCTCAAGGGTACCATTTCGACTACTACTTTGATGATGCACAGGAGTTAAGCCAAGTGACTCTAGAAAGCGGGGGAAAAGATCCCTTTGTTTTTTATTATCTTCGTGTCACTCAAGAAGATGAGCATATAGCTTGGAGCTCGCCCATTTGGATTGATCACGCTTCTCAAGCTCCCCTATCTACTCCTAAGGTTGTAAAAAAGGAGAAATAGATGGGTAGTTTCCCTCTTACAGTGATTGCAGCGGTCCTTTTAATGGGATGTGTCATGGTAGGGTTGGCTGTTGGCTTTCTTCTTACAGGTAAAAACCGTTTAAAGAGGGGGTGTGGATATACCCCCCGCAAATCCCCCAAAGATTCCTCCTCCTGTTCTGTCTGTGGAAAAAATGAACCTTGCGAAAGTGAGAAAAAAGATGCATCTAAACGAGATCATTGAGAAGATTGAGAATGAGGAGCGACTGACTTCTGAGGAGGGGCTCTTTCTTCTCGATACAAAAGATCTAGAAGAGCGCGAGCAGATTCGTCAACTTGCAGATTTACGCAGGAAAAAAAAAGTAGGAGATGAGGTACTTTTTGCCTCTACTCTTTTTGTCTATCCCACAAATTTGTGTGAGCTCAGCTGCTCCTTTTGCTCCTTCTATGCCAAACCTGGCTGGAAAAAGGCGTGGTATGCAACGCCTGCACAGATTGAGGAGAAGGTGCGCCTTCACCATCCCAAAGGGTTGAATGAGATCCACATTGTGGGAGGGCTCTGGAGGGAGTGCAACCTCGATTATTACGAAGAGCTTTTCCACCGCATTCATTCTGTCGATCCCACCATTCACATCAAGGCTTTGACCCCCGTCGAATATGATTTTTTAGCCAAACTCCACAACATATCGGTAGAGGAGGTCTTTAAAAAGATGATCTCTTGGGGATTGGGCTCTCTTCCTGGGGGGGGAGCAGAATCCCTTGTGGAGGAGATTAGGCGCAAGATTGCTCCTGGCAAAATTTCCTCTGATGAGTTTCTCCATATCCACCGCATTGCCCACCGCTTGGGCCTCTCTTCCAATATTTCCATGCTTTTTGGCCATATTGAGGAGAACAAAGATCTTATTTTTCACCTCGTTAAAGTCAGAGAATTACAAGATGAGACGCACGGATTTCACACCTTTGTTCCCCTTAAATTTGGGATTGAAAATAATGCCTTAGGGAGGAGAAAAGGCCGCCTTATGCACAAAGATGTTCCGCTTGTTTACGCAGTCTCGCGCCTCATGTTGGATAACTTTCTCCATTTGAAGGTACTCTGGAATTATGTAGGAGTGGAGGAGGGGCTTCAGCTTCTCAATTGGGGTGGTAACGATTTCTCTTCGACTAATCTTGAAGAAAAGGTGATTGCCATGGCGGGAGGAGATTGCTGTAAGATGGATGAGCCTCACATGCGAGCTCTCATAGAAAGCATCGGAAGGATTCCCTATTTTATCCATTCAGGCACCTATCAACCGTGTTGAAGTTAGGATTTGTCGATTCCATCAACGCCCTCCCCTTTCACCTCCCCTTTCGACAAGGAGTGCTCCCTTCTCCTGGAATGCTCTCCTTTGCTCCCCCCTCTCAGCTCAATGCGCATTTACGTGCTGATATACTAGATGTTGCTCTTACAAGCGCCTCTGAGACCTTTTCCAAACAGCTTGCCCCCTTTTGTATCTCTGCAGAAAAAGAGGTAGGAAGCGTCCATTTTTATGCAAAAAATTCAAAAGGAGGCAGAGTAGGAGTCACCCCTCACAGTGCCGCCTCTATTGCCCTTTTAAAAGTCTTATGCCACCACTTTTGGAAGATCTCCCCCCATTTTGAACCCCTAGACCGGAGCAAACTGCTCCAGTATGAGGGCATTTTACTGATTGGGGATGAGGCCCTACAAACCCCTCACCTCCTTGGCTACCAGACGATCGATCTTGCCCAAGCCTGGTATCAAGAGACGGGCCTCCCCTTTGTCTTTGCCCTCTTTTCCTGCGCACAACCTATAGAAACCACTCAGTTAGAAGAGCAGTTAGAAGAGGCGTTGACATGGAGTCTAGACCATTTAGATGCTGTAGTTTGTGAAGCGTATAAACAGTGCCCCCTGCCTCTTGAACAGATTCACCGCTATTTTGGACGGCTGAATTACCGTTTAGGCGAGAAAGAGCGCGAAGGACTAAAACTTTTTCAGGAGTTATGCAAGTATGTACCAGGCCTCTGATCCCGAGACGATCCAATCTCTTTTTAAGAGTATCGCCACCAAATATGATAGAGCTAACGCCATTTTTTCTTTTGGACTACATAGAACATGGAATCGGAGGCTTATTGAGAGCATGAGGGGGAAAAGGCAGCTTTTGGATCTTTGTGCAGGGACGGGGGAGATTGGGGTGGGTTTTTTAAGAGAGAATCCCCATGCGGAGGCGTGGCTTTTAGATTTCTGTCCTGAGATGTTGGAGGTTGCGCGTTGGAAGGGGGGCCCTTTTCAGGAGAGGATGACCCTGATGGTGGCGGACGCGCAGAAGATTCCTTTAGAGAGGGAGAGAGTGGAGGGGGTTACAATTGCCTATGGCATTAGAAATATTCAGAGACCGCGCAGCTGTTTTCAGGAGGTGTACCGGGTATTGAAGAGGGGTGGGAAGCTCGGTATTTTGGAATTGACGCGTCCTCATTCCGCATTCTTGCGTCTTTCTCATGGGATCTATTTGAAAGGGGTGTTGCCGCTGCTTGGGAAGCTTATGACGAACAATGGGGATGCCTATAAATATTTGGCATCGAGCATACAGGCTTTTGTTTCTCCTGAGGAGGTGGGGAGGGAGTTATTGGGGACAGGTTTTAGTCAGGTAGAGATATGCCCCCTATTTGGGGGCATTGCTACATTGATATTAGCAGACAAGAGCTAGAAAAATTATTGGTTACTAGCTTCCCGCGTTCTTCTTGCTAAGACGCCTTCAGCCTGATCCTGCAATCGTTCCACATTGTCCATTTTTTGTGTTAATTCTTTTAGCTTCCTTTCATGTTCTGTTATTATGTGTTGCAACGTAGCCTCCATTGCGTCTTTGTCTCTAGTGAATACTCTTCGCTCTTCTGCTATTGCCTTTAGCTGTGTTGCTACGTCCACTCTCTCTGCATGTACTGCGTCTAGATTCTTTTCCACATCTACTACCCCCGTTTCTAATGCTGCTAAATCTGTTGCTAATTTCGCTCGCTTTGCTGCTATGTCTGCATAAGAGTCGTTGATAGATGCCCATTCCAGCTCCACATCCCCTTGTTTTCGTCGTAATTCTGCTCGATCTGTCGCTAATGCTGCTCGTTCTGTCGCTAATGCTGCTTTAGCTTCTACTACCTCTCTTGCTAATGCTGCTCGATCTGTATCTAATGCTGCTCGATCTGTCGCTAATGCTGCTCGATCTGTCGCTAATGCTGCTCGTTCTTCTTCTAATGCCCCTCGAGCATCTCTCTCTGCTGTTTTTGCGGCTGCCAAAGCATTAGCTTGGTCATTTCGAGCCTGCGTTAATGTTTTTCGCAGTTCCTCTTGTGTTTTTAGCAGTTCCCCTTTGTCGTATGCAGACTTGACAGCTGCTACTAAACCAGCAATGGCTGCTACTCCCAAACCTCCCAATCCACCCGCAACTGTTAACATCTTTTGAAAGTTAGTCTGTTTTAAAACAAAAAAACAGACCGCCGCTGCTACCGTCCCTGCTATCCCCGCTACCATCGTAGCCACTAAGGCTCTATCTACCGCTTTTGTTGGATTAATACTCATCTTATCTCCTTATTTTGAATTTTTATTAATAACTACAACCAGTATATAATTAAATTATTAAAATACAATAAATTTACATTAGATTTAATTATTAAATTAATGTTTTTTATTAATTAAATAGTTTGTTTGAAAATTTGAGGAAGAAAAACCCAAAACTCAGGTCAATAGGATCTATGGAAGAAGCGCTGGCCCTCCTATATAGAGGGGGCCATGCCATTTTGATTTGATCTGCTATCCTGCGTCGGCAGTATCAGCTAATCATCTGATCCGTTATCATCTACCATTGAATACTCTGATCTGCTATCATCGTCTCTTCCAGAAAGTCTACTAAGTTGAGAACACCCCTCCCAATCCTCCGCTGAATCATCATCTCTCACTGATTGAAGCTCAATTTCGACGACCTCTTTATGCTGAGGCTTTCTTTCACTACAACCCTTCACTGCTGCCGCAACTAATAACGCAACTGTAGCACCGCCGCCAAGTGCCGCCGTAGCAGGCATAAAACGTACGTCTTTTAAAATAGCTAGGCAAACCCCTGTCGCAACCGCCCCCATAGCTGCTACTACCGCAACCCCTAAAAAAAATTTCGTTGTTCTTGATACTGGATTTACCATTATTATCTCCTATTTATTTTGTTATTAAATAACTATAATAATTATAATATATAATTATTAAAATACAATAAAATAAACATTTATTTATCAAAATTTAATATATTGGCGCAAATCTTTCTTGAGAGTATAGTGCCTCAGATGGTTCCCTTAATTTTAGCTTCTCAATCCCCTCGTAGAAGAGAAATTTTAAGTTTCTTCTCCTATCCTTTCACCACGATCGCCTCCTCTTTTGATGAGCTTTCCATTCCTTTCACAGGAGACCCTATTGCCTATGCTAAAATCCTGGCGGAGAGCAAAGCTGCCTCCCTGGCAGAGCGCTTCCCAGAAGCCCTCCTTCTATCTGCAGATACGGTCGTTTTCAAGGAGGGGCGCCTCTTTAATAAGCCCGCAGACGAGAAGGAGGCTTTTTCGATGCTTTCAGAATTAAATGGTTCCTGGCATTCTGTGTTTACTGCGATGACAGTGCAAAGGGGGGTGGGCGCGCTGCAGCGACGTGTAACCGCTTATGAGGAGACCAGGGTTCTTTTCCATCAGCTCTCTCCTCGAGAGCTTGCTCTCTATCACAAAACGTTTGATGGGACGGATAAGGCGGGTGGCTATGGGATCCAACAGGGGGGCGCTCTCATTGTAAAAAAGATAGAGGGCTGTTTTTATAACGTGATGGGACTACCTCTTGCGACGTGCCGACAGCTTCTTGCAGAAATGGGAATTGATCTATGGTATTATTTAGCCTCTTCTCAGCCCTCTTAATGCAGTTCCCCACTGATATCAGTGGACCTATCCTCTATCAGCTGCATAAGGGGGAAAGCAAAAAGGCCTTCGAGCATTATCTCTCTTACTCTCAAGAATCCTCCTCCCATGATTATGAGTTATTACAAAAAACAGCCATCAACCTCCTCGAACAGGGCATTAAATCCAAAGATCCTGAAATCGAACTGATGTGCATGTTTGGAGCAGGAATTTCTACCTCCCATGATCTACTCCCCATTCTCGAAAAGGGGATCTCAAGCTCAGAAACCCGTACGCAATTGATCGCGTTAAGCTATCTGAGTAGATCGCAAGATGACCAGGCTGACCGTATCCTGCTCAAAGCGCTCTCCTCCCCTTTTGTCCTTCCCCGCTTAGAGGCCTGTTACCAGCTCGCTAAAAAGAAACATCCCTCCGTCTTAACTCATCTCCAATCACTCACCGTAAAAGTCCCCTTTGAAATCAGAGCTCTCTTACCGCAAATTGCAATCTACCTAGATGATCCTCAAGGAAATGCCTTTTTTCGCCACTTTCTTGCAGATGAGAGCGTCGATGTACGCATTGAGGCAATTAAGGTTGTCGCTCAAGCGAACCGAGATGATTTTCTCCCTCAGATACGGGGACTTCTCTCTGAAGCCCATTTTGCTCAGCAAGAGAGCTGCGCCTATGCGCTTGGTAAATTAAAAGATTCTCATTCTATAGAATCTTTGAAAAAGCTTTTAGTGAGCAGGCAGAGAGAGGTGCGTTTAGCGGCCGCCTCTGCTTTGGCAGAATTGGGAGAGCAAGAGGGGGTAGATTTCATTAAACAGGAGGCAAAGAGGGGGGATCTTTTTGCTATCACTGCGTTGGGAGAAATCGAGGAGATCGATCTTTTAAAAGAGCTTCTTACCCATGCAAGCGATCCCGTGCGTCTCAATGCTTTTTTAGCCCTTCTACCTTTTCATGAGATAGCGCTTCTTCCCTATCTTCCCGAACTTCTTTTTCCCAAAGAGAATTTTGCTCAAATCACCTCTCCTGGACGCACGCTTCAAGCATGGAAAAAAACTCAACTGGTGGGAGAGAGGGAGGAGGCGCTGACTTTTGCCCTACGTGAAAAAGTGTTGATTGCCCTTTTGGAGTATCCTGAAGAGACCCTTTTACAAGTCGCAGAAAAGATCCTTTTGGAAAAGAAGCTCGATCTGATTCCCCTTCTCATGCAGCTTCTAGAAAATCATGCAAGCCCAGCTGTGGTCGCGTTTCTGAAGGAGAAGGAGAGTCATGCAAAAGCTCCCCTGATCCGCCACTACTGCACCTTAACCCTTTTTCGGATGAAAGAGGCGGGCCCCTACGAGGAAAAGCTGCTGACATGGGTAAAGCAGAGTGTCCACCATCCCCTGATCCGTTTTAAGTCAGATACAGAAAAAAACTCCTCTTTAACCTTAAATCCTGAAGAGACCTCCAAGTTTTTGGTTGAGGCGATAGAAACGCTCTCACAGACACAAGGAGAGGCTGTTTTGAATGCTCTTTTACATGCGATTGCTTATGGGAATGAGAAAAATCGGTATGCCCTTGCGGGCCTTCTCTTGCGCGTCACCGAGTGATGCACTCACCTTACGCATTTTTTCTCTTTACGAGAGTGGCTGCGGCGACCAATCTGATGCCTATTGCTCCTCGACCAACTCCACTTAGAGTTGGCCTTCGTCGCAATAGTTGCATCTTGGCCACCGTAGCCACTCTCGTAAAGAGAAAAAATGCGTAAGGTGAGTGATAAAAAAAAAGAGCCAAAGATTAACAATGGCTCTGCTCTAAGAATTTTTAGACTCTTGATGTACCTGGTTGCTGTGGTTGTTCCTCTCTTCGATCGCGCTCCACTGCATCTCGAGGAAGAAGCGCTCGTTGACGAGCCTTCACGCACCCCACGATTAAAGCAATTACTGTCACACCAAGAGCTACTCCTCCCCCAGCAATAGTGAGAATTTTCTCCACATTAGTCTGGTTTTTTAAAACGAGTAAACAGACTCCTGCTGCAACTGCTCCTAATCCGCCCACTACGCCGAAAAAGGTAGCAGCTTTTGTTGAATTATGAATCCTCATTTTTATCTCCTTTGTTTTGTTTTTGTTTCGAAAACATAATTATGTTAACAAATAATTGTTAAGATAATATTAAATTTAACTATTTTATCATTTAAGCCTCTTATATCGCTTTTTAAACTTAGGAGCTTTTCAAGCCACTGCCCGGATAGATGGTTTTTTCACACGAGGAGTGGGAGGGGGAATTGAGACCTTTTATGAACCAGAAAATCGCCCGACCCGTTTCTTTACACGCAATTATTATGCGCATGATATTGCGATCGACACTCCTCAAAGAAGAGACCGGTACCGCTTTCAGGGGACTTTTTACGAGTGCATAGGGGATTCTTTATCGATTAATGGGGTTTATGATTTTGTAAGTGATGGACAGATGGCAGCTGACTATCAGACAAAGGATTTTGAGCTCTATACAGCAGAAAAAACAGAGGTAGAGCTGAGACATAAAACCCCTCATTGGATTGCCAATCTGTTTACACGTGTGCGCGTGAATAATTTTCAAGATGTCAACCAGGAGCTCCCCTCCTTTCAAATGAATTGGCACCCGATAGCCTTTCCTCAGACGGGGATCCTCTTTGAAAATGCGTTTCAAGCAGGTTTTTACCATTATGTCTTCAGTCAAAAGGTGAAAGAGCAAGACTTCCATGCAGGAAGAGTCTCAGCCTCTCCCCGCCTTTCGCGCCCTTTTTATTGGGGACCACTGATTGCAACTCCAGAAGCTGGATTTATTGGGATTGGATATACAAATTCACCAGGAGGCAAATCGGCAGGACAGGCTTTAGGTGAAATCGGCTTTAAGCTAGAAACAGCTCTCACGCATGCAGAAGAGAGGTGGAAACATGTCCTAGAACCTTATGCGCACTATAAGTATTTTACCGAACCCACAGTTCCTTATGGGAATTACTATATTTTTACGATCCAAGATGGCTACCACCAGTTGAATTATTTAAGATTGGGATGTAGAAATGCTCTTTTTCTGAAAACCCCTTTAGGGATCATCAATCCTCTCTGGGTGGATCTGTGGACCTATGCCTTTTTTGCGATGCAAACGATCCCCGATATATGTCCTAAGGGTTATTTAAATATCGATTGGCAACCTCACAGTCGGCTTTTTTTAGGGCTGGAGAGCGCCTGGAATTTTCAGCATCAACTCATTGATTACTATAATGCGCGGGGAAATTGGACAGTCAATGAATATTTGGCGATTGGGGTGGAATACCGCCACCGTAGTGCTTATGATTGGCGCAAAGCCGATTTTTACAATTTTATGCTAGAGGCTACACAACCAGAGGGGCTGCTCTATGCATCTACCCTTTCGGATAGACGTGACGCCTTTCTTTTCCGCACCTTTTTCCGTTTTACTCCTGATCAGGAGGTTAAGTTTTCGTTGCGGACGGGATGGAATCGGAAACAGCTCAACAGTTATTACTTAGAGTATGAGGTTGAGTATGGGATGGTTTTTTTTCAGCATTGGCGTTTTGCTTTTATTTGTGAAAAGAGGGAGTCAGACTTCCGCTCCTCCATTTCTTTCAAGCTGAAGCCCTAGCAGATTTGGAGACCCTACGTTTTATGCCATCACTCTGCCAAAACAAATCCGAATATTA
>JABDCM010000018.1:0-15158 GCA_013288105.1 Chlamydiota bacterium
TCTCCTCGAAGATCTTATGAAAAAGTCCATCTGTCTGTTTGAGAATATTATCTTTTGTGAAGCAGCTCACCTTTTTCCGTCCATAATGGCGTGCATATTCAAAACCATAACGGATGATTTTTTCCGATCCAGGACGGCTGATGATTTTGAGAGCTTGACAGAGATCGGGAGTCGGTTGATATTCAATGCCTGTATAGAGATCCTCCTCATTTTCTCGGATAATCACCAGATCCATTTTCGGATGTTTTGTAGCGATGAAGGGGTGGTAGGAAACACAAGGGCGCACGTTGGCATAGAGACCAAGAGAGGTGCGGATGGTGACATTAAGACTTCTATAACCCCCTCCCTGGGGAGTGGTGATAGGAGATTTTAAAAATACTTTAGTGCGCCGGATGGATTCCCAACTTTTCTCCTCGATTCCGGTGGGATGGCCTGATAGATAGACCTTTTCGCCAATCTCAATTTTTTCAATTTCCAGGGGAGCACCTGCTTGATTGAGAAGGAAGAGGGTGGCCTCCATGATTTCTGGGCCGATGCCATCCCCGTAAGCAACTGTGATGGGATATTTTTTAACCATAGGGCTGAATGTAGAGAAATGGGCGAATGAATTCAAGTGGGGGTTCTCCAATGTGCCCCACTTTGCCTGGGCCCCTTAGAGGAATATCCGAATATTTATCATAAATTAACAATTAAATGTTACAATCAGAGCATAAAAAATTAAATATATAAAGGAAGAACTTATGTCAGCACCTGATCCAGCTGCTCCAAGCAGAGCACTCCACCCTTCTAGTTCAATTTATATGCCAAAACCTTCTGGAGGGAAAGTGATAGGCATTGCCATTGTCATCATTTTGGGTCTTGGCGGTTTAGCTGTAGCGGGAGTTGGGCTTGGTGGACATTTGCGAGTAAGTTCTCTCAGTCATCTGGGTCAGGTTAATTCGATAGTCATGATGGCAGCTGGAGGCGCGGGAGGAATCTGTTTTCTGACTGTAGGGATTGTATGGATTGTCGGCTCTGTTAAAAAGCGCAATGCTCATCTAAAAGCTTTGGATTTGATTTGGGAGGTAGGTAAGGCTCTGGACGCGTGTCCCCATTTTGAGACGATTAAGCAGCTGATGCAGGAAGTCAAAGAAGCCCAGATAGATATCCATGCGACATATCACCGGGGTGATCCTCTTTCAGACTGTTACAAGCCTATCATTCATAATTTCATAACTTTAGGGCTAACCGATATTTTGCGTTCCTTGGTTGAGGAGGGATTAGTCGATTTTGATGGATATCATGAAACACTCGGCTCCCCTCTGTACATAGCGTGTCTTAGATACACTTCTACTTCTCCGGAAATGTTTCAGTTCATTTTAGAGCACTCTCCACGGGAGATGCTCGATAAGGCCCCACATGGCGAGATGGGGGTACAAGCGAAGCACATGGATTACACTCCGCTCTGCCTGGTTATCAAGACAAATCAACCAGAAAAGGCTCAGGCTCTTCTAGACAAAGGAGCCAATCCCAATATCCCTTGTAAGGGACGTTATCCTCTCCATATTGCGGTAGAGAATAAAAATAGTGATATCGTTTTCTCCTTAGCTCGGGCAGGAGCAAATATTGATGTCAAAGATCTCAGGGAGCGTAGCCCCTATCGGCTCGCATTCGATCTGCGATTTGAGGCGGTTTACGATTGCTTGTCGCTTGGCAAGATGGTTGGGAAAGAACACAAAAGCATATTGTTTGAAGGGCCTGCCACATGAGCAGCTCACGACGTCGGGACTGGCCCCCATAGGCATAACCCCTCTTTTCAAAAAATTACAAGACTATATTGGAAGCAAAACCCTTTTAAAATTGCATTTTGAAGTCTATTAACGCTCCGGCTATGATCATGTGTTGAACCAATTGATTTCAACAGGACAGATCGTTTAAACTCCCGAACATGCAGAGTCTCTTTCATAAGCAAAAACAGTTTTTAGACTATTTCTACCACCACCTAGATATAGCCTCTTGTGAATCTTTATGCGATAAACTCCTCAACAGTTCAGGCCACTGTTTCCTCACAGGAGTGGGGAAAAGCGGCTATATTGCTCAAAAAATTGCTGCAACTCTGCTCTCTACAGGCACCAGAGCCTCTTTCCTTCCCCCTCTGGATGCTCTCCATGGGGATTTAGGCATGGTCTCCCCAGGAGATAGCGTGCTCATTTTAAGCAAAAGCGGTGAAACAGAGGAGCTCCTACAGCTGATTCCCTTTCTGAAAAACAGGGGGGTCTATCTCTGTGGAGTGACCTCTCATGCGCAAGGACGCCTCGTAAAGCAGGTAGATCATGTGGTGGTTTTGCCCCTACAAGAGGAGTTATGCCCCTTTGGTCTCGCCCCCACTACCTCAACAGAAATCCAACTGCTTTTCGGCGATGTATTAGCTGTTGCCATCATGCAGGCAAAAGGGTTTACCGTAACAGATTTCTCCTCCAACCACCCCTCCGGTCAAATTGGAAAAAGAATCTCTGTAAAAGTCAAAGAGCTCATGCTAGATCTTCAAAAAACTCCTCTATGTTCTCCAGATCTCTTTTTAGAGGAGGTGCTTATCGACTTTACTGATAAACGGTGCGGCTGTCTGATTGTGGTAGATAAGGAGAAAAATCTACAAGGAATCTTCACCGATGGGGATTTAAGACGTGCTCTGCAGGCAAAAGGGGAAAAGGTACTCAAGCAGAAGATAGGGGACTTAATGACAAGAGCGCCTATTAGGATAGAGGCAGAGGCCCTTGCCTGGGATGCTATGAAATTAATGGAGGGGGTAACCACCGTGCTTCCTGTCATCGGTGAGGGAAAAGTGGTAGGTATTGTCAAGATGCATGATCTTGTGCAAGCAGGACTTTGATTCTCTCGACAGTGGTTAATGAAAAATAGGGGAGAAAAAGCTCTCTCTTCCCTTTTACTTTGAAGGAACTACTAGGTTGTAAAATGACAACCTTCTCTTTAAGGGAAGATCTGAACGTAAGAGAGAGGCCATAAAGACCATTTTTCTGAAAAAAGAGCGCCTCCTCAATGCTCTCTTCTGGAATTTTAAAGAGCGCCTTTCCAAAGTGATAAAAGATAAAAACAGTTCCATTATAATGCAGTTCATGGGGACGGAGTTGTAAACGCGCAAGAGTTCGATAGGGATAGAGACCTAACGTAATCAAGAGAAGAGCTCCTAAAAAAAGAGCCACTCCCCAGAGTTTTAGTAGGGCAGGGGGTAGAGAGAGCCCCCCAAAAAAAATGAGAGAGAGCCCCAGAAGAGCGCATAAGGTGCCCCTTTGGAGAGAGCTTTGTAATAGGCCTTGTGTGACTGTCGTACGAAATATCATGGAGGTTAAAATGGGAGCGATAAAAAAAACACTCTTTCTGCTTGCCCTAAGTGCGCTCTCCTTATGGGCCATCTTCTATTCTTATAATAGGTTAACAGATGGTTTTAGTGTAAGGCAGATCTCCTCTCCTCTTGTCGAAAACCAAAATTCCACATTACCTGACCTAATGTTTGATCAGCCCTTTTTTTATAAGGGGAAGGGATGTCAGTTTTATGTCTTGGAAGGAGAAAGAGGAGATTACGTTCTAAAGTTCTTCAAACAAAAGCATTTAAGAGATCATGCATGGATTTCTCGCTCCCATGCACTGAAAAGGCGACAGAAACATGAGGCTCTGATGAGAAGCTGTCAATTGGCCTACGAAGTAATCCCTAAGGAAACAGGGGTGCTCTATACCCATTTTTGGAAAGAGCCTGGAATAGAGCTACCAGTAAAAATTATAGATAAATTAGGTAGGGCCTATTTTCTCAATATCAATGAGTATGAATTTATTATTCAAAAAAAATGCACAGATGCGCGCGAGGTTTTATCTCAAGTGGGGGATAAGGAGAAATATCTGCAGGCTTTGGAAGAGTTAGTTTCGAGCCGTTGTATGCAGGGTATTGGGGATAGGGATAAGGCGTTTTTGCAGAATGTGGGTTTTACATCAGAGGGGCAAGCCCTCATGATGGATGTAGGGCAGCTCTATGAGGAGCCTCTCTTAAGACAAGAGGAGGAGAGGGAGAAAGAAATGCACAAGCGTCTGCACACTATTTCTTCTTAATTTTGGGAGCTTTTTTAGCTTTAGGTTCGCTAGGGGCCTCTAGCCTCTCCTCTTCCTCCTCCTCATCATCATCTAGAGTGGCAAAGGAGATATCGCTACTTAAACCAAGACGAGAAGAGAGCTGGCGGAGAGAGGCAAATTTTTCAGAAAGAGCCTCGAGCTGACTTTCCGAAGAGCGCTCTCCTCCGCGCAAGTGAGCTAAGAAATCCTCCTCTGAATCATATTTTTCGGAGAAGGTGATGGAGGTTGCTGTCACTTCAGGAATATACAAAAATCTGCGCGCAGAGACAGGTACTTGAGTGTAAATATCCCGCGTAATTTGGGTTTCAACCTCAATTTTTGCCACCTGTTTAGGAGGGCGCCCTCTTTTAGGACGGGGATTAAGGGCCTCATTAGAGTAATAGGTCTTAGCCTTTGTTTGTAGAGCAATACGCGCCTGCTGTAATTCCTTAGAAACTTTTACATCAAATAGATGCTCTTTAAGCTGCTCAGTGATTTGGCGAGGAAGATCGAGATCCTCCTCAAAAACAAATTGGAATTTAGCATTGCGCAGCCACTCGATGATACGAATACGGAACCTTTCCTGATAAAATTGTTGCCATTTTTCCAATTCCATCTCGTGATCATAAATAAATTCTAAGAACTGCTCTCGTGCATCTTTTGATTGAATGATATCTAATAATTTTTCTTTGGTATCGATATCATAGACTTTTTCATTGACGAACCCCTCCATGATTTTTTTAGCTTCATAAAAGGTCATCTTAGGAATGAGAGCGTAGCGCTCTTGGTGAAGTGTTAACTCCTCTTTGAGTTTTTTTAGATCCTCCTCCTCTTTTTCGAGGTCTGCAAAAAGCAAAAATCCTTCGATGCGATCGAGAAAAAAGTCTCGCTCTTCGCTGGACTTAGCGAAAGCATCCATAATACGGTGGAGTCTAAGGATTAAAGGATTTTGTGCTTTAGGAAAATCTGCCATAAATTTCTATGAGGATAAGATAGTATTTTGGCTATTGTATCTGATCTCCTATTAATCGACTTCAGTTTTTTTTAAATAGATCATCTAAGATTGCCTCACTTGAGATAAGCTCTTCAGAGTACATCGTGGGTTTTAAGCCTCTTGTGGTGATCATAGAGAAAAAGAGCTGTTTTTTTGTTTTTGTTTGTTTCCTGAATACTTCCATTTTTTTTAAAATTTTTTGAGCATAGGATTTATCAATGGCAAATGGTTTATCTGAGTATTTAATTTCGCAAAGAGTAATGGCTCCATCTAGTCGATCAAAAAGAAGATCTATCTGTGCTCCCTCCTCTTGGCTCTTGGCTTTTGGTATAAATCTCCAAGTCCCCGTAGTGGCTCCTGGGTCGATTTTTAGCGCCTCACGAAGTTGATCAATATGTTTATAGCAAATAGATTCAAAAGAGAGTGCTGCCCACGTTTTCCAGGCCGGTTGATTTGCTTGCGCTAACCAGAATCCTTGATTGATTGATTTTCTAGAAATAATTCTTAATTTTTGTTCGATCCAATATAAGTAAAATAGGCTGTATTCATCATCAATTAGATAATAAAGACCCTTATCTTTTCTTCCATAAGGAACAAGGCTTATGATAAATCCCGCTTCTTCTAATTGATGCAAGCGACGTACAGTATTGCCCCCATCAGGAAGTTTTGATTCCGCTATGAGCTCTGCTTGGCCAATTCCATAGCGATATCCAGCAATTGTGCGAATCAGCTCAATATAAGGTTTTGCCTCTTCAAATAGGGAGGCGAACAAACGTTCAAACTCTTTAACCAGTGGACCATTTCTTTGAAAACAGAGCTCATCGATACATTGATGAGCAGAACATCCTTTTCTTACAAAGGACCAATAAAGAGGAACTCCACCCAAGACAGTGTAGAGATCAAGAATTTGTCTTCGATTGAGATGGATTTTATGCTCTTTAAGATAACACTCCGTTTCATATAGCGAAAAAGGTTGTAAATGGATCGTACGAGTCACTCTATTATGAAGACCCCCCTTATTATTAATGATATTCTCGATAATCCATGATGTCGCAGATCCACAAATGATGAGTTTAATACGATTATCAAATACCCAATAACGGTTCCAGTAGAGTTCTAGAGCCATAATAAGTTTCGAACGGGGAGTTGCCATCCAGGGAAACTCATCAAAGAAAAGGACGATCTTTTGATTTTTTGGAATTTTATTAATCGCGATCGTAAGATCCTCAAAAGCACCTATCCAGTTAGATCGGGGAATAAGAGAGGGGCCTTGATAAAAGGTTGTGCCTATTTGTTTCGCAAATTCAGCGAGCTGGTTTTTTAACCCCCCCTTCTGAATCCCGGTGACATGAAAAAAGAGTGCGGGAAGCGAATCGATCAGATTTTTGATCAGATAGGTTTTCCCTACTCGGCGTCTTCCATAGATTGCAATAAATTCTGCTTTTTTTGATGCAAAGAGCTCCTTTAGAAGCTCCAATTCTCTCCATCTTCCAATAATTTTGCCTGTAGCAGTTGCTTCGACGCCAATATTTTTCTTTAACACTCAAGCCTCTTTTCTATCTGTGGCGGATACATGATAGGTTTTCTTAAGTATCCGCCGGATATAATTTTGCAAAACCGGCGGATAAATAGCAATTATCAAAAGTATCCGCCGCATTTAACTTTTTATATCCGGCGGATACTTCATTGAACCAAAGGTTAAATTGGCCTAGCGCTTGCTCAATAAACATACGGTAACCATAAATAACTGGACACCCCCTTTCCCTCGCCAGTTTTAAAAATAGAGTCTCTTTAGGCCTGGTCACAATATCCATGACAATTGCTTGCGGAAGTATATACTCAGCTTGTATCGGCAGAGGAGAGGGGGTGCAGTTGATCAAAATGTCATATCCCCTTTCAGCACAGCTCGCCATGTAGTCCAACCCCCCTCCCCTACAATGCAGCCGCTCCGCAATCTGACAGGCTTTGCTTTTGTCCCTATTCACAATGCTAACGTGACCCCCTCTTTTATGCGCTTCATACGCAATCGCTCGACTCGCACCCCCCGCACCAATAATCACAATCCGCTTATCTTTCACGGGATATGCACTCTCAATGGCATTTAAACACCCAACCCCATCAGTATTAAACCCGAAAACTCTACCCTCTTTAAAAAGAAGGGTATTGACAGCGCCTATGTCAAGAGCTTCAGGATCGATCTCATCAAGAAAGGGGAGAATGGCCTCTTTTAAGGGCATCGTAACGCTGAGTCCATGAAAAGGGAGCTCTTTTGCAAGGCGTAAAAAATCGGATAACTCTGAGGGGGGAACCTGGATTTTAACATACACAGCATCGAAGTTTAAAGCTTCCATGAGATGATTATGTGTCCTATCACTGATACTTTGATCGATTGGATCACCGATTAATCCATAGAGGGCTGTTTGGGAATTTAAAGAGTGGTAATGATAGCGTTCGCTAACTGTTTTGGCAGAGAATTGTCCAGGAGCGGAGGGGAGTTCCTCTTCCAAAGAGGCATAGGTGATGGGAGATCTCATCACCGGACCAAGAATGCGGCTCACTTGCCCATAAGAACCCATGCTGATCGCAATTAAGTTATCCTCAGTTTTTTTTTTTGCCCAATTGACTAATCTCAAGGCGTCTACACAGTTCTGGGCCGTCACAGCAATTTTATAAAACGAGGCGGGAATCCTCTGCATCTCTTGATAAATCCTCTCAAGATCTTCTGGAGTATCTGTAAAGTTATGGTAGGAGAGAATCAGTTTGGTTGCAGGGCAGTGAGAAGAGATCTTTGTGATCAAGGAGGCCGATACATGAGATTCTAAATCGAGATATTCTGGGTTTAATTCTACTAGACGACACCACATGTCATAGCCCCCCCCCTGCATGTGACTTTTTAAAGTAAAAATCATAGGAAGAGAGGAGTGGGAGCGTAAAACTTTTAACGCGTCTATATCCAACGAGTGGAAGTAATCAAGCCGCAATTCAACGAGATCAGCATATGCAACCGCCTGCGCAATCTGAAGATGAGCCTCCTCAAAAGTGGGTCCCCTAATGACAGCACAGAGCATCGTTCACCCATTCTAAGCCATCTTTAATTAGCGACTTCTCAACGTGAGTGCAGTAAGTAGACCCATAAGCTAAAGAGGAACCTATCGCATCGATCATTACAAAACGGGGCTCTCTTTTCTGCGCTTTTTTATCCCATGCCATTGTATCCAGTAGATTCTGTAAGGAAAAACGAGAGGGAAGTTGTAAAGGAAGACCATTTTTGAGTAGAACGTTGTGGATGCGCTCCAAGGAGTTTTGATCTAGTAGGCCAAGTTTTACAGAAAGGTAGCTTTCGACAAGCAGGCCAATCGCTACAGCCTCCCCGTGAGATAGAGAATAGTGTGTGAGCCTTTCCAGTGCATGTCCGATCGTATGTCCAAAATTCAAAAGACGGCGCTTTCCGTTCTCTCTTTCATCTTGCTCAACAATCTCTTTTTTAATGCGGCAACTTTCAAAAATCATCCCTTGTATATCGGAACCCTGTTCAACCGCTTCAAATAATTTGCAACTTGCGATTAGGCCATGTTTAATGATCTCCACCATGCCATTTGCAACCTCTTTTTTAGGTAGGCTTTTAAGAGTAGAAAGATCGAGAAGGACTTTTTTGGGCTGATAGATACACCCAATCATGTTTTTCCCATAAGGGCCATTGACACCTGTTTTGCCCCCTATGCTAGCATCTACCATCGCCAAAAGTGAGGTAGGCATCATCACAAGGGGAATCCCTCGACAATAGGTTGCAGCAACATATCCTGCGAGATCAGTTACAACCCCACCGCCTAATGCAATCACACAAGAATCCCGCCCAAATCCCTTTTCAAACAACTGATTTTCCAACAGTTCTTTGGTTGTGCGCGTTTTATACTGTTCCCCATGTGGGAAGGAAAAGAGATGCCCCCCCAACTCTCTCGTTAGTGACTCCCCATATAAGGGGGCAACGATATCATCTGTGATGATTGCAAACTTTGAGGCAAGTGAACGTAAATATTGCGTATGACCCATCCTACTACCGATTTCAATTTCATAAGAATGGGGGCTACTCGGAATGTTACATATCAACTTCATAGACGCGCACACCTATTTAAGAGAAGGGCATCTACTAATACTAAAGCGGTCATTGCTTCCACAACGGGAACCGCTCGAATGGCCACGCACGGATCATGTCGTGATCCAACAGGAAGATTAAAAGAGGTGGGCTCACCGGAGGTTGTGAGAGTCTCTTGCGGTTTCATGATGCTCGACGTGGGTTTAAAAGCAACTCTTCCAATAATCGGCATGCCTGTAGAAATCCCTCCTAGAGTGCCTCCTGCGTGATTTGTGTGCGTGCGTATTTCACCCGATTCTTTGAAGAATCGATCGTTGTGTTCTGACCCTCGCATAAGAACAGATCGAAATCCTGATCCTATTTCAAAGCCTTTAGAGGCAGGCAAACTCATCATGGCATGGGCAAGCTTTGCCTCCAATTTTTCATAAACCGGATCGCCCACTCCTGCAGGAACTGAGAGCGCCATAAACTCAACCATTCCTCCTAAGGAATCCCCCTCTCTCTTTGCTTTTTCAATTAAAGCCGCCATTGCAGACGTTGCCTGTGGATCAGGACAGAATAGAGGACTTTGATAAGTTAAAGTGCGTAGATGCTCAACATCATGCGTCTCAATGACCGCCTCAACAGAGCCCATCTGTTTGATATAGGCAAGGACTTGAATATTGTGGTGTTCTAAAAACTTTTTAGCAAGGGCCCCCGCTGCCACGCGAGCAGCAGTTTCACGTGCAGATGAGCGCCCCCCTCCTCTGTAATCAAAAATCCCATATTTTTCTAAATAGGTATAGTGGGCATGTCCTGGTCTTAAGTGATCTTTGATCGGTTCATAGTGGGTTGAATCGGCATCTTTATTTGGAATGAGGATACAAATGGGGGCCCCCGTTGTTCTCCCTTCAAATACACCAGAGAGAATTTCTGCTCTGTCTGTTTCTGCGCGTGGAGAGGTGTAGGGACCTTTTCCAGGTGCACGTAAGGCTAATGCAGCGTTAATTTCGCTCTCCTCAAATCTCACCCCTGCGGGACATCCATCAATCACGACACCGATGGCTTTGCCGTGGGATTCTCCCCAAGTGGTGATTTTAAAAATAGTTCCAAATGCATTACTTCCCATCAACGATTTCCTGCGCAATTTCTTCCACAGATTTTTTATCCCCCTCAATGACCTGATCCGCATACTTCACATAAAGCGGCTGACGAAAATAGTACAAAGCCTCTGCCTCTTGCCTATTTTTAAACAAAGGGCGCACAACATCATGTGCCAAACGCCTGGCTATCGTTTGAAAAGCTGTATTTAAGAAAAATATTTTCCCTTTATTCATTTTTAAATAATCCAAAACAATTTTATTTAAGACAACACCCCCTCCCGTTGAAATAATAAGGTTGTCAGAGGAGGCATATCTCTTAGCAATCGCAATTTCTGTTTCACGCAACAAAAATTCCCCCCCTTTTGCGAAAACCTCCTGCATATTCTTGGTATGTGTTGTTTGAAGCACAAGTTCATCCATTTCAAGGATAGGTAAGTTGAGAAGAGGGGCCAATTTTTTTGCGACGGAGGATTTTCCGGAGCCCATAAAGCCAATCAAAATAATTTTCACAATAATTGCAGCCTATCCCAAAAGGCGGGGAATGTTTTATTGACCACTTCAGGGTTAAGGATTTTCATACCTGGCAATTTTGTCCCTGCCACTGCGAATGCCATTGCCATACGATGATCCCCATAAGTTTCGATGACTGCCGCGTGAGGATTGCCCCCATAAATGGTAAGAGTATCGTGTGTTTCCTCTGTGTGGATCCCCATTTTTGCCAATTCGTTTTTTATGGCTTTTACCCGTTCTGTCTCTTTTACACGCAGAGAGCGCACGCCAGAAATTTTTGTGACCCCCTTTGCAAAAGCTGCTAACACAGCCATGGTGGGCACCTGGTCAGGACACTCTTCCATATCAAGCGATTGCGGAAGAATGTGTTTGCCTATGAGCGTGATATTATAGTTATCAATATGAATTTCATTGCCCATTCTTGCCAAGATATTTAAAAATTTTCGGTCTGGTTGCATAGAATGGGGATTTAAATTTGTGAGAGTGACGGTTGATTGCGTGAGCACTGCACTTGCAAAAAAATACCCTGCGCTAGAAAAGTCCCCCTCAATCACCTCTTGATGCTTTTGATAGCGCTGTCCGGGCGGCACATCATAATACCCTTCTTGCATCGACTTCACGGCTACCCCCCAATTCTGCATCATATGGATGGTCATCTCAACATAAGGCTTGGAGATGAGTTTACCCTCCACATGAATTTTTAACCCATTCAAGAGGGGGGCGATCATCAGGAGTGCGGAAACAAATTGACTACTCAGGGAGCCATCGATGGTGACCTCACCTCCTAGATGTAGAGCGGAGGGATGAATCTTTAAAGGGGGTTGGTTCTCTTTTTCAAGACAGTCAATCTTTGCTCCTAAGAGACGCAACGTATCCACGAGATCTTTAATCGGCCGTTCATTGAGGCGCGCACTTCCTCTTATTACTTTGAAGCCGGGTGTCAGACAGAGGAGCGCAAGTAAAAAACGGAGGGTCGTTCCAGAATCTCTGGCAAACAGTTCGTAGGATTTGTTTTGGACGATCGAAATATCATCATGGACAAGGAGCTGATAGGGCTTGGTTTCTATGTGGAGTCCCCATGTTCTTAAAGCTGCAATCATGGCCTCCGTATCTTCGCTATAGAGAGGGTGATGGAGAGTCACGGGCCCTTGAGTTAAAGCTGCCATCACGAGAGCCCGATTGGTATAACTTTTAGAGCCGGGGATTTCAATTATATTCATGACGTTTCTTTCATGCATGAGAGTCATGATCAGAACATTACGACAAGTCTAATACAACTTTGAGCGCTCTTTCTACATCTAGCATCACTTCTTTTTCAACCTTTTCTATTTTTTTTCCTAAGCGCGATTTGTCTACAGCTCTGCACTGTTGTAGCATAATTTTAGCCTTCTTTCTGCCTACTGTAACTCTTGCTTCGGCTTGATAAACGCGAGAATGATTGCTTGTGATCGGGGCAACTATCACAAGATTAGTGTGTTCGTTTCCCATATCGTTTGATATAATGAGAGCAGGTCTGATCTTTTGGATTTCATCCCCTTGTGTGGGATCTAAAGATACCCAATAAACTTCGCCTCTTTTTGGAAAGTCATTACCACTTTTCTTCGCTGATGCCATCGCCTATAGTTCCTTCCCATTCTTTCATGATTTCATCCTGTTCCTTATCTTTGCCCATAGCAATATATTCTTGACGGAGCTCTTCTTTTTTCTTCTCAAGTCCTTGTCTTAGAAGTTCAGCAACATATGCACTTCTTTCCATATTTTTTATGGTTTTATGAAGTTCCTCAACAAGCTCTATAGGTAGAGAAAAAGTCTGATTGATAGTGTGTTTTTCTCGTGTATTCATGCCTACATTATAACAGATAGTAGTTACGTAAGCAATAATTAATAATTATTTAATATTCTTGTAGTCCTCTCGAGAGTCAAAAGTTGTTTAACAGGGCCTGTCAAAATCATTTTTTTCCAAGAGCTGTCGAAGGTAAACAGCAACTCCTCACCAGATTGTACGGAAATCAGAAGAGGGGAGGCAAGCCCATAGAGATAAGAGGCTGCCAGCGCAGATGCCATGACCCCTGTCCCACAAGCAAGCGTCTCCCTCTCTACCCCCCTTTCATAAGTACGCACAGCAAGCTTTTCTTTGGAGAGAAGAGAGACAAAATTGACATTAGTACCCAGGGGGGCAAAAAAAGGATCATGCCGGATTTTTCCTCCTAACTCCTCAATAGATGGGGGGAAAATCTCAGGAAAAAGAACCGTATGCGGAACTCCTGTATTGAGAAAATGAGCCACCTGATTTTGGATAGAAAGGTGCCAGGTGATCTTGGTCGGAGGTTGCATCTCAACACTGATTAAATCCCCCTCTCTCCACGCAGTATAAATACCCGCGAGAGTTTCAATACGCAAGGTTGAGAAAGAACCTATAAAATGCACGAGACAGCGCAGGCCATTGCCACACATTTCAGCCTCTTTTCCATCGGGATTGAAAATGCGCATCTTATAGTCTGCAAGAGAGGAATCCTCCAGTAAAATCACCCCATCTACCTTATGCTGGAAAGAGAGGTTGCAAATAGAGGAGAGGGGAAAAAGACCTTTTCTATTGTCACCGATAAGAAAAAGATTTCCCGCTCCTGAATAGCGGGAAAAGAAATTCATAAAAGCTCTTGAAAGGAGGAGACGATTTTATCCAGAAGACCAAACTCAAGAGCCTCTTGAGCGCTCATCCACATATCCCTGTCCAAAGCCTTTTCAATAATACTGCGCTCCTTACCTGTATATTTGACATAGAGATCCACAAGAAGGTTTTTGGTTTTAATAATCTCTTTTGCATGAATACCAAGATCTGTTGCCTGACCTGTAATCGGTCCAGAAATAGAGGGTTGGTGAATCATAATACGAGAATGTTGGGTTGCAAACCTCTTTCCGGGAGCGGCACAAAGACTCAAAATAGAACCCATAGAGGCTGCCAGCCCCGTGACAAGAGTATAAACAGGCGAGCTAATCAGTTTCACCTGATCCCAAATAGCAAACCCTGAGTCCACAGAGCCACCAGGACTATTAATGATAAGAAGGATCGGCTTCCCAGGTCCATTTGCCTCTAGATACCAGATCTTGCGAATCACCTCTCTTGCAGAATTGTTATCCACGGCCTCTGAGAGGAAAATGCGACGCGATTCTAAAATGCTGCTCTCAATTTTATCTTCCATCGTTTTGAACGTCACCGGTTCATTCTCACTGTCTTTTTCTTTTGCCATCTGAACATCATCCTATATTTAGACTTGTATTTCTGCATAAAGAGGAAAGCGATGCAGGAGAGAGGCCACTCTTGCCTTTGCTTCTTCTTTGATTTTTAAAGGGGTTTCCCCTCGCGTTTTACTGGGTTGCCCAGTTTCTGCCAAATGTACAGGTTTTGTATTTTGTAGAACAAGAGCGATAATCGCAGCAATTTCATCCATTTCGACCCCCGTCATACCCAAAGTGGTAAGAGCAGTAGGACCAATGCGAATCCCAGACGTATTCCAAGCTCCTTGAGGATCAAAAGGAATCATATTTCGATTCGCTGTAATCCCAGATTCTCTAAGGGCGGTCTCCCCAATTCTTCCCGTCATTCCAAGAGAGGAGAGATCAATGATCATTAAATGGTTATCCGTTCCCCCTGTTACCACAGTAAGATGGCGTTTCTTTAACCCCTCAGCAAGAGCGCGTGCATTTTCTACAATTTTGTGCGCATAGGTTTGGAAAGCGGGCGAGAGAGCCTCTTTAAAAGCGACTGCTTTGGCTGCCATCACATGAGGAAGCGGGCCCCCTAAAATCAGGGGACATCCCTTGTTAATGGATTCAGCAAACTCATTTTGAGCAAGGATCATCCCCCCGCGTGGTCCTCGGAGCGTTTTATGCGTTGTTGTCGTCACCACATGCGCATAAGGAATGGGATCTTCTTCACCTTGAAAGACCTTCCCCGCAACCAGTCCTGCAAAATGGGCCATGTCTACCATAAGGACTGCTCCCACCTCATCTGCAATTTCGCGCATCTTAGCAAAGTTGATACGACGAGAATAGGCCGAAAAGCCTGCTAAAAGAATGAGGGGTTTCTCCTTGTGTGCCATCTTGCGAATCGCCTGATAGTCGAGAAGATGCGTCTTAGGATCGACAGAATAGGTGACCGCTCGCATCATTTTTGCAGAAACATTTTGGCGCAACCCATGCGTCAAATGCCCCCCTGAATGGAGAGAAAGCCCCATCATCGTCTGATTACAGAGAAGTTGGCGGAGAGTTTCAAACTCCTGTTCAGAACATTCCTCTGTTGCACTTTCCGTAGCCTTTCGGCCCCCAGCATTTCACTGGTATCCTCTCCTGCAAAGTCCGGACTTTCCTCTCCCTTCGTTAC
>JABDCM010000018.1:15168-16388 GCA_013288105.1 Chlamydiota bacterium
ACAGAGAAGTTGGCGGAGAGTTTCAAACTCCTGTTCAGAACATTCCTCTAAATTTTTCTTTCCAATTCTTTTAAGTTCCGGATTTTGAATTTTAGAGGTGAGAATTGCCCAGAAAGCAACCAGATTCGCATCCGCTCCTGAATGAGGCTGAACATAGGCGAAAGGGGCCCCAAAAAGCGCTCTTGCCAATGCATCCGCCTCGTTTTCAATAGCATCGACATTTTCACAGCCTGCATAGAATCTGTGATCTGGGTATCCCTCGCTATATTTATCGGTCAGGAGGTTGCCCATGGCAAGCTGAACAGTTAAAGAGGAGTAATTTTCTGAAGCGATGAGTTTCAGATGGGAACGCTGATCTGCAAGTTCTTTAAGAATAGATTGTGCAATGGTTGGATGGGTCTCTTTAAGATGGTCAAGCGTGGCCAAATAAGCGATCACATCAGATCGCCGTTTTTCACGAGGAGTGGTTGCAAAATAGGATTCTAAAAAGGGCATAATTTAGACAGTATGCAGCTCCTGGAAAAAAGACCAAGGATTATCTTTTTTGCTCGCCAGGAAATTTCGGATTAATACGGATGGAGACTCCGGGATGGAGGGGATGACTATCACCTAGTTCATAGGTTTGATCATTAATCAAAATTTTGAAATGCGCTGCGGAGAAGAGCTCCTCTGTTTCAAAAATCCATTCATCAGGCTTGTTATGAATGAGCTCCACCCCTTTTTCCCAATTAAGATGGGAGAGCCCCTCACCTCTCAGAAAGAGACGTTCGTGGAACTGCTCATCTGTTTGGACAATAATGCGTGTCTTTTTTTTTTACTCTTCCTCATGTGATTTATTTAATAAATATAAATTTTTATTTTTACAATAGACTTTTTCCCTTGCCCTTTTTAGTAGATAGGGGGTAATATCTCGCTGTAGTTTTCAAATTTTCCCATTTAGGATTGTTATGATCGAGTCATTTAAGACGATTCTCAGCGTTCAGGACCTTGATATTAAGATGATACGTTTAATACGTGTCAAGAAGGAGCGTCAGAAGGAGTTAGAGAAGTTACAAGCTTTAAAATCTGATATTCAGCAGAAGGTTGTGCAGAAAGAGGGTGCGATTATGGAGCTGAAGAAAGAGAATCGCATGGGGGAGATGCAGATTAAGGAGATTCAGGAGAAGGTTGCCAAGTTAGAATCGCAGCAGATTGCGGTGAAGAAGATGGATGAGTTTAAT
>JABDCM010000019.1 GCA_013288105.1 Chlamydiota bacterium
TCGGAGCGAGAATAAAGGAGGGTGAGGGATCTCATCTTGCTGTCGAGTTAAATGGAGTACGTGGTTATTTCCATCGCCCTCACCCGCGTAAGGAGACGGATAAGGGCGCATTGGTGTCTGTAAGAAAATTTTTAGAAAATGCCGGAATAAGGCCGGAGGAATAAATATGCTAAGGTATAAAGGTTATTCAGGTTACGTTGTATTTGATGATGAAGCAATGATCTTTCATGGAGAGGTTATGGGCTTACGTGACGTCGTAACCTTTAGAGGAACTAACCCAGAGGAACTTAAAGAAGAGTTTGAACGTTCTATCGATGGATATTTAGTCTGGTGTCAAGAACTCGGACAGGAGCCCGAGCGACCTTTTTCAGGAGATATTCATTTGAGGATTCAACCAGATCTTCATGCGAGGCTATTTATTGAGGCCAAAAACAGTGGTACCAGTATAAATACTTATATCAATCAGGCTCTCAAAAGAGCTGTTGGTTAATAGCTCAAGAGGGCGCTCACCCCAGAGTAAAAAGCCCCCCCATACTTAAAATAGTGGGCATCCTCATCATGCCGATTCGTCATCTTTAAATACCCATCAAAAGTGCTCCCCACATATCCCTTAATAGATAGCCAAGGATAGGGAGCATAGATTAAATCCCCCTCACCCCCCCAATCCTGATACTCAAAAATCCCTTGAGAATTGGGCTCCTCGGGAAGCACACGGTGGCGATTTCTAAGAAAACGGAGCGCAGCGGCCGCCTTTAAACAGGGCAAAATCTTATACTCTAATGAAACATTCACAGGATAAACAGCAGAGAGCTTCCACTCCGGAGTCGGACTGTAGACAAAACCCAAAATAGGCCAAATTTTTTCCTTATTCAAACCCAGTTCTAAAATAAAACCAAAGTCAAGCTCCAGTTTTTTTGAACAGATAAACTGTCCATTGAGCACCACTTGATAAAGTGCATAATCCACAAGAGATAAAATCTCCGTATCTAAGAACGCCGTCGCAGTGGCTGTCCACATCCATTCCTCAGAGGGTTTTATAAATCCCCCAGTAGAAAAACCGATATAGTTAAATAGGGTCTCATTAAAATCAGGATTTTCTGGCCAATCCACCAGTGTTTGCACCCAATTTGCTCCAAATACAAGACCAAAAGTGGAACAAAAGGGATGGGTATAACTAAAACTGATATCTGTCTGATGGTAGCGCAGAGTCTCACCCTCTACCCCGGAACTCCAAAAAGTCGCCGGATTGACTCTCACATATTCTCCAAAAAGAGAAAAAGAATAGAGGGGAGGGGGTAACTCCTCAGCTGTGAGGGCATAAGAAAAAAAAAGAGCAAAGAGAAGCCGATAAGCGTGCGCTCTCATCCCTCAACCTGCTCTAAAATTTCTCTCGAAGTTTTGAAGTGAACTTTCGCCACCTCCTGTAAAATCTCCCTTCCATGTTTCTTAACCAAAAGCCGGCCAACCTCTTTAATCTTCGGTCCTGCCCCTTTCGGAAAGGGCAGATGCCACATCTCTTCTAACTTCGCCATCCCCTCCAAAAAATTGGCTCGTGCTAAAATAGAGGCCGCCGCAACCACTAGGTCCTCCTCCGCATGGGTCCGTTGAATGAGAGTAGCCTCCCTCTTTTTTTTCTTAAGCGCTGATTCAACAATATACTCCGCCGCAAATTTATCGATAATGACTCGTGTACATCCCGTCTTATCTATCAGATTTTCAATGACAGTCGCATGGCCCCACCCTAAAAGCAGATTTAAATTCCCAAACTGTGCATACAGCTCATTATATCTCTTAGGCCCAATCTGTACGATATGATAGGCACACTCTTTGCGAATCTTGTGCGCAATCTCTATAATCGTCCGATCATTCAGTTTTTTTGAATCCTTTACACCCATCTTACCTAAGAGAGGAATCTGCTTTTCATCAGCATACACTCCTGCTACAGAAAGAGGACCAAAAAAATCCCCCTTCCCAGCCTCGTCAACCCCCATACGAGGCGTCAGATCCGCTGAGAGATTTTCATAGCCAAATGCAAAAACATGTAAAATCTCCGGCTCTAAGTAAAATTCAATGAACTCTTTCATCTCACTTCCCTGAACCGTGAGTTTCCCCGAGGTATAAAGAGTGCAACTGACCCCTTTTTTCTTTCCTTGAAAAAGAGTGTAAGGGGGCTGAGTTAATGTAAATCCTTGACTTTCTAGTCCAGCACGAAGCTTTTCTGCACGTTCTAGGTCAATTTGAACAACAAAACAGGAGGGTGTATTAGACATGGCACCATTTTTGCATACGAAAGGGAAATAGACAAGAGAACTATAATGGACCTCAAAAGAGGTCCAATCTGAGCTTTGACTTCAGGTGAGTAGATAAACAAATGGATAATATCAGTGCTCCAAATAACAGGAAAAGAAATATTTGGCTTTTCGTCGTCGGAGCACTATTTCTTATATTAGGGATAGTATGGTTTTTATATTGGCTATTTATTGGACAATTTTACGTTTCTACAGAAGATGCCTATGTGCATGGCAATCAAGTAAATTTAAACCCACAAGTGGAAGCAGGGGTCAGAGCGATTTGGGCAGAAGAGACTGATCTGGTCACAAGGGGACAACTCGTCGTCGAACTGGATAGCACAGATTATCTGATCCAGTTTGAAGAGAGGAAAAAAAAGCTCGGAGATACAGTAAGAGAGATCTCCTCCATTTTTCAACAGGTAGAAGCCAAAAAAGCAAAAGTCTCTCTCCAGGAGGCTGAAAAGGAGCAGGCTGAATTAGATTGGAGGCACCGTATTCCTCTGGCGCAGATAGGAGCTGTTTCTCAAGAGGAGTATGAGATTTATCAGACCAAACTCAAGATTGCTGAGGCCAATTTGCTTTTTGCTCAAGAGGATTTGAAGGCTACAGAAGCTCTTGTGATGGGAACAACTGTCACCACTCATCCGAAAGTAGAAGAGGCTGTTTTAGGCGTAAAAATGGCCTATCTCAACCTGATTCGTTGTCGTATTTTATCTCCAGTAACAGGCTACATTGCAAAGAGAAAAGTGAATGTAGGGGATCATGTGAGAGTGGGTGATTATCTGCTTGTTATTGTTCCTTTGGAAGAAATTTGGGTGGAAGCAAATTATAAAGAGACTCAATTAGGTAAGGTGCGCATTGGACAGCCTGTCTCTTTTACCGCAGATATTTATGGAAGGGGTGTGAAGTATCATGGAAAAGTTGTAGGTTTTCAATCGGGTAGTGGAAATGCGTTTGCGCTGCTTCCTGCCGAAAATGCATCAGGAAACTGGATTAAAATCATTCAACGTGTCCCTATTAGAATCGAGCCTGTGATACAAGAGATCATTCAACATCCGCTGCTTTTAGGCCTTTCTTTGGGTGTAACAACAGATGTGCATGATGTATCTGGGAAGATGCTTGCAGCCAGAGCCACTATGCAGCCTTTATATACGACACCTATTTATCAAGAGAATTACGAGGAGATGGAAACAATAACTTCTGTGATTCAGGAGATTATTCATCAAAATTTATGACAGATAAGGTGGAGAATGGACGGCCTCTTAAAGGATTTTCTCTTTTTGCAACCACATGTGGAGTGAGCATCGGAACGCTCTTAATCGCTTTGGATCAATATGTGGCAAACGTATCGATTTCGACGATTTCTGGAGAATTGGGGGTGAGTGTAGATGATGGGACATGGACGATTACGACCTATATTGTTTCTAATGCCTGTTCTGTTCCTCTTACAGGTTGGTTAACGGCTAGGTTAGGGAGAGTGCGTCTTTTTTGTTTTTCCGCTCTTCTCTTTACCTTTTTCTCCTTCTTATGTGGTTTTGCCTTTAATTTTCCTATGCTTATTGTCTTTCGAGCCTTTCAAGGTCTAGTTTCCGGAGGATTAATTCCTCTTTCACAAACCCTGCTCCTCTTTCTCTATCCCAAAGAAAAGGGGTTTGCTATGGGCATATGGGGGCTCGTGGTGATGGTCGGACCTGCTGCTGGACCTGTGTTAGGGGGGTGGATCACGAGTAATATAAGCTGGCGTTGGATTTTTTATATCAACATTCCCTTAGGCCTGCTTGCAACGGCTCTTACCTGGTATTTTCTTGCTCGTTTCGAAAGTGAGCGAAAAAAACTACCTCTAGATATCATAGGAATGACCTTGATGTTTATAACAGTAGGTGCTTTTCAAGTGATGTTAGATCGAGGAAATGATGATGATTGGTGGCATTCCACATTTATAGTGGTTTTAGGAATCCTTGCACTTGTAGGATTTGTTTTTTTAATCGTTTGGGAATGTTTTCATCCCCATCCTGTGATTGACTTGAAATTATTTAAATCAAGAAATTTTACCTTAGGAAGCATAGCAATTGGATTGGGAATGTCTCTGGTTTTTGTCAATATGATTGTAGGACCCATTTGGGTGCAGGGACCTTTGGGATATACCCCTTTATGGGCGGGGTATTCGATAGCAGCGTTTGGAGCTGCTGCCATTTTTCTTTTCCCTCTAGTTGGAGCTTTGTTACACCGCATGGATACGCGCATTTGGATAGGAATGGGGTTTATATGCATTATTCCAGCTCTTTTCTACCTATCCTATATTACAATTGATGTTCCTTTTATTGATCTTGCATGGCCCCGTTTTCTTATGGGAGTGGGCTTTGCTTTTTTCTATGTCCCCTTGACAACCATCAGTTTAGAGGGGATTTCTCTCGAGAGATTGCCGAGTGCAACCGCTCTTTTTTCCTTCACGCGGATTCTTTTTTTAAGTGTCACCACATCACTTTCTATTACCTATTACGCTAGACGTGAAAATTTCTTTCAAGAGAGGTATGTCGAAAGTATCATTCCTGCCCGTTCCCAATATCAGCTCTATTATGATCACTTAAAAGATCACTTAGGGCTGATGGGGCAAAAGGCGGATGCATTTGTTTATCAGATGATAAAAAATCAGGCATATACGGAGACTTTTTTAGAGCTTTGTTATATTGCGGGTTGCTGTTTTGTGGTTCTTTTTTTTATGATCTTTCTCTTTAAAAAAACGAAGTCAGTATAACTCTTTTTTATGGTACTATGTGCTCAATCTCATAACAAATGCGTCCGAGTGCTCGTCGAAAAGGAATCAAAATACTATCCACAAACTCCGGACGAATACCCCTATTGATCATCCCACTCTCCAAAAAAGGGATGTTTTTTTGCATTTGTATGATCTGTTGAGCCCATTCTCTTTTTTCTTCAAGAGTCGCCCCCTCCCATTTTTCGCGAAGATAGATAGATAATTGCTCAAATCCTAATTTGCTAACGACTTGGGTCTGTAGTTCCCCACTGCCATAATCAACTAAAAGAAAAGTTTGGACTCCTGCTGAAAAAAGCAATAATAAATTGATTCCAATGCCAATCACCGTACTCACGCTTGCTACAGCAGGAATATAGGGGCTCCCTATCGTCAAAGCAGGAGCCACACCTAATAAAAATAGGGTATTTCGATTTGTATCTCGTCGATTTTGATTGAGTTCATCAAATAGTTTTTTTGGCAGCCATGTTTGAGCATCAGGTTCGGGATCCGATACAGAAACGCAACAGCAGAAAATGGTATCTTTTAGCACTGTCAGTGGATTTAAAATAAGTTCTCCAAAAATTTTTGCTAAGCGGCTGCAACAGAGGTTTCCACATTGTGGATGAATCCTTCGCATTTTAGCAGGATAAAGAGTAGGATGTTCAACTGCTAAATAAGAGATGATGCGGTCTAATTGCTCTCTTTCTTGCATACTAAAACTTCTTCCGTCTGCGGCAGAGATCTCATTAAATCTAGGCCAGTCGGGCATCATATGGGAGGTAGTCGGATGAACACTATTTGAAGATATGGTTAAACACATAAATTTCCTTAATAACCTGAGTTTTGGGTTGTCTTTCTCTGATTTCGAGAAAGACAACCCAAAACTCAGGTTAATGACGTACGGGCTGTTGATGAAAAAAATAGCATCTCAGCGCAATGGTTAGAAAAAATAAAATCCACCGTAATCTTTTCATTGCTAATAAGATAAGTTCAATCCATATATGATGTCAAACCATTTTTAAATGGACTAAAAATCGCCTATGTCCAAATATGGAAACACGGGATGGGTTCATGCAAAATGATTTAGTGCGCTTAGGCGAAATTTTCAAAAAAAATAGAGAGGAGAAAAACATCTCTCTCAAAGAGGTGGAAAATGCCACCTCAATCCGCATCTCTTTTCTTCAAGCCATTGAAGAGGGGCAAATCGGAAAACTTATCTCCCCCCTATATGCTCAAGGCTTTATCAAAAAATATGCCGCTTTTCTCGAAGTCGATGGGGATAAGATCATCAGCAACTTTCCCACCGTCATGCGCCTTTTAAATGAAAAGTTGCCAGAAAACTCTGAATACTTTTTGGGTATTGGAACCATAGAGGTCAGAGGGACCCCAGGTGGTGAGGTCAAGTGGTTGCCCAACCTTCTTTGGGTAGGGGGATCTGCTCTTGTTCTTTTAGTAGGCTGGTTTTTAGGTCGCTATTTTGATATTTTTTAAAACTTAATTTTGTATATTTTTTCTTTTTTATATAAAATAAGAAAATGGCCCATCCTCTTCATACAAATCGTTTAATTAACGAAAAATCACCTTATCTTCTGCAACATGCTCATAATCCGGTAGATTGGTATCCTTGGGGGGAAGAGGCTTTTCAAGCGGCCCTCTCTCAAGATAAACCCATCTTTCTCTCCATCGGTTATGCTACCTGTCACTGGTGCCATGTCATGGAACAGGAGTCTTTTGAAAAAATAGAGATCGCTCAAGTGATGAATGAGATATTCATCAATATTAAAATCGATCGTGAAGAGCTGCCCGAGGTAGATAGTCTCTATATGGAATTTGCTCAGGCAATGATGTCTGGTGGAGCAGGATGGCCTTTAAATTTAGTCTTAACTCCTGAGCTTCAACCCTTTTTTGCATCGACCTATCTACCTCCTGATGCGGGCAAGGGTTTTTTGGGATTAAAACAGTTAGCCCTTCGTATCCGTCAAATCTGGAATGACCCTGAAGAGAGGGAGCATGTCATCTCTCAAGCAGGTAAAATTGTAGATGTCTTTTCTAGCCATATCCATCCAGCAGGAGAGGAGCTTCCTGTTAAAGAGCAGATTAAAGAGGCGGCCGATATTCTCTATAAAACGGCAGATCCTGTTTATGGGGGAACGAAAGGCGCTCCTAAATTTCCTATTGGTTTCCAAGCCTGTTTTCTTTTGCGCCTGACGCGCACAAATCATGATAGTCGAGCCCTTTTTTATGTAGAGAGAACACTCGAAATGATGTTCCGTGGAGGGATCTATGATCATCTCGGAGGCGGTTTTTCTCGCTATAGCATAGATGATAAGTGGCTTGTTCCCCATTTCGAAAAAATGCTTTATGATAATGCCATTTTATCTCGAGCCTATCTTGAGACATGGCACTATACAAAGCAGAGCTTTTATCGAGAAGTAACCGAGGAGATCCTCTCCTATATTTTAAGAGATATGACCCACCCTAAAGGGGGGTTTTGTTCTGCAGAAGATGCAGATTCAGAAGGACATGAGGGAAGATTTTATACCTGGAGTTGGGAAGAAATACACTTTCTATTAGGTAGTGATGCCACTCTTTTTTGTGATTTTTATGGGGTGACTCCTATTGGACAATTTGAGGGAAAAAATATTCTTCATATACCCCATAACCTAGAGGAATTTTGTAATCAAAGACGCTTAGATCCAGTGATTTTCAAAAATGTGCTTAAGGATCAATGTAAGCTGCTATGGCAAGCAAGAGAAAAGAGGGTCCATCCTTTTAAAGATGATAAAATTATTTCTGCCTGGAATGGTTTGATGATTTATAGCTTAGTGGAGGCTGGATGCGCCTTTTCTCAGCCCTCCTATTTGGAGGCGGCGGAACGGGGAGCTCGTTTTATTCGCGAGAATCTTTGGAAGGGGGGGCTGTTGATGCGCAGATGGCGCGAAGAGGAGGCCCGTTTTGATGGATGTCTTGATGATTATGCCTTTATGATTCAAGGATTAATTTCTCTTTTTGAAGCTGACAGGGGAAGCCAATGGTTAGAATTTGCTATGACTTTAGCCCATATCCTGCAGGCGGAATATAAAGCGGAGGGGGGGGGGCCTATTATTTAACAAATGGGAGGGATCCCCATCTGATTTTACGTCGATGTGAATTCTATGATGGAGCGGAACCCTCAGGGAATGCGGTACATGCAGAGAATTTAATCCGTCTTTACCAGATTACTGGGATAGGGGACTATTTAAAAGAGGCAGAAGATATTTTAAAAGCAGCGAAGGCTCATATAGATCTTTATCCTCCGGGAATGTGTTACCATTTAATGGTTGTGCAGAGATATTTTGATTTAGAGGCGCCGACCTTTGTTGTGAGTTTAAATGAGAAGGAGCAGCATAAGGAGGAGATTGCCAAGATGATTTATGGCCATTTTATTCCTCATAAGGCGGTTATCTGGAGGAGGGATGCGGATGAGGAGTTACGAGATCTTGTTCCTTCGAGCCGACATATGCCCTGTGTGGAGGGGAGGACGACGCTTTATATTTGTACACGGACCTGCTGCCTGGAGCCTATCTCCGATCTTTCCAAGATGTGGGAGACCCTCTCTAAAATTTAAAAGAGCGATTGCATTTATATTTTGACTAAGTGATCGGTAAAATGCATATTGTGTCCGCCTAACTGCTTCTTTAGGTTAGGTGGGAGGCTCTACATGGTTAAGAAATCTATTTCTTCTGTCAAAAAGACTGAAATTTTACCAGTCAATTATAAAAAATTCATCGCTTCTTTGAAGGATAAAATACGATCAGTTCAAATTAAGGCAGCAGTGTCGGTTAACAAAGAGCTAATCAAGCTGTATTGGGAGATCGGAAAAGAAATTACTGAAAAGCAGAACAACGAGGATTGGGGAAGTAAGGTATTGGAAAAGGTCGTTAAAGACCTTCAAAATGAATTCCCTGGAGTAGAAGGATTTTCAAGGGCCAATATCTTTAGAATGCAAGCGTTTTTTACCGCCTATGAAAAAGTCGCACAAGCTGTGCGACAATTTGAATCTTTGCCAATTTTTCACATTCCATGGGGGCATAATATTCTGCTTCTTCAAAAAATAAAAGATAATGATGAACGCTTATGGTATGCCTCAAAGACTATGGAACATGGCTGGAGTCGGAGCATGCTTACAATTTGGATCGAAAATGATCTTTATCATAGAGAAGGCAAAGCGATTACCAATTTCAAGACCTCCATACCGGCTCCTCGATCAGATTTAGCACAACAAACTCTTAAAGATCCCTATATCTTTGATTTTCTCACTTTACACAAAGAACATTTAGAGAAAGATTTGGAAGATGGATTGGTCAAGCATATCCAAAAGTTTCTGATTGAGTTGGGGCAAGGCTTTGCCTTTGTTGGTCAGCAGTATGCTGTCCAAGCAGGAGAGCATAACCTGTATATTGATCTTCTTTTCTACCATCTAAACTTACGCTGTTACGTAATTGTAGAATTAAAAACAGGGAAATTCGATAGTCGCGATGCTGGACAAATGAGTGCATATCTGTCTGCTGTTGATGATCAGCTTAAACATGAAAATGACCAACCAAGCATTGGGATTATCTTATGCAGAACTAAGGATAATATTTTTGCTGAGTACGTCTTAAGAAACTTCAATCGACCAATCGGGGTAGCAGAATTTGAAGTGAAATTAGTTGAAAAGCTACCAAAAGAATTAAAATCAAGTCTACCTACGGTGGCAGAAATCGAAGCAGAATTGAGTGTAATACCGAGAGAAAAGAAGAATCTATAGCGCATGCTATACTCAGAAAGTGGTATCTTATTATACGGGGAAAGGGACTACTCGCCCCTCTCCCCGAACCCCTCTCCCGCCGGCAAAGGAGCTAAAGCCCCTTTGCAAACCTCATTTATAAGAACGGAAGTGAATGGTTTTGAATCATAAGAGACATTATTCAAAAAATATTATTATTGCTCAGTGTCCTGCTTAACTAATACTGATCCTATCCCAAAAAGAGTTTTCCTGATACAATCTGGCTCCTTTGTAGAAACTTAGGTTTGTATGCGTAAAGTATGCGTTTTATTGGCAGCTCTCTTCTGCTCCTCACTATGTGCCGAGCAGGAGCTCTTCCTCCCCCCCACAGAGGGACAATTCCCCGAACACTTGATCATTAATAACCGCATCCTTCTCAAAATCAATGGAAAACCCATTTCCATGATGGATGTAGTCAAGAAAATGGATCTCGTTTTCTATCAACGTTATCCTGAACTTGCCACCTCTGCTGCTGCGCGTTACCAATTTTATTCTCAAGCGTGGAGAAGCTTTTTTCTCGCCACCGTAGAAGATCAGCTCATTGTAGCCGATGCTAAAGAAAAACAGATTGAGGTGACAGAAGGGGAGGTTAGAGAGGAATTGGAGAGGCTTTTTGGCCCTGATGTGGTACAGAATGTCGATAAAATGGGTTTTACTCTTGAAGAGATCACAGAGCTCTTAAAGACAGATTTAATCGTAAGGCAGATGATTGGAATGATGGTGCGCACGAAAGCCATTTCCGATGTGCATCCTAAACAGGTACGTGCGCGCTATGAGGAGTTTATTGCAAAAAATCCTCCTCAAAACAAATGGATCTATCAAATTCTCTCTATCCGAGCAGCAGACCCAGAAGAGGAGTTAGAGATTGCAGAAAAAGCACACCGCTATCTTGTGGAGGAAAAACGGTCTCTCGAAGAGGTGGTCTCTCTCCTCTCTACAGAGGCCAGACAACTCTCTCTTTCAGAAAAATATGAGAGGGGAACGCGCGATCTTTCCCTCAACCACAAAACTATTCTCGAATCTTTAAATGGTGAGAGCTCAGGTACTATCTATAGCTCTGTGCTTGCTCGTAAAGCCAAGATTGCCAGCCAAATTTTTTGCTTAGAAGAGAAGAGAGAAGAGCGCCCCCCCTCCTTTCAAGAACTAGGAGATAAAATCAAACAAGAATTAATTACCGAAGCTTTAGAAAAACATAACCAAGCGTATAGAGAAAAACTGCGTCAGTACTATGGAATGACAGATAAATACCTAAGCAATCTGGTTCCAGAGGATCTTAAACCCTTTGCTTTGAAATAATGGTGCTCTCTCGCCCCTCTGAGCTTATGCACTTTCTTGCAACTTTAGGAGTTTCTCCTAAAAAGAGACTCTCACAAAATTTTCTCATTGATGGCAATATCCTACGCAACATTCTAAAAGAGGCAAACATACAAGCTGGTGACCTCGTTCTAGAAATTGGGGCAGGACCGGGGGCTCTTACGGAGGTTCTTTTAGAAAAGGGGGCAGAGGTGGTAGCTGTAGAAAAAGATCCCATTTTTGCACAAGCTCTTAAAAGATTCCCCTCTCTCGAGGTCTTTGCAGGAGATATTCGAGATTTCCCCTTAGACTCATTACAACGCAAAGCAAAAGTCGTCTCTAATCTTCCCTACCATCTGACCACCCCTATCCTTGCAATGCTGGCTCCCCGACATGATCTCTTCTCTACGGTGACCGTGATGGTTCAAGAGGAGGTTGCTCGTCGCATGACTGCGTATGTCTCGACCTCAGAATATGGCTCACTCACCCTTTTTCTACAATTTTACGCCACCCTCCATTACGCCTTTAAGGTAAGCAAACGCTGCTTTTATCCTCAGCCCAAGGTAGATTCCGCAATCGTTACATTGACTTTAAAAAAACCCCCTCTTGCATCTCCTGAAAAATTTTTCGATATGGTCCATACAGCTTTTAAAGGAAGAAGAAAAACAGTGAGAAAAACCTTAGGAGAGGTGTATGGAGTAGAAAAGATCCTCTCTCTTTTAAAAGATCCCCACTGTCGTCCAGAAAATCTCTCTTTAGACGATTTTCTCTTTTTATATCACCACACTCGAGAAGAAGATGGCAGCAAAAATTGGTGACTTTTCTGGTTCGGAATATTCTTCATCAATCCATACGGAACCACCAGATCGCACCATTAGGTCTGTAATTGATTTGTTAAAGCAAACAAAGAGATCTTCTGCTGATGTGACAACTTTAAGAGGGAGGTTATCTGAATGCGATTTAGGTGAGTTATCTGCTCAACTCATTGAAGATGGAGATGATATCGTCCTGTTGATCGAGCGGATTGCAGCGCTGATAGATAGTGATATGGATACAGGTGAACTGAACGCTTTATTGCAAGAGGCTCACTATTATTTAGAAAGAACAGAGTTGAGCTCCTCTGTTCCTATCAAAACTCGACTGACTATTTCTTTAAATAAACTCAGCACGATTCTTGAAAATATTTTAGAGGTATTGGGGATAGCCGATTGTTTTAAGTCTGCAGAGGGAGCTTTGCATACAGATTATAAAGCACAAAAATTGATGCTTCTTGTCAGCTTATTTATTCTCCTAAGCGGCACCCTTCTTCCGCTGCTTGGAGTTACAAAAGGGGGTGCTATTGTAGGGGGGCTCTTTTTAGGAATTATTCTATTAAGTCTGATCTATCCTTATATAAAACCTGCCCCCTCTGAACTTCCACAAGCTGAAAATTTAACCTACAAATTCCTCTTAGGAACTCTTCCTATCTGGATAAAGGGGGGAATATTAGAAAAGAGGGTGCATGAGATAGGGAGCATTCTAGCTCGTGGAGACTATAAATTCCCTCTTTTAAAGGGCTCCCCACTTTTAACCACGCAACTGGTTTATAAATTCGTAGAAGCGGTTGCCCAGGGAGCTCTTCCCGCTCTTAAAGGATGTAACGTATTTCATATCCATGTCGCAGATTTAACACATACGAGTGATATCTCGGGAGGAGCCAATACAGTTTTAGAACGTATTAAAAGAAAAATGGGAGGGCATGCAGACAAATGTATTTTAATTTTGGATGGGATGGAGGCTGTCTGTCAGGGGGGAAATTTAGCTGATCTCATCACCGCCAATCTCCACGGAAATTTTCCTTATGTCATAGGAATGACAACGGAAGAGGGGCATACCAAATTAGGAGAAAAAGCCCCCTTGATGAGTCATTTTGACCTGGTGGATATACAGAACATAGATATTCCTGAAAAGAAAAGAGTGTTAGTTGACTATCTTTTAAAAAAGGCCCCTCATCTTTTGTGGGAGCAACCTGCCATGGAGGGGTTGACTCAACACCCTTTAGACCAAGCTTTGCATCTTCTTGCGGCACACATTGAAAAGATGGGGCCGACTCAAAAAACTAGGGCCCAGTTAGCATTAGAACAACTCCATTTAGAAGAGGAAAATGCGATTGTTAATCGTATCATCTCTCCCGACACAGCTACTCTACAGACTCGAGAGGAGAAGGGAGTAGATGAGTCTCAAAGAATAAAAAAACTCTTTTTGATTCAGCGTCAACTTCACCCTATTCGATCCATTGCATACAAAATTATTCTGAAAAGAGAAAAAGCTTCTGATCAAGAGAGAAGAGAGGCGTGGTTGTTATACCATTTTGTTCTTCCTGCCATAAGAGAGTATCTGAAAAAAGAGGGAGAGGCGCTAGGTATTCACACGATTATCGATTCGATTGCGGTTGAAATGCTGAAGAGGAGCGGTCTTTCTGACAGCACATTGCCGGACTCGGCAACAAGTCCACACATGGGAATAGGATTGGGTTTACTCCCCCAAACCAGTGGAACGCAGCTGTCCTGACCAACCTAATTTGGTGCGTAGCGTCGCAAAATAGTTGGTACGAAGAAGTGCGACCATCTTAAATTTTCTCGAAGAGAGCGAGGCTTGAAAAACCTCTTGCGTTCTCATCATATGACGCGAAAATCCATCATATATAATCTCAATGGGCTCCGATGCACTTAAATATTCGACTTCGATCTTCTCACGCGGCATCAGGACAATCGGTCGATTGGAAATGGTATGGGGACTAATAGGTGTGATCACAAGTGCTTGCAGTTCGGGAGTTAAAATGGGCCCTCCTGCAGCCAAAGAGTAGGCTGTAGAGCCGGACGGGGTTGAAATAATAATCCCATCTGCAGAAAAAGTATTGAGATAAGCACCATCCACATGAATCGCAAGATCGATCAGGCTGGGGTTGCGTGCTCGATGGATCACCATCTCATTTACTGCAAAGCAGCGCTCCCCTTGAGGCATGATTCCCTCTAAACAGACTCTCTCTTGGATCCGAAAATCCCCCCTCAAAAGATCCTCTAAAGAGGGAAAAAGATCGGGGAGGGGGATCTCTGCCATAAATCCTAAATGGCCCAGATTAATCCCTAAAATAGGTGCCTGAAGATGGGGAAACTGGTGCACAAGGCGTAAAATCGTCCCATCTCCACCCAAAGAGATCA
>JABDCM010000020.1:0-11706 GCA_013288105.1 Chlamydiota bacterium
CCACCGTTCCTATGATTGTATGAAAAATATAACCAAAAATCATGATGATCATGTTTGCAACGGCAGTAGCAAGTCCCGCTACGTGAGCAGATACATAGGTAGATGCTTTGTAGATAGCAAGAATCTGATAGGCGCAACAAATTCCGACCAAGACAAAGCTAATGCTGAGAATTTCTGGGTTAAGGTGTAGAAAAACAAGTGAGAAAAAAGCAAGTGCCATGAGGATTCCTGAGCCAATGATCGTCCCGAGATAGCTGCCCACTTTTTCTGCGACCAAACCTAAGAAGGGGGCGCCAAAACACATGCCTATAAAAATCATGGAGGGTAGACTCGCAGCAACTGTCCCCTCAAATCCATATACCTGCTTCAAGAAAGCAGTTCCCCACACATCTGCAAACCCCTCAAGAGGGCCTACCATGAGTCCTGCGGAAAGACATGCCCATAAGACACGGCGATTAGTTAAGACCGCTTTGATATCTGACGTAACTGTGGTTTGGTGTGTCTGTGTCATATTGGGAATCATCCAATAAGTGAAACAGGCAAGCAGTATACCACTGATTACGAAAAGGTGAATGACCGCCTGATATCCCAGTTTTTGACACATATAGTTTACAGGTCCTCCGCCATAAATGGCTCCTAATAGACCAATGGTCACAGCAAGGCTCAGCATACGAGGAAAAAGTTTTTCCTTGAATGTCATCCGAATAATTTTAAAGACTCCTAAGATGGCGGCTGAAGAACCCATTCCAACCAAAAACCTTCCTAAGATAGGATAAAGCCAATATGTTGAGAAAATAAGAGGTAATAATCCGATAACAGTCAGTAAGATACAAGCTGTCATGACCTTTCTAGGTCCGAATCGATCTAGCATAATACCTAGGGGTAGATGCATAAGAGAGTAGCCGATGTAATAGACTCCGGAGAACTGTCCGAAGGTGGCAGCATTGATATCAAATTGCTGCATAATGTTATTTAGCATGATGTTAGGCATAACGCGGACGATATATTGGTAAGCATAAAAGAGGGAGGCGATAGTCCATATGGTCCATGCTACTGTACGAGAATGTGTGGAAGCGGGATGCATTGTTTATCCTAAAAGTTTTGGAAATTTTAAGAAATGGGGAAAAAGAAAGCAAGCGAGAGATGCCAATAGACCTCTAATCAATCACCCATTTTCTGTTGTAGAGAATGGTGTATCCACCAAGCGCCCATCAATACGCCTACTCCAGCCATCCTCCATATCCATCTATGTATCAAAGATCGAGGAGGAAGTGATTGTGAAAGCATTATTTGACGCATAGTATTTTGGATATGGACAACAGGAATATGCACCTCATTAAGGTCCTTATTTGGATCAGGACGATCAGCCGGATCATCTGGAGACTGAGTTACTGAAAAATACATATTTCCACTCGTTGTAATTCGTTTCACTAAATGAACTCTTCGACTGTTGGACAGGACGTTGAACAGAACAGTGTCTAGAAAAGTACGTTCTCTATCTAGCTCTGCCAACTCTAAGCCTAAAGAATAGTGTATGTCATCCCCCTTTCGAAGAAATTTTATTATGTAAGCTATATCCAATATGGGAATATTTATTGCATCAACTGTTCGATCTTGCAGGCGTTTTAGTTCACAATCACTGTTACGTAAACTGTCTATGAGCCACCTTAATTTTTTACTCAATTCATTTTGCCATTCTTTTGTTTCCTCTGCCGGGGCAAGATTAGCTTTTTTTTGACAAAATTCTCCATAAGTCTCCTGTATCCAACTCTCTTTTTTCAGCATGTCTTCTACAGTTCCATTTCCTGTATCATATGTGGCAAGACGAGTCATTTTTTGTTTTAATAGCTTGAATTTGTATCCTATAAGATGTTCTATCGTCATTCTACTGATTCCTAACTCTACCCAGGATACTTTTTGCAAAATGTCATCCATAATATGTGCGATTTGTTGACAGACAAATTGGTTCAATAAGTGGATTTTATCTTTTTGATCAACTTGCATGGTGAGTGCACATTGAAAAGTTGTGTGCGCGGTGGAATTTGCCATTTGAGCAGTTAAATAACTTAATTTATTTTTCTGTTCTTGAAGGAGTTGATTAATCTTAGTAAGATCCCAATCTAACTTCTCTTTAATTAGTCCTGAATAGAGCCTTTTTTCTGTTTGGAGTTGAATTTCAGCTTGTATACTCTTTTGCTTACTTTCAGTCTCAGTAATTAATGTAACCACTTCCTCTTGTGCACTTTTTAAAGCTTGAGGATTGGGTTCGTGAAACCATGCACGCATCACCCGATCGCTTTGCTCAAATGCTACTCCTCGCCATTCAGGTTGTCCTGTAGGCGGCTGCCAGCTATCTTCCACTTGCTTGATGTGATAATTTCCAATGTAAACTTCAGTGACCTGCCTAGAGATCAATCGCACTAATTCTGCTTGAGGATTGGCACCTGTATAACCCGCATGAAAAAATTTAGAAAACCCATCTCTGGTATCAAGAGTAATTTCAAGGGCAATAAGAGGAGGCGATCCTGCAATTGCTTTCCCATGTGTACGTACTGCTTGTTGAAGCTCTATAGAACAGATTCTCGGTGCATAGTCGCCACTCACAGGACAAATCTCGCTTAAGGGATCATCAACATTTCTGAAATCCACAAATGAAAAAGCATCTGCTAAAAGGAGCATATGCCTTCCTACTGAAGAGGTGAGGAGAAGAGTAGATAATTGTACTCCTTGGTCCATATTATTTGGGAAAAGGGCGCGCAAGACTCCATTTTTTGTGAATACCAACTCATCTGATGGAAGATGGTGAAAATGGGAGTAGATTGGGTAGGGACGAACAGAAATAACCATCTTTCTCTCTTTTATCAATAAGAATCCCATTGTTCTTCTGCCAACCTATTCAGAACTACCCCATAAATCCTATGCAAGGTCATCTCTATGGGCTCTTCACTAACTACATAATCAGAAAAACTAATCTCCTCCTCGCCCTCATCATCAGAGGGCAATCCTAGTCGACTTAACGAACCAACTACACCATCTAGATCAATCGCACCCTCATAATTCATCTCATGACGATCAACCTTACCTGCAAAATTCTTTAATAAGAGGATCGCATCTAAACGTAACTCTTTGAGAAAAGCCCCCTCTTCTTCAAAACAGGATTCATCAAACCCATTTTCTATTAAAATTCTCAGATCTCTTTGCATATGTAGAATCCATCCCAAGATTTGATCCTCTCCAAGTTGGAATGAACTCGAAGGAGGTCTTCTGAAAACAGATCGCATTAAAGCAATATTCTCATGAAAATTCTCTTTTCGCTCTTCTAAGTTGTTAAAGCTTTTAAAAACCAATTCCATCTCATCGACTTCTTCATCATCAGAATCATCTTCAGGAAATCCCAAGCTGGCAAAAACACTGTGCTCATAACCTACACTAGACCTCATCGACATGACTTGATTAATATTGGTCTGAAATTTCGCATAAATACCTATTCCTCCCTGCTGCAATTGATGCAATCTAGAAAGTGTGGGGTAGCGTAAACTCTTAAGAAAAGCTGCTGGTTCCACCAATTCCTCTTGAAAAATACTTCCTGTGTACAGATAATTGAGAGTTTCATTAAGAGCTTCAATACAATTCAAAAAGGCCCAATCACAATTACTAAGGGATGTTTTTGAAACAAATATTCTAAGAACCGCAATGGCTTGCACAAAATAAGTCCGGGGACCATCTTGATAAATACCCTCGTTTAATAAACTTAAATGATCAAGAACGGGATCTGCCATTTTCTGGTACACATTTGCAAGATACAACAATTCTGTCCTATCTAGTGTATCTAATCCTCTATTCATTTCCGTTAAAACCTGATTGAATGGTTGTTTCATACTGTTAACATAAGCTAACGCTTTCTGAGGCATTTGCCCGAGAGCATATGCCAAGAGCAAATCTGTGATAACACTACAAAAAACTAGCCGTGTATTTAGAGAGATAACTTCAGATTTAAGAGCATTTCTCAATCCATAGTTGACTAAAAATTCCCCTAATATTTGCAAAGGAAATTCTAAGGGCTGTGTATTAAAAAAATGCTGCTGGTCAGGGTCGGGATGACAAACGAAACAATCTTGTGGATGAATGGTCTCTCCATTCAGGACTTTATGACTTAACTTGCGGACTATTTGCTCTGCATCTGGAGCATCTAAACGCAACATGCCATCCGTGATATGCTCCATTAATCGATACCGTTCTCTCTCCCATCCAACTTGAGACCCTTGCCCAAAAATAAGAGCAGGAAAGATGAGAGGATATAGTTGTGGGTTTAATTGAAAGAAAGGTACTATATTTTCAGCTTTTTTTGGATAACGGTCTCCTAATTCTTTATAACACATGTTATTATTTGGGAAATAATAGACAGCCTGAATAACGTTCTCGTTGATTTGGATGAAAATAATCCCTACAGGAATGTCGTGATAGGTATCTTTGTGGCTCTTTACACCTATTTTAGGGGGGTTAGGAGAGTAAAGTGGAATTTCTACATAAGCCTCGCACTGCTTGACTAAATATTCCTTGATTGGGGAATTATAGAAAAAGTGCATCGGTACATAATTGTGCTCTGTAGTATGCGAATATTCGGTGCCAAATTTGTAGTCAATGAGGTGGCCTCCTTGGTAGTTGATATATCCCCGATAATTCAAATGATCCACCTCAAAATCTGCATCCTCATCGGCATAGCGATTTTTGTCATATTGAATATGAGTGCTTTTACTTGTCATATCGCGTGGGGTAGATTCGCGAATAGAGGTTGTCACTGAGGCTCCAAAAGCATGATTATGGTCTCCATCATAGATTAATCCTTGAGAATCTCCATTTGAACGGAAAAGCTGAACGCCAGCATGCCCACCACAATTGAAAAGCTCTATATGTGTTGGAGTGACATACCCACGCATGGCTCCTGGAGTGACGACACGCGCAGAATTCCAGTTCACACAACCAACCACCCCTGTTCCAGCTATTTGCTGAACAAAATGTGGGTAATCAACATATTGAGAAACAGATCTATGAAGTAATTCCGTCCCCATAGAGGAGGAAATTGAATTGACCAGTTGAAGAGCCAAGGTACCTCCTTGTATGGTTGCTATGAGGGAGATTGTTATATATTTTAAGATATTATAAATACAAGAAAATTTATATATCTTCGATCACGGCCAGGTTTTCAGCTGAATGGTATGTTTCATTACCGTTCTCAAGTTAATGTGTGGTAGAGACTCTTTGTTTCTCGTGATTAATGAGCCATTTTTTACGCGCCACGCCAGCGGCATAACCCCCTAACTCTCCATCTGCATTTATAACTCGGTGACAGGGAATAACAAGGGCTATTCTATTGGCTCCATTCGCATTAGCAACCGCACGAAAAGCGGTCGGCTGTCCCATGGCTGTAGCAATCTCAGAATAAGAGCGAGTCTCACCTGAAGGAATTTTTTTCAACTCCTCCCAAACCCGTTTTTGAAAGGGGGATCCGAAAATAAATAGGGGGGTTTTAAACTCTATGAGTAGGCCTTCAAAATAGCTCTTCAACTCAGCCTCAATTGATCTAATCGGTTGAGTATAACCAGCAATAATCTCTGATTTTGTGGTTTTTTTAAAACGCTCCACGCCTCGTTCTAAACCTTTGCGATCTACAAACTCTAAAAGATAAAGCATCTCCTTATCTGCTATTGCAAGCATCGAACCTAAAGGCGTATCTATAGTTATCCAGGATTTCCGGACAGTTGAACTTTCAGACAATGCGTTTTCCTTAGATTAAACTGGCGTCAATATTAAAAACTTTGACCGGTCTCGAAATCCCCTTCAAAACAAGCGGCTCCCTCTCCTCTATCCTAAAATCGGTGTTCGTCAACGCCTTCACCGTCTCCTCCGATACCAATATCTGCCCCCCTTGCGCCGCTCCACAAAGACGCGAAGCTAAATTCACATTGGCCCCTAACACCGTATAACTCAACCGATTCTGAGAACCTACATTCCCCGCAACCACAACCCCCGTATGAATCCCTATCCCTATCTCCACAACCGGTTGCCCTCTCTTCTTGCGCTCCTCATTTGTCCTTCTTAACCGCTCCCTCATCCCAAGAGCAGAAGCAACCGCGCGCTTTGCATGATCAGGATGGTACACAAGTACTCCATACAAAGCCATAATCTCATCCCCCACAAACTTATCCACGACCCCCCCATGCTCATCGATCACTTGACACATCTCCGTAAAAAAAAGATTCAGCTCGGTAATCAAAGCGCGCGGAGGCACATTCTCTACCATCTGCGTAAATCCCCTAATATCACTAAATAAAAGCGTGGCAATCCTCTCCTCCCCTCCAAGCTCAATATTCTTTTTCAAAATTTCTGCGGCAATCTCCTTAGAAAGTACCTTATCCAATACCCCCCGTATCTTTTCCTTCTCATGCAACGTCTCCACCATCTCCTCAAACTCTAGCTTCAACGCCTCCACCTCCTCCCCCTCCATCTCAGGTAGTTCTACATCGTACTCCCCTAAACTCACCCTCTTTGCAGCTTGTGCTAACAGTGCAATCGGCCTTGTCACCTTCTCCACCATCCTCGCCACAAGCCAAAGCGATATCCCTAAAATCAAAAGCGTAGCACTCAAAAGATGTAAGGAAAGACTCTTCAATACCTCCCCACTCATCTCTTCCAAGTCCGCTTGAACAGACTCTATCTCATACCCCTTCAAAGTCTTCGTAAGTTTAACTCCCGTTCGCCTCACCTCTTGTCTCATAAAATGATCAATCAAAATAAAAGAGAGTAGACTCGTCACAAGAAGAATCATCCCCATACTCATCAAAAGCCGAGATTTTAGTTTCATAATTACCTTTCAAAAATCTTCAGCATATGTTATTCCGCAAATATGACTAAAAAAAATATTTACATTTTTTTGGCTCTCTGTCTTTTTAGCTGTTCAAAAAAATCCCCTCCTACCCCACCCGCTGTTCCCGTAACCACCTACGAAATTACGCCGCAAACCATTCCTGTTTCTCTTGACTTCGTAGGGGTCGCTCAAAGCTCTCATTTGGTCGAAATCTACTCCAGAGTAGAGGGCTATCTTTGGAAAATTGACTACAAAGAGGGCTCCTTTGTTGAACCAGGTGATCTTCTCTTCGAAATTGACCCTCGTCAATTTCAAGCCTCTGTAGAAGCCTCAAAAGGAGAACTGGATCGACGAGAAGCTACTCTATGGGCGGCAGAACAGGCCGTAAAACGCTATCTCCCTCTTTATGAACAAAAGGCTGCCAGTAAAAGGGATCTAGACAACGCAACCGCCGAACAGCTTGCAGATCAAGCAGAGGTCATCTCCGCTCGGGCCCGTCTTGAAAAAGCACAACTCAACTTGAGCTATACGACAATCACAAGCCCTATTTCCGGACTCACTGGACGCTCTAAATACAAAGAGGGTACCCTAATTACCCCCTCCATAAATGGACTTTTAACCTATGTAGCAGTCGTTGATCCTATCTGGGTCATCTTCAGCGTGTCAGATTATTATCTGTTAAAAAATCGGCAGGAAATTGAAAGAAATGAACTCATTTTTCCAAAAGACAACTATTTCCAAGTTGAGCTGATCTTGGCAGATGGTTCGCAATTTCCCTACTTGGGATCTGTAGACTTTACTGCTCCCATGTTAGATCCAGATACGGGCACCATGACCGTTCGAGCTGTCTTTGCCAATCCGGAAAGAGAGTTACTCCCTGGACAGTTTGTGCGGGCAAGAGTGCTGGGAGCTTCTCGTCCTCATGCAATCATCATTCCTCAACAGGCCATTCAACAGGGAGATAAGGGAATGTATGTCTATGTGGTCGATCAAAATCAGAAGGCAGAAATCCGTTTCGTCACCACAGGAGATTGGTATAACAATTACTGGTTTATTACAGCAGGATTACAAAAAGGAGACCGCGTCATTGTCGAGGGGGTCAATAAGGTTCACACAGGAACCCCCATCGTCGATACTTCTAAAAAACCCTCCGCAACAATGGTAGTCCAACTCCCATGATCTCAAAGTTTTTTCTGGGCCGCCCCATTTTTGCAGCTGTCATCTCTATCATCCTCGTATTAGTAGGTTTGGGAGCTCTTGGAGCGCTTCCCATTGAACAATATCCTAACATCGCTCCCCCTCTTATTCTTGTCAGCGCCTCTTATCCAGGAGCAACTGCTCAAACAATGGCAGATACGGTAGCTGCCCCCTTAGAACAGCAGATCAATGGTGTCGAAGGAATGATCTACATGTATTCTCAAAATACAACTCCTGGAAATTTGTCGCTGAACGTCTATTTTGAACTAGGAACTAACCCCGATTTGGCCCTCACAAATACACAAAACCGGGTCGATCTGGCCATGTCCCAACTGCCTGAGCAGGTACAGAAACAGGGGGTCTCCGTCACAAAACAGGCTCCCACCATTCTTCTTTTCGTCTCTCTGGAATCCCCCGAGGGATTATATGATGAAATCTATGTGAATAACTACGCCACGATCCACATTGCCAATGAATTGCAGAGAATCAAAGGAATAAGCAGTGCAAATGTCCTCAATGCACTGGATTACTCCATGCGCGTCTGGTTGCGCCCCGACCGGTTGGCTCAATTGAAATTAACAGCAACCGATGTGGTGAATGCTATTAAAGGGCAAAATGAGGCACGAACCATTGGAGAACTCGGTCAAGCTCCTAATATCACCCCCGTGCCTCTCACAATTCCTGTGAATACTCTCGGACGTCTCTCGACTCCTCAAGAATATGAAAATATCATTCTGAGAGCAAATACAGAGGGTGCCATGGTCCAAATCAAAGATGTAGGACGCATCGAACTGGGAGCTCAAAGCTATAATGTACAAGGAAAGGTCAACGGAAAAAAATCTGCTCTCATTGCCATCTATCAAGATTATGGTGCAAATGCTCTACAGGTCTCTGAAAGTGTCAAAAAAAAGATGGAGGAGCTGAAAAAATTTTTTCCCCCCGGCATTGATTACTCAATTCCCTACGATACAACCCCCTTTATTAAACTCTCCATTCAAGAGGTACAAAAAACTCTCATAGAAGCTGCCCTCCTTGTCTCTCTTGTTATTCTGCTTTTTCTTCAAAATTTTCGCGCAACGCTTGTTCCCGTCATTGCCATGTTTGTCTCCATTATTGGGACATTCGCAGGGATGTATCTCCTAGATTTTTCTCTCAATACGCTGACCCTTTTCGGAATGGTTCTCGCTGTAGGGATTGTGGTGGATGATGCCATTGTTGTCGTAGAAAATGTGGAACACAACATGCATACACATAACCTCTCTTCCAAAGAGGCTGCCTTAAAAACGATGGCTGAGGTATCAGGACCTGTCATTGCTATCGTATGCGTGCTTTCTGCAGTTTTTGTTCCTGTGGCCTTTATCGGGGGCATTGCAGGACAACTCTATAAGCAGTTTGCCATTACCATTGCCCTCTCTGTCGTGATCTCAGGATTTGTCGCTTTGACGCTCAGTCCTGTTTTAGCTGCCCTTCTTATGAAAAAACCGAGAAAGCCCTCTAAAGCCGCAGACCTATTCAACAAAGGGTTTACCCATCTTACCGATCTTTATATCAAAGGCGCCTCCTGGATTATTCGACATGCTTTTTTTGGAATCACCCTCTGTTCCATTCTTCTTATTGCTATCATCATCCTCTTTCATCTCACGCCAACCTCTTTAGTCCCTAATGAGGATCAAGGATATATTTTGGCTGTAGCTAAACTACCAGATGGGGCAAGTACAGATCGTGTGAGTACAGTGTCAGAAAAAATGGAGACCATTGGTAAAAAATCGCCCGCTATTAAAGAATTCATTAGCTTTTCAGGATTTAGCTTACTTGAAATGATCAGTCGAACCTCTATCGGCGCCTATTTTATCAATCTGCAAGAGTGGAAAGATCGAAAAGGTAAAACCCTTCAAGCCTCTGCTCTCATTGATCAACTCAATCGGGAATTTTATCCCATTTCTGATGCGCAAATCATGGCTTTTAACCCTCCAGCAATCCCTGGTATTGGGATTGTGGGGGGATTTGAATTTTGGATTGTCAATGAGAGCGAAACCTCTCTTGCCGATCTGGAAAAGGTCACTCGAGATATCATTAAAAAATCAGCCACTTCACCTGAACTTGTCAATCTCTCCACCTCTGTAGAAGCAGATAATCTAGAATTATATGTAGATTTAGACACAGCAAAAGCACGCGCCTATCAAGTAGGAGTGGGCGATGTCTATGACACGCTCCAAGTTTTATTGGGCTCTCTTTTCGTGAATTACTTCAATAAGTATGGGCGTATTTTTCAGGTAATCGTTCAAGCAGAACCGGAATATCGGGCGACGATTGAGGATATTGGTCAAGTGTATGTTCGCTCTGCGACAGATGCCATGATCCCCTTAGAATCGCTCATTAAAACCCGTTTTTCTAAGGGATCCACTCTCATCAGTCGATTTAATGGATTTCCTGCAGCTAAAATCACGGGAAGTCCTGCTCCCGGGTTTAGTTCCGGAGAGGCGATGAGAGCGATGGAGAGGCTTGCTCAAGAAAACCTTCCCCCAGGTATGTCCTTTGCATGGAGTGGACAGGCTTATCAAGAAAAAGAGGCTGGAGGATCCTCCTTCCATGCTCTTTTTGCAGGACTGATCATGGTGTTTCTCGTGCTTGCAGCCCTGTATGAAAGATGGACTCTCCCCTTTGCTATTTTGCTGGCAGTTCCCTTTGGAATTTTCGGTGCTTTTCTTGCTATTTGGATGCGAGGAATGTACAACGATGTCTACTTTCAAATTGGACTTGTCGCCCTTATTGGCCTTGCTGCTAAAAATGCCATCTTGATTGTCGAATTTGCGCGTGTCAAAAAAGATGAGGGAATGGAGATTGTTGAAGCTGCACTTTACGCTGCACGTCTCCGTTTCCGTGCGATTATCATGACCTCTCTTACCTTTATATTAGGCGTTTTTCCTCTCATTACAAGCTCAGGGGCAGGGGCTGCAAGCCGCCATTCTGTAGGTACAGGAGTCGTGGGAGGCATGTGTGCGGCCACCTTCTTTGCCATCTTTTTTGTTCCCCTATTTTTTAAACTCATTGAAGAGAGGAGAAAAAAATGAGATGGACTCTCCTTTTTCTGCTGCTTTTTTCTTGTAATTTCAAACCCTGGTATCAGCGTCCCTACATGGATATACCTTCAGAATGGCGCTTTGAGTCAGATTCTGCTTCTACAGATTGTGCAAACATACAATGGTGGAAGCAGTTCAATGACCCTGTTCTCAATGATTTAATCGCTCTTGCTCTTGTCAATAATCAGAATCTTCAAGTCGCCACCTGCAGAGTTTTGGAATTTTATTCAAAATACCGGATCATCGCCTCTCAACTGCTTCCTGAAATAGATGCAAATGCAAGCGTTTTAAGAGAGGGGCTCACCAATAATCTTAATTTTTCCCCACTCTATCCTGGTACTCGTTACAATACAGTTTACAATCTCGGTTTAAGCCTCTCGTATGAGATCGATTTCTGGGGGAAAATTCGAAATGCCTCAGAGGCCTTTTATTCTCTTTTTCTCTCGGAAATAGAGGCAAGACGCACTGTACTTTTAACTCTAGTGAGCAGTCTTGCTCAAGCCTATATCCAACTCAGACAATTCGATAGTCAACTTGCAATTTCTCAACAGACCTACACCTCCA
>JABDCM010000020.1:11716-14137 GCA_013288105.1 Chlamydiota bacterium
TGAGCTCTTCGAACTGTTTAATCTGTACCTCTGCTAATTCTGCTTGCGATTCTGCCTGATCGCAAGCAGAATTAGCAGAGGTACAGATTAAACAGTTCGAAGAGCTCATCCCTCAGCAAGAGGATTTGATTTCCACTTTAATCGGAATCCCTCCCACTAATATTTGTCGAGGAGAGTCTATAGAGAATTTAAAATCACCCCCTACCGTACCTGTAGGATTGCCCTCGGAACTTCTTCACAACCGTCCCGATATTTTGCAGGCTGAATATCAATTAATCGCTGCCAATGCTGAAATTGGAGTTGCAAAGGCAGCTTTTTTCCCTGCCATCTCTCTTACCTCTCTTTTTGGATATGAGAGCACCTCCCTTCGCAATTTTCTCTCTCAAGGCAGTCAGAACTGGAATTGGGGAGTTGCCTTTTTAGAACCCCTTTTCACGGGGTGGCGCTTGACCTACCAGTTAGAGGAGGCCAAAGCTTTGGCATGTGAAGCCATTCACACCTATCAGCAGACTATCCTAGTGGCAATGCAAGAGGTATCTGATGCCCTGATTGGATACCAGAAGTCAAAAGAAATTGTGGAGGTGCGCACACGACTAGTCGATGCTCTTGCAGACTATCTTAAATTGTCTGTTCTCCGTTATGACAATGGACAAAATGATTATTTGACTGTATTAAATGCAGAGACCTCTCTTTTTCAAGCTCAACTTGAACTTATCAATTCAGAAAGCCTTGTTTTTCTCTCCCTTATCGATATTTATAAGGCAGTTGGAGGAGGATGGGTTATTGATGCAGATCAAAATTTAACTACTTGTGAGGCACCATGACAAGCGTATTGGAACAAAAACCCCTCTTTACTCCAGAGGAATTTAGAAAAGCTTTTTTAGATAACCTGCATTATGTACAAGGGCGTCTTCTCTCCAATGCCACTCTTCACGATCTCTATATGGCCCTAGCCTATACTGTACGCAACCATATGCTCTATAAATGGCTCCATGATGTTCAGGAGTTTTTGGAGGTTCCTATGCGCGTGGTGGCCTATCTCTCAGCAGAATTTCTACTGGGACCCCACCTTTCAAACAATTTGAAAAGCCTTCATATTTATAATGAGGTTGCAGAGGCTCTTAAAGGAGAGGGCTTCTCATTGGATGCAATCATTGCTCAGGAGGAGGAGCCAGGTCTTGGTAATGGGGGGCTTGGACGTTTAGCTGCCTGCTTTATGGATTCTCTTTCTACTCTGCGCATCCCTGCCATCGGTTATGGGATTCGCTATGAATTTGGTATTTTTACTCAACATATTGAAAATGGTTGGCAAGTTGAAAAGGGGGACAAATGGCTTTTCAGAGGAAATCCCTGGGAATTACCCCGTCCTCAAATTGCTGTAGAAATCAAAATGGGGGGGCGGTTAGAAACTGAAAAAGATGCACAAGGAAATAGCCGGACAAAATGGATTCCAAAGCACCTGTTAAGAGGAGTTCCTTATGACACACCCATTTTAGGAAATAATACAAAAGGGACGAATATCCTCCGTTTATGGAAAGCAGAGGCGCATGAATCTTTTGATTTTTCCGCTTTTAATCGGGGAGATTACGCACAAGCTGTTAATGAAAAAATGTGCTCTGAAAATATTTCTAAAGCGCTTTATCCCAATGATGAACCCCTTGAAGGCAAAAGGCTGCGTTTGGAGCAACAATACTTTTTTGTCTCCTGTTCTCTTCAAGATATGATGCGTCTTCACCTGATCAAAACTAAAAATATCGAACTCTTTGCTCTCAGTTTTTCGATCCAACTCAACGATACCCATCCCTCTATTGCTGTCGCTGAGTTGATGCGTCTTTTGCTCGATGAGCACCATATATCTTGGGAAAAAGCATGGGAAATTACCATTCAAACCTTTGCCTATACGAATCATACCCTCTTGCCAGAGGCTTTAGAGAAATGGCCTCTTCCCCTTTTTCAAGACACTCTGCCGCGCCATTTAGAAATCATCTATGCAATCAACCACCATTTCCTCAATCAGGTGCGCAAAAAATTTCCCCATGATCCCGAAAAAGTGGCACGCCTTTCTATTATTGAGGAAAATAGAGAACCCAATGGAAATAAATTTGTGAGAATGGCTCATCTGGCCTGTATAGGAAGTCGCATGATCAATGGGGTTGCCGCCCTCCATTCAGAACTGCTCAAAAAATCACTTCTGAAAGATTTCTATGATTATGATCCCTCAAAATTTGTAAATATTACAAATGGAATCTCCCCGAGAAGGTGGCTGACGGTGACTAATCCCGCTCTTGCCACTCTCTGTCATGAGGTGATCGGAGATAGATGGAGGTGCCATTTGGAGGAGTTAGAAAGACTCAAAGGCTATGCAAATGATCCTGCCTTTCAAGAAAAGTGGAATCAGATCAAATTAATCAATAAACAGAA
>JABDCM010000021.1 GCA_013288105.1 Chlamydiota bacterium
GAAACAGATAGGTGGGGAATTCTTCTTTTCTTCATTTTTCAGCAATTATTGCATAAAAAAGCGATCTCCTCTATAGTTTTGTCCACTTCTTAACCTGAGTTTTGGGTTGTCTTCCTCGAAGTCAGAGAAGTTTACACCGCAGATCTTGGGATTTTCCGGTGAAGTAAATGGCCAAAGGCCCTTTACGAGTCGGAAAAGCACAAGAGATGCACGTAAACTTCCTGAATTTGAGGGGGAAAAACCCAAAACTCAGGTTCTTAAGTTGCCCGCGCCTGTTGCTCAATGGTAGAGCCGTAGCCTTCCAAGCTACTCGTGTCAGTTCGATTCTGATCAGGCGCTTTTCTCAAGACCGAAATTTCCCTCTTAGAGGGTGTTTACAGAGTCCGCATCAGCGACTTTTTGAGAGATTTTTTTGCGGTTTCTTCTATCGATTCGCAGGACATACTTGAATAAGTAGGCCAAGAATCGATCGAAGACAGAGTGAAAAAAGATTCAAAAAGCCGCCATACGGACTCTGTAAATACCCTCTATAAAGGGGAGATGCCGAGACGAGTTACGTAAAAAAAAACAAATTAAAACGTAGAGGGACAAGGCTTGACCACACAACAACAAAATCAGGAAATTTCCATTAAGGACCTGCTAGAAGCAGGAGCACATTTTGGCCACCAGAAGAGACGCTGGAATCCAAAAATGAGACGCTTTATTTTTGAAACGCGCAATGGTCTTTATATCATCGATCTTGCAAAAACCTTGCAACAGATCCGCATTGCAAAACAGGTGGTTGCAGAGACTGTAGCTGCTCGTAAATCTATTCTCTTTGTCGGGACCAAAAAGCAGGCTAAAACTGTCGTCCGCGAATGTGCCGAGGCTTGCGGTGAATTCTATGTGTGCGAAAGATGGTTAGGAGGAATGTTAACTAACATGGCAACCATCCGAAATTCCATTAAGACACTAGAAAAAATTGAGAAAAAGGTCTCTACAGGTGGTGAGGGTTTAACAAAAAAAGAGCTCTCTCTTCTTTCAAAAGATCAGATCAAATTGGAGCGCAACCTGTCAGGAATTCGTTCTATGCGTAAACTGCCTGGTCTTTTGATCGTCGTGGATCCGAGCCATGAACACATTGCCATTGCTGAGGCTGTTAAACTGGGAATTCCTGTGATGAGCCTTGTAGATACCAATTGCAATCCAGACCCTATTGATTATGTAATCCCTTGCAATGATGACGCTCTGAAGAGTGTAAAATTGATTCTTCAAGCGTTGACTCAATCCATTATCGACAAGAAAAATGCTCTTAATCTCTCCTTAGAAGATGAGGAGATGGAGGAGGGGGAAAAACCCTCATCTAAAGAGATGAAAGAGGAGGAGGTGGTATCATGACAGAGATTACTCCTCAGATGTTAAAGACCCTCCGAGAAAGAACAGGGGTCGGCATGAGCAAATGTAAAGAGGCTTTGACAGCTGCAAGCGGGGATATGGAGCTTGCCATCGAGAATCTTCGTAAAGCTGGAATTGCAACTGCGGTAAAAAAAGAGGGACGAGAGACCAAAGAGGGGGTGATTATTGCCTCCGAAAGCGCACAAAGCCTTGTCCTTGTCGAGGTAAATTGCGAGACCGATTTCGTAGTCAAAAATGAGCGTTTTCAAGAGTTTGTGACTGTTTTAGTCAAAGAGGCAGCTCTTATGCCCTCCTGTCTTGTCTCAGAGTTTCTTCTTCATAAATATCCGAAAGATCCCTCTTTGACCATCGATGAGTTTAGAGCGACTTTAGTGCAGGCGCTAGGGGAGAATATTCAGGTGAGACGTGTGGAATTTTTCCCCAAAAAGAAAAATGCCTCTCTTGCTCTCTATTCTCACGCAGGCGGAAAGTTGGTGACTCTTGTTGAAATCGAGGGAAGCTCTGCAGAAGAGGCTCTTGCGAAAGAGATTGCTATGCATGTTGCGGCAGAATCTCCAGAGTATCTTTCTCCTGAAGAGGTCCCCTCTCGCATCATCGCACATGAAAAAGAGATCGGGCGTGCTCAGGTTCAAAATAAACCAGCTAATGTCATCGATAAGATCGTTGAGGGGAAACTGAAAGCCTATTTCGACCAGGTCTGTCTTCTCAATCAACATTTTGTGAAAGAGCCCTCTCTCACTATCAGCGAGCTTGTCGCAAGAAGAGGGAAAGAGGTGGGGAAAACATTGAAGCTTACGCAATTTCTTCGCTGGAAAGTAGGTCAATAAGGAGAGATGAAAAATCTCTCCTTTTAATGGTCAGAGATTACGCTTGAATATAATAGTAATAAGGATCGCGTATCGCTTTATAGATAAGACCCATTTGAACGAACTTATGGGTTACAAATCCTAAATAGGTAACATTGTAGAATTCGTCATCTGTAGGACGTATATACCCCTCTTCACCTGGTGCGATTATTAACTTAACTTCCATCCCTGTAAAGTCTTCATCATTATGGAAATCAATAGAAATATAACGGCGCCCCTTAATGGACTCTTCTGGGGAACTCCTGGCTATTTTTGCATTAATGGCAGCTAAAAGAATAGAGGCAAATGTTCGGAGTTGTGCAGCTTTTTCGGCTGAATAAGGAGCAAAATCCATAGAATCGATATCACCAACTACAGGTTCATCTCCTCGGACTACCTCGGCTTTTGCATAATACAGCTGAAGCTTCTTCCCATCCTCTAATTCTGCTTTTCTTCGTTCATACGCCCTGTGAAACCTAGTTGTTTCTATTCCGTTTGCTTTAGCTATCGCTTCGACAATTAGACCTTGCCGTTCATTGACGCATCGTACTAAACCTTTCGTCTTCTCGCCTGTTCCACCAAACAGACCAATTTGTGGATCATCTATGTCTTCAAGGTCAATAAGAGCAAATCTCCGATTTCCATTTGTATCAAAGCTGTTATTCAAGATAGGGTTATTACGCCACGCAACGTCCCTATATCCTGTTTTGCAGATAAAAATAGCTAATTGACGAATTGTTTCATCTAAGCTATCAGCAAACTCTTCATAATACTGCTCTTGAGCGCTTTCATAAGGATTAATATCTAATTTTTGTTCAGCAATAATAACGTACTTTTCGCCTTTAATCGTAACAGTAAATAGTTTGACTCGTGGTATAACTAATAATCCTAATTGATAGGTTCGGCATACCTCAATGGCTGCGAGCGTTCTTTGATGGCGCTCGCGTACCGATGGATTATCATTAGGAGCCATTTTGAATATAATATCTGGAGCTGTATCTAAAGTAAATATTCGATGACCAAACTTACTAGCATAAAACTTTATCCCTCCCCGTTCACCTAGTGCCATTTCTAGAATGATTGCCATACTTGATTGAAGTTTCGCAATAGTCTCCTCTGAGATGAGAATAGCCTCCTCTTCCGCTATCTCACTTCTACTAACCTGAGTTGTGGGTTTGTCGGCTGTATGTAATTCTTCCTTTCTTTGAGCTGGTTTAGAAGGGATGAAATCTTCAAATGTTAGTGACGCATCAGTATTTATCTTACTTCTACTAACCTGAGTTGTGGGTTTGTCGGCTGTATGTAATTCTTCCTTTCTTTGAGCTGGTTTAGAAGGGATGAGATCTTCAGATGTTGGTGGCGCATCAGCATTTATTAGTGGTGCATCAGTATTTTCATATTCGACGTACTTGACTGATGCAGCTATTAGAACCAGTGTTCCACCTACTGAAATTTCAATCCATGCAGCTACGTGCCCCAATGAGCTCATTCCCGGCGTACCTCTTAATATGAGAATACCCCCGATAGCTACGATGGTTCCAATAGCTATTGCAGTAACTCTAAGTCTAATAGAAAGATCTGTCTGTTTACCCTGCGCACTTTGACAGAAGGGTAGGCCACAGGCAATGGAATGCACTTTACTCATAGGGCACCTATTGTACCATTTTCTGATTAAGAAAATGTTAAAATTCAATTTATCTAAAATTTAAAAATATATTTAATAAATTTGATTGGAAGGAGTGCATCTGTTGCATTTATTGCGAACATCCGATACCATCGGTGAAAAATTATGGGTAACTCCTCCTCTTTCATCTCTCCTTTTAAAAGAATTCTTCTTAAAATCTCTGGAGAGGCTCTTATGGGAAATCTTCCTTTCGGAGTTTCTCAGGATGCGGTCCATCTCGTTGCCGAAAAAATTCGTCACATTCATCTCCAAGGAATGGAAATCGGGATTGTTCTGGGAGGGGGCAATATCTTTCGAGGAATTCAGCAGGGCTCTTCTTGGGGTCTTCCGCGCAGTCCAGCCGATCAGATTGGAATGCTCGCCACGCTTATCAATGGAATCACACTCCAACAGGCTCTGATTCAGAAGGGCTGTCCGGTTGTAATCCTCTCTGCCATTGAATGTCCCTTAGTAGGAGAGACCTATCAGTGGGAAAAGGGGATGCGTTTTCTCAAAGAGGGTAAAATTGTTTTATTTGTAGGGGGGACTGGGCATCCCTATTTTACTACAGATACAGCCGCTGCTTTAAGGGCGTGTGAAATAGAGGCCGATCTTTTCCTAAAAGGCACTACGAAAGTAGATGGAGTATATGATCAAGACCCAAGACAAAATAAGCATGCGAAAAAATATGATCAAATCACTTATAAAGAGGTTTTAGATCAACGGCTGGGAATTTTAGATTTAACAGCGGTTACGCTCTGTATGACGGCAGCTATTCCGATCCGCGTATTCAATTTTCTTTCGGAATCTTTGTTGGATGCTGTTTCGGAAGCGCCTATTGGAACTATAATCAGGGGTTGATATGGATGTTTTAGATGAGACAAACAAGAAGATGCAAGCGGCCGTTGACCATTTTAAGCAGGAGCTTAAAGGGTTAAGGACAGGAAGAGCGAACCCTGCGCTTGTAGAAAACGTGATGGTCGAGGTGTATGGGACTAAGATGCGTCTACACGACATGGCCTCTATCTCTGTTCCTGAGTCCAGAAAACTTTTGATTGCCCCTTTTGATGCTCAGAATGTACATGCCATTGCCAAAGGGATTGAGGCTGCTAATCTCAATTTACGAGCGGTAGTTGAGGGAAATGTTCTGCGCATTCTCATTCCTGAAATGTCAGAGGCGATTCGAAAAGACATGGTGAAAGAGGCGCACCGTAAATGTGAAGAGACTAAAATTAGTATTCGTAATATCCGACGTGATGCCAACGAAAAAATTAAAAAATTGAAGGCGAATGGAGATATTCCTGAGGATCTTATGAAAAAGCAAGAGAAGAAGATTCAGGAAGCAACGGATAAATTTTGTAAGGTGACGGACGAGTTGGCGCAGCAAAAGGAAAAAGAAATCCTGACCGTGTAGATTTCGTTGTGATAAATTGTGTAGGGAGTTAAAATGGCTTCCTCTTTTGGCCCCATCGTCTAGCCCGGCCTAGGACACCGGATTTTCATTCCGATAACAGGGGTTCGAATCCCCTTGGGGTCATTATATTGAAGGGAGTTATCTCTCTTATTTTACTTGGGTCTTTAGCTCAGTTGGTTAGAGCACCTCACTTTTAATGAGGGGGTCGATGGTTCGAGTCCATCAAGACCCAATTCGTTGGATGGCCCTTGATCTAGCTGAGCATGAAAAATGGCTCCGCAGCTCCAGGGCCCACTTTTTATTTCCCATAGAATGCCGTTTCTTTTTGAAAAAAAGAAAGAAATCGACTTTGACATTTTGTATTAACTGATATTGACAACAGAACTTGATTTTTTTTCAAAAAGGCGCACTGGATGGCTGTTCACTCATTTGATCCCACAGATATACGTACCTACCCTGAAGTAAGAGATCCTCTCGTCAAGTTCCGCTATCTTGGCTGCGCTCTTGTCATTCTAGAGGGATTTGCTTACCTTAAAAGTTATCTGTCTCGTGATAATGAGACTCTATTTGATCATTGCAAACCTACGCTCTCTTGTTTGTTAATAGGAACGATGAGCCTAGAGGTAGCTAAAGTATCTGGATTGTGGTTATACCGCCGTTGGCATCAGCCTAAACAGGGGCCCCACTTGCACTGAGCAAAAGTTGTGGCTACATTTGCAAGAGCAACAAGCAAAATCATACAAGAGGCAAAACGGCACCAACCATTCATCATCTGCCCCTTTCCATGAGACTTTTCTCGTTTATTAAAAATAATCATAAGCAGTGCAATGTAAGTGACCACACAGACAAAAACAATAAAAGACCATGTATACAGACTCAGTCCAAAAACAGGCGTCCCATAGGCGGGAAATTGGGGACATACATGAAGAAAAATATGTCTTAAAGCAACAAATCCCCCCATAAGAGCCGACAGCAACGAGAGACCATAATGAGAGGTACTGACCCCAAACTTCATATTCATTAAAGCACCCGTTGCAACCCCTAACATCCCCAATCTTTGTAACATACAAAGTGGGCAAGGCTGCTCATGAAGAAAAATTTGCACACTAAATGCAGATAACAGCACTCCTGCCAAAATAAGGACCATCAGAGCATTAAGATTTTTTTCCCACATCCGCTCTTACCAGTTAATTTTCAATTCGTTTGTTGCATGATGCCCTAACATCAACCAACAACAAAAAATTCCAAAAAGAAGCAACCCTATCGCCCATTTTCTTTTTCCGCAAAAAACAGCGACCATTGCTCCTGACATAATAAAAAAAATAATTGCCATGCTTTCCATATAGCTAAAGTGAATTTTGACTGCAAATATTCTGTGGCATAAGTAAGATCATTTTTTTAGAGGAAACAAAAACATGGCTGATCGCCCCTTAGATTGTACAGAATGCAAACGTCCTTTAGCTGTCTGTTACACAGAAATCGTAGATAACAAGATGACGCGTACTGTTATGTGCGCCAGCTGCCCCCATTTAGAAAAACGACTCTATGGAATTTTTCATAAGGTGGATAGTCAGAAGGAGCATATGGGGACAGCTTTAGCATGTGGAAATTGTGGCGTCTCTTTAGACGCCATTCGGATGGGCCACCTTTTAGGCTGTGGAGAATGTTACTCCGTATTTGGAGAAACATTGACTGACGAACTTTTGAAAGAAAATCGCATTTCACGTCATCTCACCTCAAATAAAAAGACCCAACCTCTTCATATTGGACGTGCTCCCGGAGAGGTAACAGAAATCAGTCCTACTTTAAAACTCATCGCTCTTAATGAAGCACTTGATGAAACCCTGATTCGAGAAGACTATGAACAAGCAGCTCTCTTACGAGATCAAATTCGAGAGATAAAAGAAAAGGCTGATAATGACCAAGAAAAATGAATCTGATCCTCTTTACCAATTGAAGAACCCCTGGGAAAAGCAGACGCATAACGTTTGGTTGGCCTCTACCCTCTCTCTTTCCCGTAACCTCTCTAAATTCAAATTTCCCAATAAATTGGATAAGGACAAAGAGCAGCAAATCATTACTCTTTTATACGACAGTCTCAAAGAGTCTCCAGAAATCAACCATCCTCTTCTCTACCACTCAGAGAAAATGACCCCCCTCCAAAAAGAATTTCTTCTAGAACATTTTATGATTCTAGATAACTTTTATCAAGCACATGGGGGAGAAGGATTTGTATTTGATGATTCGGGAGAATTTCTTGCTGTTTTTAATCTTCAGGATCATATCCAACTTAATATGATAGATATGCAGCAAGATATTGAAAAAACGTGGAATCGTTTAGCGCGTATTGAGACTTATATGGGGAGGTCCAATGATTTTGCTTATCATCCCCGTTTTGGTTTTTTGACCTCCAATCCCCGTCAAGCAGGAACAGGACTCTCTATTGCTCTTTATCTTCATATTCCTGCTATTATTCAGACGGGAGAGTTGGCTGAATTACTTGAAAGAGAAAAAGATGAGGAGGTGGAGGCGATAGGGCTGCAGGGGAAAACGACTGAAATGATTGGGGATATTTTAGTTGCGCACAATACCTGTACGCTTGGATTAACGGAGGAGTACATTCTGACAGCGATGAGGATGTGGGCGACACGAGCGGTTGTGACTGAGATCAATATCAGAAAAAAGATTCAGGAGGGGGATAACGAGCAGATTAAAAATAGGGTGACACGGGCGCTTGGGTTATTGACACATGCTTATCAGCTTGAAGTTATTGAAGCTCTTAATTCCTTGAGTCTTGTTAAGTTAGGCTTAGAGCTGGGTTGGATAAGAGCGCCCATGGGTATGAATATGAATCAGATTTTTTTCAATTGTCGCAGAGCACATCTCATGAATTTGATAGAGGACAATGTAGAGGTTCCGGAATTACCGAAGAGGCGAGCGGAGTATTTGAAGGGGATTGCGCAGCAGCTTACCCTTACGATTTAGCGGGAGTTGCCGTCAACTTTTTAAGAGTTATTTCGAGAAAGCTGCCTTTAGAGTATATATCCATTATCTTTTGCCTCTCTCTATGATATTTTTTTATGATGCCCTTAGTTTCCTGATTTGAAAACGAAACGAAACAGGGCAGCATAAGTCCATGCAAGTTGTCAACTTGCATGCTTGCTAATGGTGGAGGAGCTGTTTTTTTCTCCTTTGAAAAATACTTTTCAAATCCCTCTGCATTATCTTTGCCATAGCCTAGAAGAAGGCCAAATAGTGTCTGACTCTTATTCAATCCAACCGTAAAAAAATCGTCTGAAGAGACAATATGGTTGAAGATTTCATTGGTCGACAGGGTTTGACCTATTTTTTCTTGAAAAAGTGTTAAGTGAGTTTCAATGATTTTTATAAAATTCACCTTATTAATTAGAATAATCTCAAACCAAGTTTCTTTATTTTGCACGAAAAATAAATACTCTTCCATTGGAAAAAGATATTGATATTTCTCCCAGGTTTTCCACCATGACTCTAGTTCAAAAAGAGGAGATGAATACAGCTCTTTATATGATATAGGAGTGGTCTTATCGTATCCTATTATGGACATTGGTTTAGAACCAAATAATACATAAGCAAATCCCTCATCTAAAATAAGATAAGATAAAAAATTTTCAATTCTATCCATTTCTTTTTTAGGAACTTGGGATAGATCTGCGATTGCAAAAATTTGCTGTGAACATAACAAGAGCGACAGAAAAATAGGGATAAGGAACCCAGAAAATTTCATCTAAATATCTGTACTCATATAACCCTACCCTTTTGTAGGGCAAGCAGAATTGCTACATGTTCCCCAGGGAGTCAGCGGCCAATGACATATGGAACATTGCCCCCATTTGAATGCATTACGACGTACGAATACACCATACTCATCGCATTCTACAAAAGTTACGGGAATAAGTTGCTCTCCAAAGCAAAGAAAAATTTCCTGCGATGAGACGAAAACAGTGCCAGATTTCACGTAATATTTATCATCAGAAACTGTCTCAAATTGGTTTTCAAATGTATTTATGGAGCAGTCGTTACTACAAGCGAAAGATGTATGTGCACAAAAACAAGTCAAGCACACGCACATCAACATAAAAAAATTAAAAAATTTGCCTATCATTTTACCATTTCCTCCAAGCTTAGAAATAAAGAAAGGTTTAAGATGTTGATATCAGAAAAAAATTACAACAAAAAAAATAGAGAGTAGGTATTTTTTTGCATACTGACTTATGATGAAAGGAGATCCGTAACAATAGCCACTCGTGCAAGACTAACAGTTGACATGTCATCTGAGGAACACATGCTCTTAAAGGTGATGAACGATTAAACCGAAGGGCAATCTGTATAGCCGAAATTACGAAGACTTTGCGACAGCCATATCCACTACAAATAACCCTTTCTGCTTATACGCAAGGTAAACTACACTAATAATATGCGGAATCAGTACCGGCACTAAAAGATAATCCACAAAAGACCAAACCGCCGCAACATCCGAAACAGAACCTACATAAATCAATACCGCTATTACAAGATAATAGGCCTTTATAAAACGATTCTTGGTAAGATAGGAAAAACACTGCCCCCCATTAAAGCTATTACCCAAAATAGTCCCAAACGCAAATAAAAAAGCACTGATCACCACAATGATAATCCCTAGATAGGCAAATTGATTATAAAATGAGGCCGCAACCATATTAATCCCCAAAGAAAGCGAAGAGTCAAGCCAAGTCGCCGTAATCAGGGTCACTAAACTGGATAAGATACAGATGAAACCCGCAGAATAGGTGGAGATCATCGCCAAAATCCCCTGGTCATAGGGATCTTTGGTCTGAGCCATCGAATGGGGAATCGTCTGCGTCCCCACCCCCGCCTCATTCCCATGCAACCCCTTGAAAATACCCCAACGAAGCGCAGAAACAATCCCCCCTACCGTAATCCCTGTCGCAAAGGTTTGAGGTCTAAATGCAGAAGAGACAATCATGTTAAAAATAGCCGGCAACTCAGCTGCATGCGTACACACAATCCATAAAGCTCCTGTCACATAAACTCCAAACATCGCAGGAACAAGTTTTGCAGAAAAATTTGCAATCCGCGTAATCCCCCCAACCAAAATAATCGTCACAAAAATAGCTAGAAAAAGACCGGAAATCCAATTGGAAACACGTATAGATCCCAATAGAGGAGAGTTTAAAATTTCACCTAATTGGTTCGCTTGAGCAGCTGACCAACCCAGCAGAAGAATAACTGCAAAAAAAGCATACCATTTAGCTAGAAAAGGGCTAATTTCATCCTGTAAATATTGCATGGGCCCCCCCGCAACTCCGCTCTTTGGATTGTGCTTACGGTAGGAAAGAGCAAGTGTCACCTCAGTAAAATTCACAGCCGCCCCTAAAACTGTTGCTATAAAAAATCCAATCACTGCCCCAGGTCCCCCTAGTCGAATGGCTATAGCAGGAGAAACAATCGTAGAAATCCCAATGGTTGTAGACATCGCTGTCAAAAGAGCACGGTGCGCCTGAATGGTCCCCTGCCCCTCTAAACCCTTTTTTGATTTAAAAAGAAGAGAAAAAAAAAGCTGAAGCATATAGGGAATTTTTCGAAATTGAATGAAGCGTGTCTTAATAGAAAGCCAGAGGCTCGCCCCTACAACAATGGGGGTCGTTAAAAAAAGAAAAATATCTCCAAGCGATTTAAATAGTTCCATAATTCTCGCGAGAGGATAGCTTATTGAGTTGTAAATTTCAATAGTAGACCTCTTTCAAAAATGATCTGGCATCATAAAATGGACCTTTTCTTTTCTGTTCTTCAATCCATTCTTGCCCTACCTATTCAGGTATGTGCTGCGAATGGATTAAAAAACAGAAAAGAAAATCTCTCATTTTTTGAGCCCAATCAATTTCGAAAGAGGTCTAGTCTAAAACGTGTATTTCAACATGAAAAGGGGAAAGAGCTGCTCGCGTTGAGTGATTTTCTGAGAAAACTGGGCATAAAGATTTTCATTATAGCTCTTAGCTGCAAGTCCTGCTCCATATATGCCTCCAAAATACCACCCCCCCTCCAAACTCAGCGTAATGGCCCCTGCAGCCTGATAACCATGTATAAAAAACTGTGTGGCCGCAGCAATAAAAAGAGCATTCACCATAAAAGAGGTCACCGCACTCTCCTTTAATCCTACATACCAGTAACCCGCTCCGGGAAATACCGCATTTAAAATCTGCGCTTTATTAATAGACTTGGCCCCCTGTTCATAACTTGAAACAATTTTTTCAAAATAGGCATGATCACAACTGTTCTGCGCTTCCATCCGAAGAGCCGCCATATCAGCCTTTTTAAGAGCAGTCAAAAGAGCTAATTTTTTTGCTTTTTCTGGCTCTTTTTCCTCAATCAGTTTTCCTATTTGAGCCGCATGATCACATTTTCCTAGCTGCTCGTAACTATCATAAAGAATGAGCAGTAAATCGGAAAATGCGGGGAAGGAACTATCTGTAGAGGCTAAATCCGTTGACTCTACAATATAGATGGTCTCTGTATACTTCTTGCCTAAATAATAACTGAGCATCTCAGCATATTCTATTTCTAGACGCCGTTCTTTCAATGTTGCAGGAATAAAAAAAAGGGCTCTTTTAAATCCTGTGATCGCGCGATAAAGATCAAAATCTTCTGCAAAAGCAAGAGCGATTTGATATTCTTTCCCCCAATCACTATGGCTCTCCTCTTCTGTAAGAGGTAAAAAAGGGGAGACAGAAAAACAGGTAGGAAGAGAGAGATGGCCTCTCTTCTCTCTAAAAACCTCCTTGGGATGGGGAGGGGCACAGATGGGAGGTTGCAGCTCCCGGCTCACTCTCCCACAGGAGGAGATACTCAATATTAAAAACAGTAGAATGCACTTTTTCATCTTCAATTAGGAGGACATTCAGGAGGTGGATAGGTCTCACATTCAGGAGCTGTCTTAATCCCACAATCTGTCATAGAACAGGGGGAGCTCTCCCAGTTGTAATCATAACCCTCTTGATTGGTCACTTTAATCCCCTCTTGAATGTTTGAAATCACCTTAGGTCGAATAAACATAATGAAATTTCTCTTGGAACGCTGCTCAATCGTACGAGAAAAAGTAGGCCCAATGCAAGGAAGCGTCCCTAAACAGGGAATGCCTGAACGGACATAAATAGTGTTATCACGAATATGACCACTCATAACTAAAAAGGTCCCATCGGGAACATGCACACGGGTGGTTGCCAAAATCTTTGTCGTCGTAGGCGTTAAATTTCCTGCTGCAGAGGTCACATCCGAAATACTTTGGTTGATCTGAAGGGTCACCACATTATCTGGGGCAATCGTAGGAGTGACCTGTAATTCAATCCCAATATCCTCATATTGAATATTCTGTGTGACAGAACCTGTTTGTTGAATGACCGTACTTGTTGTCTGATAGGGAATGTTGTTTCCTACAAAGAAGTCTGCTGATTGGGTATCCTCCACCATAATTTTTGGGTTAAGGACAACTACTGTATCACTCTCCTCATCTAAAGCGCTTAACAGAGCGCCTAATGTTAAAAAGGAGTGGCCATTATGACTGATGATATTACCCACAATTCCCAAACCAAAAGCTGCGGTCTGACTCGCAATGTCTGTCCAACCGGAGAGATTGCCTGGAGAGGGAAGAGGCACATCTCTTCCTGGATTAGGAACCAAGGGGGGGGTTGAGGCTAAATTATTGCCCGAAGCTACATAATCAGCACCTGGGTTTGTTGTGGGGGATCCCGCTAAGGTTGTGCCTGGGAAAGTCCCTGATGGATTAGATAAAAGGCCAGAGGCATAGGCGAGCTTGTTCTGCTCATCACCCAGTGCTATCCACTGAACACCAAAATCTAGCGAGTTTTCTAACGTCGTATCTATGATAAGAACTTCAATATAGACCTGCTTGGGCTGTTTGTCTAAGTCATCAAGAATATTGACAACCTTTTCTAGCACCTCAGCAGTTCCTGTCACGACGATTGAGTTATTCACTTGTAACCACTGAGCGCTATAAAGCGTGTTAATAAAATCTATGTTGGAGACGTTATTGGCTTGCAAATTCTGCCCAATTGTCTGCAGAGCCGCAGCGATCTCTTTCCCAGACTGGTATTTCAATTTATACATGTGAAGGTTACTCGCAGAAACTGCAGAAGAGAGGGGAGCTGTGACATCAACAATATCTGGAACATCCAAGGATTGAAGAACTTGCTCTGTCTTTTGAATAAGAGTTGCATTTCCCACAATGAAAATGGAATGGCCGCCTGGCTGTACAAGAAGACGGGGAGCGTTCTCCTTGGCCAAAGAGGACATCACCTCATTGGCAAATTGGGCAAGAGCATCGGGGTCTGCACTTTTAACCTTATACTCACTGACCTCCATGGCCATCTGTTCAGAATCTAGAGCATTTAAAAGCTCTGCGACCTTATTCACATTGGCTGTAATATCTGAAACGATTAAATGCTTCGTCTCTTTAGAGACCTCTACGATGGCATCAATAGAAAGTAACTGTTTTAAAATCACAGCAATACGCTCTGGATCT
>JABDCM010000022.1:0-12329 GCA_013288105.1 Chlamydiota bacterium
TTTGCAAAGTACACTGCAAGGATCGAGCGCACTTCGAGCCTGTATGGAATACACATATATTTTCCCAGCAAGTAACCTGACCTGTTTTTTTCATGTTTGCTACTTAAAGGCATATGATAGATTTCTAATAAGAGCTCCACAACCTCGCGTCTAAATTTGTCCCATTTGAAATCTATCTTACTAGCTATCCTAACAACTATGTAAAGTCTTTGTAATGCAGCTAAAGCCTCTGTGATTCTCCCCGTTACAGCCTGCTCTTTTGCATCTGCTAAAGCCATTATGCACCTAGGCCTACAACCTTTTGTACCTAGACACAACGCTTCCCGCTGCTCTTCTAATGCATGTGTGTAGGCGGTTACTTCTGTCTCTTTCCCCTTTAGCCTCATCTGATGCGCGATATCTAAACTCGTCCTCAACTGCACCTCTCGATCTCTGATTTTTTGAGCAGCTTCTATAGCAGTGTTAAAATATCCCCACAGAGCAAAAAGATGGGCAATCTCTTGCAAAGCTTCTATCTTTTCAGGACTCTCTGCTTGTCCACAGGTACGTATATAATAAGCATGCAAATGGTGTCGTTTATTTAAAACAAAATCTTCCCCTGGAATCTTGTTCCACTCTCTACAGACTTGAACACAACAGGCCAAATCCCGCGGTGGCAAACGGTTCATGATATTCACCAGTAACTCGGGTGGTAATGTTGTGATACCTGTTCCTGCTACCGTTGGACTGCTTTCTAATGTTGTGATACCTGTTCCTGCTACCGTTGGACTGCTTTCTAATGTTGTGATACCTGTTCCTGCTACCGTTGGACTGCTTTCTTCGGGAGCTTCTTTTAAAAGTTCTATGGCTTGCAAAGCAGCTTGCCAAGTTGTATCAATAGGGCGGCTTACTTGAGGGCGGCTTGCTTGTTCACTCCATTTCAATTCCTCCCGCTCACTCCTCCTATATAGGACTGCTCCTAAAGCGAATGAAATAAGGGAGAGAGAAGCTGCAAACGAAAGAGCGACTATTGCATTAGTTCCAGCTGGAATCGTACGACATATTACGAGAATGGCGAGTACGAGTGCCACGCATGCTGACGTCGCTGCTATCCCAATAAGAGTCTTTGAGGTAAAAATCTCTCTATTTGAGATAGGATGAACGGCCATAATGATATTTTAAATTTAAACTCTCTACCATTATATGCTATGAATAACTAAATAAGAAGGCCAAAAAGAAACAGGGGAACTTCCCCCTTGAGAGGGTGTAAAATATTATCTTTAACTAGATAAGAGGGCTCTTTTAATTCTTTGAGCTGACTCTTTTTTTTATTTTTTCCACCGATTTCAAAAAAAGCTTCGCGAGTTCGATAATCGGCCTGTTTGGAGTAAAAAACTTCGATCCCTGCATTTTGCAAAGATTGAACGAAAAAAAGCTCCCGCTCCATTCCCTTAAAGGGTGGCTGACCCAAATACTGCTGTAATGTATGCATGATATTTGTGTTGTTTAAAAGGATTTTTAGAGGTTTGCGCAAACCCACGCTCCCCACCTCGTAAGGATGCATCTCTCTCACAAGTCCGACCGAGGCTAAAATAGCTACATAATGGTCAACCGTCTTGTGATCAATCCCTAAATGTTTTGCTAAATTGTGCATATTCATCTCTCCTGGAGGGATCGATCCAAGGTAAGTGAGCAGTCTTTTAAAATAAGAAAGATTAGGCGTTTTCAAATTATAATAATTAGCAATATCCTCAAAAATTGTTTTATCAATTACTCGAGAGATTTTCTCATAATATGAATGCGGATCTTCGAATACAAAAGGGTAATATCCGTTTTGTAAATAGTTCTCAAAATGGGGGAGAATTCTGTCTACTTCTTGCACATAACTTAAAGACGCAAGGGGATCTTCTAGAATGTCCTGAAAAGCAAGCGGTTGTAGGTGAAGGTTCAGAGTGAAATTAAGGTACTCTCTAAAGGATAATCCATGTAATCGATATAACTTGGCACGACGGGAGAGATCATGGCTGCCTTCAACCAAATCAAGCATTGAGCTTCCTGAAAAGACAATCTTAAGAGAGGGAAAGGCATCATAAATATTTTTTAACTCTTGATTCCACTTCTGGTATTTATGAATTTCATCGATAAATATGATTTGATATCCCTCAATGAGGTGAAGATCTTTTACAAAGTCCAGGAGAGTCGTTTGTTGAAAATAGACCAAATCTGCCGAAAAATAGAAGGCTTTCCCCTCCTTATACAGCTCATTTTTAATATATTGTAGTAGAAGGGTCGTTTTTCCGGCGCCTCGGGGGCCAATGAGGCCGGTCAATCGATTCTTGAGGTTAAATGTGGAGTAGAGATAGCGGGTACGGGATAGGGTGAGGCTCTCGATGAGCCGGTGAAAGGTTTCGGTAATGAAACGAAACATTTGGAGTATACTCCCATTTTTTATTCTTTTATTTGGAGTATACTCCAAAATCCATCAAGATACAACCAAAATATTTGGTAGAGGTTGCTCAATCATAGCTCCCCCTAAACAGAGCTCATTCTGATAAAAAACAATCGACTGCCGAGGAGTCACCGCCTTCTGAGGCTCATCAAAAATGACCTTAAGCCCCCCCCTCTCCTCGTAAAGGGTACAGGCAACATCCTGCGCCCGATACCGAATCTTCGCCTGACAGCGCAAAGGGAAGGTCGGCACCCCCCCTATCCATGACCCCTCCATTGCCATAAGCCCCTCAGCATAAAGAGCAGGATGGTCTCCCTGCTCAATATAAACTACCTGCCGCGCAGGATCTTTTCCTACCACAAACCAGGCCTCACCCTCCCCACCTATATGCAACCCTTTGCGCTGTCCAATGGTATAAAAAGCAATCCCCTCATGCCGCCCCACCACTCTGCCCGAAAGCGTTTCAAAATTGCCGGGCTCAGGCGCAAGATATCGACTCAAAAAGCTCTTAAAATCCCTCTTCCCAATAAAACAAATTCCCGTACTATCCTTTTTCCGGGCCGTCTCAAGCCCATACCTCTCCGCTAACGCACGTACCTCCGTTTTATGCAGCTCCCCTAAAGGAAAAAGTACCCGCTTTAAAATAGAACTTTTTAAGGTATATAAAAAATAACTCTGGTCCTTCTCAGGGTCCAGGCCACGCCCTAAATGCCACTGCCCCCCCCTCTCTAATCGCCTGCAATAATGGCCCGTCGCTAAATAATCCCCCCCTAATGCAAGCGCCCGTTGGAGAAAAACCTTAAATTTGATCTCGCGGTTACATAAAATATCGGGATTGGGGGTAAAACCAGCCGCATACTCCTGCAGACAGTGTAAAAAAACCTCATTCCAGTACTCTTTGGAAAAATTCACGGAATAGTGGGGAATATCAAGCTGATGGCAGACTGCAACCACATCCTCATAATCCTGCGCCGCCGGACACTCCTCATCCTCCTCCCAATTCCTCATGAAAAGCCCGATAACCTTATATCCTTGCTCCTTAAGAAGTAACGCGGTTACAGAAGAATCAACTCCCCCTGACATGCCGACAACGACCGTTTTCATATTTGTAGGAAGGCTTCCCACTGTTTGATTTTTTCGAGGAGAAGCTCTTTTGAGGGACGTCCCTGTAAGAAATTTCTATTGGCCTCTTGAGAGCTTAAGTGGGCAATTTTTGCCAAAAGATGCAGATGATTGTTATCCTCATTTGCAAAAAGAAAAAAGAGGGTATGGACCGGTTTACCATCTAATGCACCATATTCAATGGGCTTTTTGGGATAGAGAACAAGGACGACATCAAAGTGGGTATCTAGAAGAAAATCTCTCGTATGCGGAATGCCAATCCCCTCATTCAGGGCTGTGGCCATTCTATTTTCCCGGTCAAGCAAAAGCTCTGTTAAAACAGCGGGGTCCAAATCAAACTTCTTCCCCATATGGTTCATCGCATTCTGAATCAGAACCTCTTTTGTCTCTCCCTCAATATGATCTAAAACATCTCCTCGGAAAAGAGCGCGATAAAGACTAAACTGCAAAGAACCTTTTCCTGGTTGCAGAGGGGCTGCGTAGTCCAGCTTCTCTTTTAGCAACCAATCCTCGATTTCAGGACGACTAAAGCGGTACTCCTGATGGTGACGATAAAAAGGAATTTTATTCTCACTAAGCCAGCGGTGCACTGTCTTTTCTGAGATGTTCAAAAGCTCTGCGAGATCTTCTACCTTTAAATCCATAATCCTATATCCCTCTAAAAAGCGCCATCATCTCTTCAGGGTCTGTCAATTGCAAGATTTTTTTTCTTCTCTCCTCATCCTTAATTGCAAGAGTCAAATGAGAAAGCAGTTGTAAATATTCTGTCTGTTTATCATCTGGTCCCCCAATCATAAAAACCAGGCGCACAGGAACCCCATCCAGCGACTCCCACACAATACCTTTGGGATGAACTCCAATGGCGACAAAAAAATCTCGATAACCTGGAAGTTTTGCATGTGGAATGGCTACCCCCATCCCAATCCCTGTAGAGACAATCTTCTCTCTTTCCAAAATCGCTTGAAAAAAGGCCTCTTTATCCTTCAACTTTCCCTGATGGTCCAAGAGATCCACAAGCGCATGCAAAACCTCATCTCTCTCATTTAAATCCAATCTTTCCACTAATTTGGGATCTAAATAGCGAGAAATCGAAAAGTGAGTGCCATTTTTATCTTGTTTAAGTTTGGGTGGAAACATGTAAAGTGACTTATTCAACCCCCGTATGACCAAAACCTTGAGTCCCTCTTTGGCTCATCGCTAAATCCTCTACACGGACAAAACGCGCTCTCAAGACAGGAGCCACTACAATTTGAGCAATGCGCATCCCAGGCTGAACCACAAAAGGCTGGTTTCCATGATTGATAAGAATGACTTTTACCTCGCCTCGATAATCTGAATCAATCGTACCAGGAGTGTTAAGAACAGTGATCTGATTTTTTAAGGCCAGCCCACTGCGAGGACGTATCTGAATTTCATAACCAAAAGGGATTTCAAATTTTAAACCTGTAGGGATCAGGGCAGATTTTCCCGCCTCAATGGTAAGGGGCATCTCTAAATGCGCCCGAATATCAGCACCTGCTGCCTCTAAAGAGGCGTAGAGAGGGGCCTCTACTTGACCTAAAACAAAGATTTCTATTTCTTCTTTTTGCATAAGAGGCATCTTCCTTTATTCCTCATCATCTGTCAAGAGGATCTGTCAAAAAATCTCTCTGATTTTGTGTCAAAAAATAGATAAAATGGGTGAGTTTCTTTTTTAAATCGGGTCGTTTTACAATGGCATCAATCATGCCATGTTTGAGTAAAAACTCTGCTTTTTGTGCGCCTGGAGGCAGTTTTTGACGAATGACCTGCTCGACAACACGCGGACCTGCAAAACAGATGAGAGCATCAGGTTCTGCAATGATAATGTCTCCTAGAGAGGCAAAAGAGGCGGTTACCCCACCAGAGGTAGGATTGGTTAAAATGGAGATAAAAGGGATCTGGGCTTCATGTAGTTTTGCAAGAGCTGCTGCTGTTTTTGCCATCTGCATGAGGGAGAAAATAGACTCCTGCATCCGAGCCCCTCCCGATGCAGAAACGATGACAAGAGGAAGCTTATTCTCTAAAGCATACTCGATTAATCGTGTGAGCCTCTCTCCAACGACTGCTCCCATAGAGCCTGCCATAAAATTAAAATCAAAAACTCCTAAAGCAGTGGGATGACCGCCTATCAGACATTTTCCTACAATAATGGCCTCTGTATTCTGAGCCTTTTTAGTTGCCTCCTGAAGCCGCTTTTCATAAGGTTCCGTATCTACAAAAGAGAGTGTATCCACAGGCCTTATCTCATCAAACATTTCCACTAAACTATTCTCATCAGCAAGCATCCCTATTCTTTCACGAGCCGAAAGACGGTAATGATAACTGCATTTTGGACAGCAATTGAGAGCTTGGGCCAGCTCATTTGTATGAATCATCTCATGACAGTGAGTACACTTAAGCCACCCACTAAATCCATCTGCTTTTGTTGTTTCTACTTTGATTTTCGGTTTATCACGAGAAAATAAAAACAAACGCATTCATATACCTTTTTTTATTCAAAGAACTAACAATCATATAACAAAATCTACTTAAAGTAAATTAATAACCTGAGTTTTGGGTTGTCTTCCTCGAAGTCAGAGAAGTTTACACCGCAGATCTTGGGATTTTCTGACGAAGTTATACCCCACCCGGCGAATAAGGTCCTATTTGATGGAGAAAAACCCAAAACTCAGGTTAATGCTAATACTTTACTTACTACAAGTAGAGCAGTGCTCTTGAGCCTTTTGAAATCTCTCCGCAACAGCGTTCCAGTTAATAATCTGCCAAATTTCTTTTAGATAATCTGCCCGTGCATTTTTATATTGTAAATAGTAGGCATGTTCCCAGACATCTACTCCTAAAAGAGGGATGATACAGCTGGTGCCCTCTAGAGGATCCTGGTTTGCACATGTAGACAAAGTTAAATTTTTACTTTTCTTGCAAAGACCCAGCCAACCCCATCCTGACCCCTGAATGGCGCCTGTCATCGCATTAAAACATTCAATAAATGTATCTAGACTACCCCATTTACTTTTGAGGGCCTGTTCAAGAGCTCCTTTTGGTCCCCCTCCCCCCCCTTTATTTTTGGGAGCAAGATTCTGCCAAAAAAGGGAGTGGTTGATATGGCCCCCCCCCCCATTGAAACGGATTGCCGGCTGCAGAGAAATAAGAGTGGCTAACTCCCCATTTTTTTCAGCCTCTTCATATTTTTCTAGAGCTGCATTGAGATTGGTCACATAGGCTTGATGATGCTTTTGATGATGCACTTTCATAATATCGGCGCTGATGACAGGCTCTAAAGCGGAATACTCATAAGGCAATTCTGGAAGAACAAACTTTTTTACCATCTTACGATCCTTTTTGAAGGTTTTGAAAATCAACCATAGGGTAAAGCCCAAAAATACTCTAGAGATTTTTTAGTAATAGGACCGATAGCCCTACATTTACTAAGAGGGGGTAGATTTTGAGTACATTGATAAAAAGCTTTTACTGTAGAGGGACTTGTGAATACGATCTCCTCAAATAATTCCAGAGGGGGTAAAGGGGGTTTATGGAATTGGGTATCATAAAGAGGAAAAGAGAGATGGGGGATCTCTCTACTGATAAGCTCTGTTTTCAACAGCGGACGGGAGAGAGAGGAATGGGGAAAAAAAAGAGAGGCCACTTGTTGACTATCTAACAGGGGTAGGATTCCCTCTGCTGTTGGAAGGGTGGCAATTGCGTGGGGAGTCAGCTGATACTCTAGAAGAGCTTGAGAGGTGGCCTCCCCTATCACAAGATATCTCTTCTCTTGAAGATGTGAGAGCAGATATCCACTTTTGAATGCATATTCTACATAGGGGGGAATTGCGCTTCTGCTTGTAAAGAGAACATGGGTATAGTTTTTCAGCTTTTCAAATAGGTGAGCCACCTCCAAAAAGGGTTTAGGGACAATGTGGATGAGGGGAAGATGGGTAATTTCCCCCTCTGTTTGATAACGACTAGGATCAAGCCCTAAATAGAGAATTCTCATCTTCTTCTCTGACGACAATCGCAAGTTTACCTTGAAGAGGATGCACCTCGCCTGGAAGAGGAAATCGATTCCAGTTCATTTTGAGGCGTAAAATAGCCGCTTCAGCCATCACGACACCCTCCACTTCTCCGCTTTTTAATTTAGCATATCTCTCTTGTATAGTGCCTCGAATATCGACAAAGGTTACCTCTTTGAGAATCTGTCGCACATTCTCTTCCCGTCTTATGGAGGAGGTTGCAATTTTTGCTCCTTTAGGCACTCTTTCCAAGGTTTCTCCCTCTCGTAAGACAAGAACATCAGCAGGATCTTTTCCTCGAGTCAGTTTCGCGATAACGAGTCCTTTTGGCAGAGGATCGGGTAGATCCTTGGCAGAATGGATGGCAGCCCGACATTCTCCTCTCAAAAGCAGCTCATCGATTTGCCGTGTAAAAAAATCGGTTTTTTCCAAATCACGCAGAGAGGTTGTTTTATCAAGATCTCCTGTTGTTTTCACATAGATGGGAATAAAAGAGATCTCTCCTAAAAATTCCTCTTGCACCTCTTCAACTTGCGCACGAGAAAGAGGAGAATCTCGAGCGGCAACTTTAACTGATAGTGGCATGAATGGCATCTTCCACCCTTTCCATTCCAATAATTTCCAGAGGAATTTCTGTGAGTCCCCCCAGATTTTTTTTGGGGATCAGGGCTTTTTTAAAGCCCATGTGAGCGGCCTCCTTTAACCTCCCCTCAATGCGAGAAACGCTGCGAATCTCACCTCCCAGACCCACCTCCCCTAAAACGACTGTTTCAGGATCAATCATGCGATTCATTAAGGAGGAGGAGACAGCTAAAATAACACCGAGGTCGATAGCAGGCTCTACGATTTTGAGTCCACCTGCAACTGAGACAAAGACATCTTTATTGTGAAGTTGATAACCAATTTTCTTTTCCATAACTGCAAGTAAAAGACCCAGACGATTAGAATCAAGCCCTATGGATCTACGTGTAGGAGTACTATATGCAGTATTCGTGACAAGCGCTTGCACCTCTACAAGAATGGGACGCGACCCCTCCACGGTCGGAATAATGACAGAGCCTGGATTGCCCTTCATTCTCTCCTCAAGAAAGATCTGAGAGGGGTTTTCCACCTCTTTAAGCCCCCCTTCCCCCATCTGAAAGACAGCGATCTCATCTGTAGAGCCAAAACGATTTTTTACGACTCTCAAAAGGCGAAAGTTGTGTTGCAGATCCCCCTCAAAATAGAGAACTGTGTCTACAAGATGTTCTAAAACACGAGGACCTGCAATCTCTCCTGATTTTGTCACATGACCGATCAGGAAAATGGAGATTGCACGCCCTTTGGCCAGATGCATGAGCTCTGTAGCTGTTTCTCTGACTTGAGTGACAGAACCAGGAGCTGAGGTGATTTCACTTTTGTAGATGATTTGGATGGAATCGATGATCACAAAATCGGGAGAGAGCTCATCAATATGCCGTTTGATATGAGAGTAGTTAGTTTCAGAAAGCAGCAGAAGATTTTCACTAGAAATTCCCAAACGGCGTGCGCGCAAAGAGGTTTGAGCAGTCGACTCCTCTCCACAGACATACAAGACAAGAAGACCTTGTTTCGCGATGAGATGAGAAATTTGCAGCAGAAGGGTAGATTTTCCAATTCCGGGATCTCCTCCTACTAAGGTAAAACAGCCTTGCACAATCCCATTGCCCAAGAGACGGTCCATCTCTTTCATGCCTGTTTTTACACGAATATTTTCCTCAATGACCACCTCATCGACTCTCTGAGGTTTTGCAGCTGTAAGAGGTTGAGCAAGAAAACGGGATTTTTCATGAGAAAAATCCTGCTCCTCATGAAAGGTATTCCACTGATTACACTCTTTGCACTGGCCGGACCATTTTGGCTGACTATGGCCACATTCTGAACAGGCCCAGACTGTTTTTTGCTTTGTCATATTCTCTCCTGCAGTTTGAGAAGAGCCGATTGAGCTGCCTGCGTTTGAGCCTCTTTTTTAGATAACCCCTCTCCCTCGCCCACTTTAACATCTCGGATTTTAACACTCACACGGAATTTTTTCTGATGCGAGGGACCTGATTCCTCTAAAACTTCGTAGAGGGGGGTCTGCTGATATTTTTTCTGTGCATAATCTTGAAGTTCAGCTTTCCAGTTACGAGGAGGAGTGGCCACCATTTTATCGATGTGCTCTTTAAAATGGGAAAGATAAAACTTTTTAGCTACCTCGATGCCCTGATCTAAGAAGAGGGCGCCTATCAGAGCCTCTAGAAGATCTGCAAGGATGGACTCTCTTCCCTTACCTGCATTCATTTTTTCCCCTTTTCCGAGAAGGAGGTAGGAGTGGACATCCAATTTTTGCACAAAGAGGGCGCAGGTAGGAGCATCGACAATTTTAGCACGCAGAGAGGAGAGGTCCCCCTCATCTAATTGAGGATAGGTGTTATAGAGATATTCTGCGATGATGAGACCTAAGACAGAATCGCCTAAGAATTCTAATCTTTCGTTATGGGAGGAGATTTGATCGCGATGTTCATTCCAGAAGGAGCGGTGAATGAAGGCGAGTTGTAGAAGCGAGCGGTCATGGAAGGTGAGGGAGAGTTTAGCTTCGATGGCATCTGGGCGAAAAAAATCTTTAAACATATGAAATCGGAAAAGATAAGCGATTTCTATAGAAAATGCTACTGATTTTTTTTCAACTGGTTAATGCTCATGCACCCACTCATGCAGATTTCTCAAATGTTTTCTTAGCTTTGCTTCGTTATGAGATCTTAGAAGTCTATCCAAGAGTAGCCCCTCTCGGTCTTTTCTAACACTGTTGATGGTAAAGGCGCTTCCCCAAGCTTCTATTACAAATATACTTCCTACTCCAATATACACACCACCTGTTATACTACCTAGTAGCGTACAAAGTCTACCTCGACCAATATAAACCCCCATCATTACTACCCCAAGAATTACTAGTGCAACTCCAGCTACTGCCAATACTATAATTCTTTTATTCGCATAAGGATCAGAAGAGAGCTCTTTTCTGAATCGAATATCTGCCATCGCCCATGTTCTAACCGCAGTCCCGCGATTATAGTAATAATCAGGATGAAGAAAAATATTACTCCAACTCCATACTTTCATAAATAGCCTCCCACAAATTCTTATAACTATCTTATAATAAAGAAATTATAAATTCAAGTAAAAAATTATTTATGATAGGGGTTGACCTCCTGTTCATGCCCTCGAGCAGAGGTCCAACAGCCTAGATATTCGCTCCTGGTATTATATTCATGAAAGTTGTACTTTTAAGCCCAAATTTTGATGTATATGGATGAGCGAGTAGAGGCGGTCTACTTCACCAGAGATTCTTTAGTCGTTGATTTGAGAGATGGGCGCTCAATTGCTGTTCCCCTAACTTGGTATCCAAAACTTTTGGAAGCAACAGTCAAACAAAGAGCATTATGGGAAATTTGTGGAGGAGGCTATGGTATCCATTGGCCAGAAATAGACGAAGACCTAAGTACTGAAGGTCTGCTGCGGGGTGCACCCGCTCCAAGCCCCAAAACCACTACAAATCCAGCACAGCGACGGGGTGCTAGACCAAAGAGATCTTCTTAAATTTTTTTTGTGCGACCAGTTCTAACTGGTTGATGCACCCACTCATGCTGCTGCTTCTGCAGCTGCTTCAAACGTTTGCTTAGCTTTTCTTCGTCATGGAAGCTTAGAAGCTCTGCCAAGAGTCGCTCTTCTCGGTCATTTCTAACACTGTTGATGAAAAGGGTTCTTGTCAAAGCTGTGCCTATAAGCACACTTCCTGCTCCCAATATGCATATACCACCTATTACTCTCCTTATACTGGCTCGACCATAAACCCCCATAATTACTGCCCCAATAATTACTAGTGAAACTCCAGCTACTGCCAATACTATATTTGTTTTATTCGCATAAGGATCAGAAGAGAGCTCTTTTCTGAATCGAATATCTTCCATCGCCCATGTTCTAACCGCAGTCCCGCGATTATAGTAATAATCAGGATGAAGAAAAATATTACCCCAACTCCATACTTTCATAAATAGCCTCCCACAAATTCTTATAACTATCTTATAATAAAGGAATTATAAATTCAAGCAAAAAATTATTTATGATAGGGGTTGACCTCCTGTTCATGCCCTCAAGAGGAGTGGGGTTCCATACTGTGCATGGATGAATGCCCCTCCCGTAAGCGCTTGTACTGCTCTTTTCTTTGCTTTTCTTCATCATGGGATCTTAGAAGCTTTGCCAAGATTCGCCCTTTTTGGTCCTTTTTAACACTCTTGATGATACAGGCTCTTCTAAAAGCTTCTACTGCAAGTGTACCCCCTCCTCCATACATCCATATACTACCTATTAGCGTACACACCTCTATACCATGGTTACAAGAGTGAAAAACTCTATTTTGACCAATATAAACTCCTATAATTACTAGCCCAATAACTCCTAGTGAAACCCCTACTCCTATCCATGCCATATTTTTTTTATACGCATGAGGATCAGACAAGAGCTCTTTTCTGAATCGAATATCTTCCATCGCCCATGTTCTAACCGCAGTCCCGCGATTATAGTAATAATCAGGATGAAGAAAAATATTACTCCAACTCCATACTTTCATAAATAGCCTCCCACAAATTCTTATAACTATCTTATAATAAAGAAATTATAAATTCAAGTAAAAAATTATTTATGATAGGGGTTGACCTCCTGTTCATGCCCTCGAGCAGAGGTCCAACAGCCTA
>JABDCM010000022.1:12429-13296 GCA_013288105.1 Chlamydiota bacterium
TCTTATAATAAAGAAATTATAAATTCAAGTAAAAAATTATTTATGATAGGGGTTGACCTCCTGTTCATGCCCTCGAGCAGAGGTCCAACAGCCTAAATGGGGGGCATAATATCGATCCCCATAATAGAGCAAACCTGTCTCCTCATCCCACCGCTTACCATCAAAACGCCAGGGAGAGCGAACCCCTGTGCTCTTCTCCTGCTCCCCATATGCAGAGTAACGGCTCGCCCCCACCTCATTGCCTAGGAGATTAACTAAAGCAATCAGTGCATTGCGATGATCTCGCACAGCAATTAATGTCTGATTTTTAATCTGAAGAAAAATAGCTCCCCCCTCCCCTATCACCTTTAACTCCCCATCAGATGTCCCTATCTCCTCTTGACCATCCCAGATGTAGAGCTCTCTTGTCTGCTCTTCAGGGCATATTTTAGAAAGGCGTCTATCAAAGGCATCATATTGGTAGTGATAGGTTTTTTGACCGGTTTTTACCTTGACTAAACGATCGAGCGCATCATAACTCAAGAGCAGCTCCCCCATACGGATGAGATTTCCATTGTCATCATACTCATATTGCCTCTCCCCATCGTGGATAATCTGACACAGGTTATTGACCACATAGGTGTGCCGATTTTTCTGCAACCGATTATGAGCGGAATCATAAGCATACACCCTCTCCTCCCCATAGGGGGTCGCTTTTTCAAAACAGAGATGGCCCCATAAGTCATAACTATAATCCATGTTTACAGGCCACCACCCATCTATAAAGGCATAATGGGTCAAATGACCGATCCCGTCATAGCAAAAATCCTCCGCTCGATACACATCAGAAAAAAAAGAGGCAGGACGCAAGTTGGTATCATAATCCAT
>JABDCM010000023.1 GCA_013288105.1 Chlamydiota bacterium
AGAGCTTCCGATTACCCCTATTAAGGGACAGATGTTGGAATTAGGGTGGCCAGAAGAGATTCCTCCTCTTGCCTTTAGTCTGATTTCCGAGAAATATATCGTGATGACAAGGGAGAGAAAAAGTTGCCTTGTGGGAGCGACATTTGAACGAGATTTTAGCTCGGCTGAAGCAGACCTTGAAAGGGCGAAAAGAGAGATTTTGCCGAAAATTCTCTCCTATTTTCCTGTTTTAAAAGAGGCTCCTCTTTTAAGTTGTCGTGCAGCTTTTCGCGCTTATGCCCCTAACCGCCTGCCTCTTGTGGGGAAAATATCCGATAAGCTCTATTACTTTACGGGACTTGGTTCAAAGGGGCTCTTATACCATGCGTGGATTGCAAAAATGGTTGCGCGGGCAATGTTAACTAAAGACCCAAGCCATCTACCTAATGAGTTATATCATCATTAATGGGGCTACGTCTCAAATCCTTAAGTTTTTCTTCCATTTAATGAATTACACCATCATTAATGGGCTACGTCTCAAATCCTTAAGTTTTTCTTCCATTTAATGAATTACACCATCATTAATGGGGCTACGTCTCAAATCCTTAAGTTTTTCTTCCATTTAATGAATTACACCATCATTGATGGGGCTACGCCCCAAACCCCATGGAGCCGCAGTACCTGCGGACAACATGACTAGTCATCTGTTAGCTTGAAAAACTTACAGCAACGATTGATTTGTAAAAGTTACCGCAGGTACTGCGGGTCGATGGCTGTTGGGGCAAAGCGCAATCGCTGTAAACGAGCGAAGATCAGTGCTTTAGCACGGCGAGTGAGTGCACAGCGACCCGTAGGGCAGCAGTTGCGCACAGTCCCAACAGCCCTAGGGGTGCGGGGGACCGCAAGGGCCCCGACAAGTTTAATCCTTTCACTTGCGAAGCAAAGTGGATCGAAGAGATTTAGGGAGCGAAAGTTTTACTATAACTGATTAAATCTTAACTATCTCTACCTAAATATATTAACGTTTTTTGAAGAGGTATTTAGGACGAATAATCGGCGTTCCCTTCCCTCCCCGGGCCTCACATCTTTCATACACAATCTGCATGGCAATCCCCACTGTACGCGCAAGCCCAAAAAGCACAGTATAATACTCAGAATAAGGGAAACCCGCTGCACTCAATAAAGTCCCGGAAATCGCATCCACATTCGGATAGGGATCTGTAATCGCAGGATTTTCTTTCAAAACTTTTGATCCCACTTTTCTCAATAATATAGAGATCTTTACAAGAGGATGCTCCTTATACAGCTTTTCTGCTAAAGCATATTGAACGGTTGCTCGAGGATCTTCTACTCGCAAAACAGCATGTCCAAATCCATAAATCAGCTCTTTCTTTGCTAGCCGCTCTCGCAAATATTTTTCTACCCTCTCCTCCGATGCATTTTCTCCTACAGCAGCTAAAAGCTCCGTTACAAATAGAAGGCATTCCTGATTGGCCTTTCCATGACGAGGGCCTGCTAAAGCATCCATAGAGGCTGCAATCGATCCATACATATCCTCCAGGCCAGATGCAACCGCCTTCCCCACAAATGTAGAGAGATTCCCCCCCCCATGATCATAATGTAAGATGTTGAAAAGTCTGAACACCTCCGCTAACTGGTTATCTTTTTTCCCTGGAATGTTCAACAGATGAAAAAAATTCTCCATATAGCCTAATTCCGGACGGGAAACAGGCGTCTTTCCCCAACCTGCATGATGATTGATCATCACGGCTGCCACTTGAGGAATTTTAGCAATTAAATTGAGACAATCGGTCCGATAATCCCCCTTGCCCTCAAACATTCCCAATATCAAAATCGCACAAGAAAAAAGCGCCATCGGATGCCCTTGACGAGGCAACATCTCAATATGACGCATCACATCTTGAGAACATTGAGCCCGTTTTTTAAGATCATTTGAAAAATCCAGAACCTCCCCTTCCTTCCCCTTATACCCCTTGTATAAAAGAAACATCACCTCTTCCGGTTTCCAATTTGCCAGCTGATCAATCGGATAGTCGATATAAAAAAGCCCCTTTTCTGGATGCACAGTCGACGTCGTACAATACCCCACAGGCACTCCTCTCAGTCCTGTTTCCAGATTTTCCTGCGTAATTTGAAAAAGCGGATCCATATGCATTATTTCCTCTTCAAAAGCTGTTCTATACATTTCCTTTCTTCGAGTAGTTCTCCTGTTGTCTTCTCGATTTTTTCCTTAATAAAGGAATTCCACTCTAACCCCTCTACTATTTCCCAATCCCCCTCCCCCTTCGATCGACAAGGAAACCCAAATACAAGATTTTTTTCAATTCCATAAGCATTATGATCCGTTATAACAGCTGTAGTAAACCATTCTCCAGGTAACGTAGGAGTATAAAGCGCACGGATGGCATCTATAATCGCATTGGCAGCTGATGCCGCTGAGGATTTTCCCCGCGCATTCAAAATCGCTGCCCCCCTTTTTTGAATCAACTCTATAAACTCCCCCTTGAGCCACTTTTCATCCTTAATAAAATCTGTCACTCTCTTGCCCTGCATATGCGCATGGCTATAATCAGGTACCTGTGTCGCAGAATGGTTTCCCCAAATAATGACATTTTTTACCTCAGAGACAAGCTTTTTTGCTTGTGTTGCTAAAAGAGCCGTTGCACGATTCTGATCCAATCTCATCAATGCATGAAAATTTTCACGCGGAATCTTAGGCGCATAATGCATTGCAATTAAACAGTTTGTGTTACAAGGATTCCCAATCACCAGAACACGTACCTCTTTTGAGGCGACCTCATTCAAAGCGCGTCCCTGCTCTACAAAAATTTTCCCATTATCATTCAAAAGATCAGCCCTTTCCATCCCAGGACTCCTCGGCTTGGCCCCTACAAGAAGTGCCAAATCTACCCCCTTAAATCCAGAAAAAGGATCCGTATGGATCGTCACCTCTCTTAAAAGAGGAAATGCACAATCAGCCAACTCCATAGCCACCCCCTCCATCGCTCTCTCACTACCAGGAAGATCACAGAGAGAAAGAGAGATAGGTTCTTGAAAACCAAAGATATCCCCATTCGCTATTCGGAAGAGAAGACTATAAGCTATTTGTCCCGCTGCACCTGTAACTACAATTTTTTTCATATTATTAATATAATAAATTTTATATTATTAAATATAGTGTATATTTATGAAAGAATTAATTTGTCATATTTCAAAAATTTCCATCTATCTTAAAAAAGATGAGGAAAAAATTAATGAGGTTGTTCTATTTGAACCTCTTAAGAGAAATACCTCTTTGAATGCAAGCCAACGTATAGAGCAGAGAAAATGGACCTTTATCCATCCTCTCTCTCCTTTGAAACGGCTCTCTTTAAAGGCCCAATCTTTTGCATACCGCCACTTTCCCTTTCTCATTCCGGCCAGTCGTTTATCTACTGAGACAAAATTAAAAACGGTCATAGCTTTTTTATTGTCTCAGGAGGGATTAAGAGAGTACTTTTTAGAGGAGGAAAAATTGCGCACCTCTTTTTTGACTGTATTAGAAGAGGTGGCTCACCTTTTTGGTTGTCGCCCTTTTCTTGTCTCGACCGATGATACCGCTTTAGATATTTGCCGTTATTTGACTTGGATTCCAGAAAAAAACATAAGTTTAATTGATGATCTGATGGAATTGAATGTACAAATGGCCACATTAAGTCGAGAGGAACGCAATGAGATTTTGTTTTCTATTTTGAGTCGCGTTGTGCGAGCTCCCCTCCATTCTGTTTTAGAGGTGACGATGGGAGAGGAGACAAAAACCATTTCCCTATTCACGACCTACTCGAAGTATACCCTTTTTAAAAAAGAAAAAAATCAACTTTACTTCTCGTGTGAAAAAGATCGCACGACTGCAAGCCTTCCGATTGCACACTCTCAGGGAACTGCGGATCAGAGGATGGTATGGGATGAGACACAAGGAGCTCTGATAGGGGGATATTCGGGAGCTTTAAATTCTTATGACCATGTGTTAGAACAGCTTTTTTTCTTCTTAGGGCTTCAAAACGAGGAAGTTTTTCTCCTCAACCAGCTTCCACAAGAGAGTAGGTATGAGGAAAAAAAGATTCTCTTGGTTTCCCTGTATGGATGGAATGAGTTGCAATATATTGTGGATCAGAATGATGCAATTCGAAAACTCGATCAGAAGTTTTTGCAAATAGGAAATAAGCGCTATATCAAGCTCAATCTTTTGCATCAGAATATTACATTTAATGTCTTGAATAATTACCCTCTTCCTGCGGAAACGGAGGCTCAGTTAAATGATAAAAATACTCTTAGTTTGATTGCTTTTACCGCGGAGGTGGGGAAAAGGGAGGGGTGGGATTTTGCTCCTTTAGAGCAGGTGGCCGATCGTGTGGAGAAGATTCGGGCTTTAGAGGAGGGGACATGCGATCAATTTTTAGCCAAACAGAAGCTTCTTCTTCAAGCCATTGATCAGTTTAAGGAGATACGCAAGGAGTTGCCCGCCCTATTTCCGGCCCAGAATCCCCTGGTTGCTACTCTCTATCAGCTTTTGAAGAAGAAGAATTTGAAAGGGATTGATACGTTGATAGAGTCCCATTTTTTAGCGGAGCAGTTAGGATACCTACAGAATAGAAATTGTACAGATGGGGTAGGGAGGACGGCAAGTGCGCAGGCGATAGATAAGGCACTTTATGCCTATTCTTCTCTCCTTAAAGCCCCCTTTCTTCCTGAGGGAGCGACTACGGATGAGATTTCTTTATTTAAGGCGCTTTATAGTATGTATTTAGTTTGGGAAGAACCTGAAGAGGGAATTGCATGGAGTACAGGATATATGGGGGGGGGAGGATCCGCGCTCTTGTTTACGGAAAAACCCTGAAGCTGTGCACTATTTGATTGATTGGCTCAAGAAGCATCCTGAGATTTACACCCACACCCCAATTTAAAGAAAAAAGTGGATAGGACCATTCATGAGACGCGCCTTGAAGCCCATAAAAAGCTTCTTATGTCTCTTAGTTTTTAAACGCTTTTCTATATCGAAACAGGAAACGACTGATTTTACAACTGTGATTATCATAAATAGCCCCCATTTTTTTATATAATATTAACAAAATATTTTATAAATGTCAAGAAGAAACTTGCGGTCTGTCAAGAGATCTATAATGAAAGTGATTATAAATGGTGGCTATAACATCTATGATAAGAAAAACACATCCCAAACCTACGGTCTCTCCTACTCCCCTTGCAATCTGTCTTTTAGCAAAACTTCTAGCATGAGAGCGGTCCCAACCCTTTTCTTTTCCCACCTCTTTTATCTCGTTCATCATTGCGATGCCACTGTATATTGTATAGATGCCCATCGGAGGAAAAATGGCGCTCACTACGTTAACAATATTTTTGAGCACAGTGAAGCAACTGGCCTCTTTCTTTATTGACTCACCATCTTCCAACCAATCTGTCAACCATTCGGATAGGGGTCTTGTTGTATTAAAACCAAAGGTAAACATCAACTTATCTCCTTTATTGCCTTACAGGAAACAACTGATCTTACAACTGTGATTATCATAAATAGCCCCATTTCTTTATATAATATTAACAAAATATTTTATAAATGTCAATAAGAAAGTTGCGGCCTATTTCGATAATGAAAGTAATTATAAACGGTGGCTATAACATCTATGATAAGGAAGATAAGTCCCAAACCTAAGGTCTCTCCTACCCCCCTTGCAATCTGTCTCTTAGCAAAACTTTTAGTGTGAGAGAGGTCGTCGCAGCCCTGCACTTTGCCTTCCTTCTTTTTCGCTCTATCTATCATGTCGACACCCCCTAGTATTCTCCAGATGCCCATTAGAGGAAAAATGGCGCTCACCACGCTCATAATATTGTTTCTCCTAGCAATACTACTACTCATCGTCTGGTGCTTCATTAGCGGATCATCCAACCATTCGCATAGAGGTCTTGTCGTATTAAAACCAAAAGTAAACATCAACTTATCTCCCTTGTTGCCTCACAGGAAACAACTGGTCTTACAACTGTGATCATCATAACATAGCCCTATTTCTTTATATAATATTAACAAAATATTTTATACGTGTGAAGGAGAAACTCGCGCTCTGTCAAGAGATCTATAGTGAAAGTGATTATAAATGGTGGCTATAACATCTATGATAAGAAAAACAAATCCCAAACATAAGGTCTCTCCTACTCCCCTTGCAATCTGTTTTTTCACAAAACTTTTAGTACAAAGCTGGAGGGCGTCAGGTTTTTCTTGCCCTTTTACTCTATTCATTACTAAGATGCCCACCACTATTCTAGCGATGCCCATCGGAGGAAAAATGGCGCTCACTACGTTGACAACATTTTGTAACTTAGTAATAGATTGTACCTGAGTAAGAGTAAGACGATGAGCATCTTTCCTCATTTGCTCCTCTTTTTCTAAGTATTCGTATAGAGGTCTTGCTGTATTAAAACCAAAGGTAATCATCAACTTATCTCCCTTGTTGCCTCACAGGAAACAACTGATCTTACAACTGTGATCATCATAACATAGCCCTATTTCTTTATATAATATTAACAAAATATTTTATACGTGTGAAGGAGAAACTCGCGCTCTGTCAAGAGCTCTATAATGAAAGTAATTATAAACGGTGGCTATAACATCTATGATAAGGAAGATAAGTCCCAAACCTAAGGTCTCTCCTACCCCCCTTGCAATCTGTTTTTTCAGAAAACTCTTAGTATGAGGGCGGAGGGCTTCAGGTTTTTCTTGCCCTTTTACTCTATTCATTATTCCGATGCCTGCCATTATTCTAGCGATGCCCATCGGAGGAAAAATGGCGCTCACCACGTTGACAACATTTTTCAGCCTATTGAGGGCACGGGCCTCTTCCCTCATTCGCTCCTCTTTTTCTAAATATTCGCATACAGGTCTTGTTGTATTAAAACCAAAGGTAATCATCAACTTATCTCCTTTTTTGCCTCTATTATACATCTTAATGATTTATTTAAGAAGCAAAAAAAATAAGATGGTTCCAAGAGGCAGTCCAAGCGGGTTTATTATAGGAATCTTTACTCTTTATAGGAAGCGAGCCGTCCGACCACGCAAATCTTTCCTATTCTGACTGCGTTAAAGCCTTACAGTGTATAAATTTCCATCCCGTAGGAATAAGAAGAGCGGTAGCTAGGATTTTCACCATCTCACCAGGAATAAAGGGGACAAAACCCAGCATAAAAGCCTTATCCATTCCCACAGACATCGAGAGCCAAAGAGTCCCTAAAAGAAGAATAATAGCCTCTCCTATCATTAAAGCAAAAAGAGTGCGCAGATAGCTTGTTCTCCATCCCCTCTCTAAAAGGTACCCAATCAGATAGGTTGCGAGGATAAAAGAGAGGAGATAACCACCCGTTGGCCCTAATAATCGAGCCCATCCAAAAGCTCCCCCCGCAAAGACAGGCAAACCCAAAGCCCCCTCCGCTAAATAGAGAATCACGGCAAGAGTCCCTCTTTTACTCCCCAGAAGCGCTCCCATGAGAAGAATAGCAAAGGTGTGGAGCGTAAGAGGTACAGGCGTAAACCATAATGGAATCGCCACTTGTGCCATCAAGGCAAGAAAAAGAGAGCCTCCTAAAACGCACAAGAGATCAAAAGCAAGCGTGGCCTGCTTTCTACGTGGACGAATTAAATCAATATATGCAGACATCACGATTCTCCTTATAAAGTGAATCAAAAGTGTATCAAAAAGGAAAATTTAAAAAATAGCTAATTTCTAAGGTGGTGACGGACAAAGACCTCTTTTAACCGCCCTGGACTAATATGGGTATACCGATCTGTTGTCGCAATGCTAGCATGACCCAACATCTCCTGGATTATTCTTAAGTCTGCCCCATTTTCCAAAAGATGTGTCGCAAAGGAGTGACGCAGGGTATGGGGGGAAATAGTTTTTTGAATCCCCCCCTCTTTTGCATATTTTTTAATCATCTTCCAAATGGAAATACGCTCTATCCTCTTTCCCCGGTTTGAGAGAAAAAGAGCTTTTTCCTCCGCATCTGCTAACCGTTTACATAAATAGTGATCTATCGCTTGAATCGCCTTTTTTCCGAGAGGAACCTGTCTCTCCTTACCCCCTTTACCCATCACGCGTAATGAGGTATCTTCTACATCATATAGGTCTAAATGACACAGTTCAGAAACTCGAATGCCCGAACCATATAAAACCTCTAAAATCGCCCGGTCACGCGCTCCTTGTAATGTGTCTGGATCCGGAAGATGGAGGAGACATTCCACCTCTTTATAGGTCAGCACTTCTGGAATCAGTTGCCAAAGACGAGGGGTGTCAAAATAGTGCGCCATATCCTCCTTTAATCCCTTCTCTCGAAACAGAAATTGAAAAAATACTTTTAAAGAGATCAGTTTGCGTGCCAGGGAGGAGGAGGCGTAACCCTCTTGCTTTAATGTGGAAAGAAAATGGGTGACCTTTTCAAAGTTAAGGTGGGCCACCTCATGGATTGCGGAATGGTTGAGAAATTGCTGGATATCATTTTGATAAGCTTGGATAGAGGCTTTGGCTAACCCTTTTTCGGAGCGAAGATAAGAGATAAAATCAGAAAGCCATTTTTGCATGTAACTATAGGATTGTAACTTCCCTCCTTTTTTTGTATAACTAAATAATTATTTAGGTTAAATGATAAGGATCGGAAACTAAACATCGAGAAATATATGGATGATTCTCCCCTGGTTACAAAAACCATTTCTTTTCGACAACTCAGAGCTTTTCATCTCCTAAAAGGGTTGGCAGCAAATCCCTATAATTTAACTGTCGAGGGCAATCTCTCCCCCGAGAGAATTCAAAAATATAGCTGTCAAGCAGGAGAGCTTAAGCTTCTGTATGCAACGGAACGGGTAACCGATGATGTTCTGAAAGCGCTTAAGGAACTAGCTCATGAGGCGCATGCGTTAGAAAAAATGGGGGCCATGCAAAGAGGGGAGGTCATCAATAAAATTGAGGGGTATCCAAGTGAAGAGCGTACAGTTCTTCATACAGCCATGCGTGATCTTTTTCAAAACCCCAATACAGGAAAACAGGCCTCTCATGCACGCCAGCAAGCAAAAAAAGAGTGCGATAAGCTGAGCCGTTTTTTCGAAAAAATCGATAAAAAAAATACATTTACAGATCTCATCCAGATCGGTATCGGAGGATCTGATTTGGGTCCTCGCGCCCTTTATATGGCGTTAAAGGCGTACCAGAAACCAACAAGAGGTGTGCATTTTATCTCAAATGTGGATCCCGATGATGCCGCTCAAGTGCTGCGAGCAATCAATCCTAAAACCACTCTTGTTGTTGTTGTTTCTAAATCAGGAACTACTCTGGAAACGCTCACTAATGAGGAGTTGGTGCGTAGCTATTTTAAAAAACAGGGGTGCATACCTGAAGAGCATTTTATCTCTGTGACCGGTGAAAAAAGTCCCATGGATAATCCCAAACGGTATTTAGAAAGTTTTTATATCTGGGATTATGTGGGAGGACGCTATTCAGTGACCTCCATGGTAGGGGCTGTCATGCTCACTTTTGCCCTGGGGTTTGACCATTTTATGAATATCTTGAAAGGGGCTCATGAGATGGATCTGATCGCTTTAAATCCCGATTTTCATCAAAATCTCCCCCTCTTAGCTGCCATGCTTGGTATCTGGAACCGCAATTTTCTTCACCATCCCACTGTCGCCGTTCTCCCCTATTCTCAAGCGCTCATCCGTTTCCCTGCACACCTGCAACAATGTAATATGGAGTCGAATGGCAAGAGAATTGATCATAAGGGAATCCCTGTTGATTTTGATACAGGACCTATTATCTGGGGAGAGCCTGGAACAAATGGACAACACTCCTTCTATCAGCTTCTGCATCAGGGCACTCATGTAGTTCCTATTGAATTTATAGGATTTAAGATGAGTCAATATGAGGAGGATATCACGATCGAAGGAACCTCTTCGCAGGAAAAGCTGCTTTCTAATCTTTTTGCACAGTCACTAGCCTTTGCAAAAGGACAAAAAAATGCCAATCCTAATAAAGTATTCCCCGGAAACCGACCCAATCACATTCTCTTGGCTCAACGGTTAGATCCTTTCACTATGGGCTCTCTTTTGGCCTATTATGAACATAAGATCGCCTTTCAAGGATTTGTGTGGAATATCAACTCTTTTGATCAAGAAGGGGTACAGCTGGGGAAGGTTTTAGCCAAAAAGATCACCGCCCAATTTGAAGCTAAAAAGCAAGGAAAACGGGGGGAGAAGTTTGCCGAAGCAGAAGCTTTTCTGGATCAGTTATAGACTGTATCTATACCTCCTGCTGCGCGAAAACCTGCGATCTTACGCATGCCCAGAACAGTCACACCTGCTGCGATCACAAAAAGCTCATCTATTCCCTCCCATTGATAGGTTAAAAGAGATTCTGGGATCACTTTAAAGGCTTTTCCCTCTAACTCCTTGAGAAGATAGGGAAAGAAATCCCACCCCTCTCTTTTTTGTGGCAACAAGAGTGCCTGTCTGATTTTTTGAGAAGGGCCAGACGGATAGGGGATCTCCCCATAATATCCCAAGGGGTTATTACCATGATCCCATCCCAAATGAGGAAAAGCAAAAGGGTATTTTTCTGCATATTTCCCTTTTATAATGAGATTAAAAGGGGGAAAGGCTTCTGGATTGATCAGCTGAAAGTAGGTTGTCTCTTCTGTAATTTCACTTGCATCTAAAAGCAGATAAAGAGGCACCTCATAAGAAAAGCAGGAGGCTAATCGTTTCAAATACTCCAACAGACAGTCTCGACAAAAAAGGGGGCGCGATTGACTTTTCGTGAACGGTTGATACTCCTGCAGCTCTTCCACTGTCCAATGAAAATCCTGAGAAAAATCCAGAGAGCCTTTGTAGAGAGAGACCCCTTCGCTTTTTTCCTGGAAAGGCCCCCACAAGGTCTCCATAAAATGGTGAATTGCGAGTGTATGTGAAGCAAAAATCATCTCATCATTCGGAGAAAAATCTTTGAAAGGGCCCAAATGGATTTCCCAGAAAAGAGAATATCCTTGCTGTACAAGGCCTCTCGCCTCTTCTTCTTTTTGTTGCCAATTTAAGGAGGAATGGGTGGAGGCATCTAATTGAATGGAGGCGGTTTTAAAACCCTCTCTTCCCCCCTTTTTCGAATAAATACTTTTAACCTGATGGGGAGCGCGAGAATTGGGTGTAGTAGAGAGTGCGTCCCTCTTTTCTCCAAAGAGTTTCAAACCAAGAGCTTCCATAATCTTTTACCTCATTTATAAAACCAGGTTGGGGGAAAGAGGGGGTATATTGAGAATTTTTATAAAAACTATTTACAGCTTCATGCATATAGGTAAGATCATCTGTTACAAAAACTGCTTTTTTTCCAAATTTCAAAATTCTTGCCATACTTTCAACAAAACAGGGGTGCATGAGCCGTTTCTTTGCATGTTTTCTCTTAGGCCAAGGATCAGGAAAATTAATATAGATCTCCTCGATGCAATGTGCGGGAAGATAGTGATCTGAAAAGGTTTTGGCATCTCCGCATATGATAAATAAATTAGAGATCTTCTCATTTTTTATTTTTGACCAAATTTTGCGCACTCGATCAAAACGGATTTCCACAGCAATCCAATTGAGATGAGAAAACTGTTTTGCCCGCTCAACAATCCAATCCCCATTTCCCGAACAGTACTCAATACAGACGGGATTTTCATTTCCAAAAACTTGTGGATCTTCAAAAGAGAGAAGGGGGTAGCGACCATGTTCTTGGTAAAAATTCGGGACATGAAATACACGATCTCGAATCAAAGGCTCTCTTTGTTCCCAAGAAAATGCAGTTTTTAAATCTTTAGGTTTCATTTGTTTATAGGTGCACTTGTCACACGTAAATCATGAGCAATAAAGAGATGGCTTCCAATGCCATAGCTCATATATTTTTCCATAAACCAGTAAGGGTATCGGTCGAGCACTTCTTGAGTGGCCCTTCTCTGACCAAAGTTTGGATTACCCAGAGAGGTCATCCAATCGTCAAAAATGACCAATGTTCCATCTTGGATAATCTCGTTTTTGAGGAGAAAATCCAATACATATTTGGATGCGCTATAAAGATCGCAATCTATATGGACGATCTGTGCTTTTGGATGGTGCAGAGAACTGAAGTAGCCCTCTAGAGTCTCTTCGAAAAAACCCTTGACCACATGCACACGTTTTTCTGAAAGAATGGCTCTCAATTTTTTCTGAATATAGGTTTCAAGCCCCTCTCTGACTTTCATACTCCCTTTCACCCAAGTACCAGCTGTAAATTCATAAGAATGGCAATCGAGCTCTTTTCCCTCTGGCAGACCGACGAAGGAGTCGAAAAGATGCAGAGAGGTATCTGTAAGGGCAAATTTTTTAATATTTTTCGCAAAAAGAAGAGAGGTGTAACCAGTATAGACTC
>JABDCM010000024.1 GCA_013288105.1 Chlamydiota bacterium
GGACGATGCTCTCATGAAAATTTCTCATGTGATTCGAGGAGATGAATGGATCAGTTCAACCCCTAAACACCTTCTGCTTTATCAACTGTTTGGATGGGAGCCCCCCATTTTTATGCATATGCCCCTTTTATTAGGTACAGATGGCAAAAAACTTTCAAAAAGAAGAAATCCCACCTCTATTTTCTACTATCGAGATAGCGGCTATCTTCCTGAGGCTTTTATGAACTTTCTGACCCTTATGGGTTATAGCATGACAGGGGACCGGGAAATGTACTCTTTGGAAGAGATCATCAAAGAATTTGATCCCAAAAGAATTGGAATTTCTGGAGCTGTTTTTGATATTCTCAAACTTGACTGGCTCAATCAGCAATATCTCATTAAAACTATCCCTCAGGATAAGCTCTGGGCGCGTATTAAAGAGTGGAGCTTCCATGATGCTTATATGGAAAAACTGATGCCCCTTTGCCACACGCGTATCAAGACCTTTGGGGAGTTTATGGAACTCTGTTACTTTTTCTTTATCAATCATATTGCTTACAATCAGGACTTTTTAACTCCTAAAGGAGTTTTACCCGAACAAAGTGCCTATTTGCTACAGAGTATGATTTGGGCGTTGGATGAGTGTGAGGACTGGGGGAGGCGGGGGATGGAGCTGGCTTCTCATGAGGTTGCCACCCGTTTTGGAGTGAATCATAAGAAGGTTTTGATTCCTATTCTTTATGCGAGCTTGACGGGTAAGAGGGAGGGGCCCCCTCTTTTTGATTCGGTGCACATTTTAGGGAAGGATAAGACCCGGGTTCGTCTTTTAGGGGCGATTACTTTTTTAGGGGGGATTTCTTCTAAGAAGATGGCACATCTTAAGGAGCTTTGGGAGAAGAAGCTCTGCTCTTCTTTAATGTCGAAGTCTTAACAATTTCTTTTTGAACCTTTTCACTCGTAGCCTCTGACGGTGCCGGAGAGTTCCTCTCAGCCAAAATAAAAGGACGCTGATGCGCTTGAAAGCAGTGCGCACACCCCCCAAGAAAGCCCCCCATCCCCAGTATCATTAAAAAAACAAACATCTTCATATTTATGATTTTAATAATAATACAATAAATTGTAAAATAAATTAACAATATTAAAGTTGCAAAAAAATTAAAAATTGTAATATAATTACTCTAGTTTTTTTATTATTTAAAAGGAAATGCTATGTCTACCCCCCCATTTAAACCGATTGATCCCGAATACACATCTTCTTATGAGGGCTATCATATCGATACAACGCAACCAGGTGCTCAGCGTATAATCAGTGATGGGGAAATTCGTGTAACTAAGGTATTTAAAGAGGTAGTTTCTGAAGCTCCCTCTCCCACGAGAGGTGTTCTTAATTGGGGCAAACGAGATGCACATAGAAGAGAACAGCTCGCACGTGATGCCGTCGCGCATCCTCCTGATGTAGCGACTAGCCAAAAGTCTTTTGACTTATTGACACGTAAACTGGAAGAAGATGCTCCAAGAAAGGCGAAATATGAAGAAAATAAGCGTGCTAGCAAAAAAAACAAAGGGCCGAAACCACACATACAAGATTATCTTTATTTAGGATTTAGAGTACACATTGATTGGGAGACAAGGACATTTTTTGTTCAAGATACCCGGACCCCCCCGCATGTTACATATCAATTTAAAGCAGAAGATGTCATGCAAAATGGTCTACGTTGTGAACGTCCTGATTTTGAGATAGCCGTTGGAAAGTTCTGCCAAGCTTTTAGACAATATAAAACTCCAGGACCGCTTCCACTCCTAACAGGGGGCGCACCCCTTCCTACTACTACTACTAAAAGGGTGGAAAAAGTTGTCTATGAGGCGCTTACACAACGAAAACCTCTTTTCTCTCACGATACGCTTGCAGCACATGTAGAAGCACGAAAGTCAGAGACTCCTGAGTCCTTTTATGGTTATAACGTACTGATTAACTGGAAAGATTCTAGTTTCATTATCTGGGAAAAAGATGAACCGCGCCCCGGTGAGAAGCCCTCTTCCACCCCCCCCGTCTACCGTTCCTTTAGTCTTAAAGCGTTAAAAACAGATGCAAAACATATCAGCCGAACCACCATTCTTGCTTCCGTTAAGTCTTTTTGCATCTTATATGGCCAAATTCAAGAAAAGGCAACAGCAAAGGCAGAAGAAATTCTTACTGAAAGATTTGTAGATCAATTGAAGGAGCAGTATCGCCGCATGAAGGGGGTCTCCTCTAAGAGCTCTTTTGCAGCTTCCATAACAGGTAGAGAGGCCACTTATGCAAAAGCGGGGCGGTTCATTACGGTAGAGGAGATTGAAAAAGAGGCCAAGGTGCTTGCGAAGAAGCTTGCACCTCAAATGCTTGAGGATTACGACAAATTTGTGATTCACTATAATGAGAAGATGGTGTTGATGCATTTGAACAAGGAGGTAGGTTTCAAGCTGCTTCTTGCGCACGGATATACCCCAACTCAGGCTAAGAAACTTCTCAATCACGCTAGTTTTTTCAATGGGATCTGGCTAGAGGGAATTTCTGATGAGGCTTGGAATGCTTTTAAAAAGGACATCTTGGGGGATAAAGAGGCGAAAGGGGGCGGGGGTGGAGCGCCTCCAGCCAAGGAGAAAAAACCTGAAGAAGAGGATAAACATAAGACAAGCTTAGAGAGTGTACAGGCTGCTCTGAAAGATGTAGAGGAGACAGAACGACGAAGACGAGCTTCAGAGAAGGCCCAAACGTCGTCAGGTCCAGATGCCGACTCGTCTCTTGAAACAAGAAGAGGGCGACAACCTCCTACAAAACAACCAGCTGCTACTCAGCTACCTCCTGCTGCTGCTCCTGCTAGTCCTCAAGCAAATGCAGCTGCTACTACCCAAACGACTCCAGCTACTACTCAGCTACCCTCTGGTCATAAGCAACCTCCTGTTGCTCAGACACTTCCTGCTCCAGAGGCACCTTCAGTTGCAGCATCTGCTGCTTCTGCTGCCTCAACGACCCCATCTATAGAAGCTGTACATACAGCCCCAAACTCATGGGAACTACGAGAAACTACACAATAATAAAATGTGACTATAGATATCTCATTAATGCGTTTCCATTTATTGAGAAAATACAACCGCTATAATTCTATAATTAGTTTTAAATATTGAATACTTTATATTAATATTGATAATTAATAATCAAAGTTAATAAAATTAATTATAATACTTAATATGGATAAAAACAATGTCAGTAAAACGTCCAGATGGCTCTCCTCAGGTTTCCCATCCTGATCAAGCTCCTCAACCAGCACCAACACATCCTATAACGAAAGTAGCTAAAACAACTATCCCCCATATCCTCACCGGTGAAAAGTCATTTACGGCAAGGCATATAGGTAAGCCCATATACGAGCATACATCTTCTGGATATCTATATACCGTTGATCCCAAACGCGGAATATTTACCGTTTGGCAAGAAGGAAAACGAGATACTTTGATAACAATCCAGGTAGAGCGCACATCAGACCGAGCCATGCCAAATGAGGATATTTTAAAACAACTAGCCACTACCTATCTCGATAAAAAACCCAAAGAACAAATTCCTCTTGCAGCAAAAAAAATATTCGAACAGGTCATATTATCCTCCCCAACAGTCGAACCAGTAGTTGGTGAGAAAGGAGATGAAGAACGTGCACAACAAGATGCTCAAGATAAAGCTTTTTTACAAGATGCTCTTATCGAAACAACTCATATTGATCGACAAAAGGCAGTAGCATTAGACGCACAGCTGGAACCTCTTGACGCAGAGGCTAAAAGTGTTACTATTAAACAGTTAGATCAACCATCAAAGCACTATGCGGAGATAAGATTCAATTCTACACACGCTGAACTGGAGAGCATTGCTGCAAACTCAACCAATCATCTAAAAGCTCTTCTCATTGACTTGAATTTCAACAGCATCTCCGCATTGCTTACATATGAAAGCTCTCGTCCATATCGACTAGAACTTGATTGGGATTATCAACCAGCATCGTATTCTCCTCCTGCACCAATAGATTTGACTCCAGAGAGTACACCTCCCCCTTCTCTCTTGACATCAGCAATATCTGAAACAACAAGAGATACTGGAAGCGATGCATCTTCTGACACAACTATAAGGGAAGAGCCTACTTCTCCACCAACCACTGTAGCACCAGAACCCACAGTAGTTCCCACTCAACAAGAGGTCTTAGCTGCAGCTTCCCCAGAGAGTGCTCAAGAACTCACTGCACCTCTTGTTCCGAACCAACCTGCAACTATATTGTCCGAAGCATTAGAGCTGCAGCAAGCAGAAAATGATATCATGAACATACATGATGAGTTGCTAGAAACATCAGAGTATACAGCGTTCTCCCCAGAGCGTGCAAAAAAAGTTGTAAATCAAGAAGATGAACGATCTGATGATCAAGAGGTTGCCGCTTCTCGTCCACCATATATTCCTAAACGCGCCGACACATGGACATGTACAGAAAGTTCAGAGGATCCGTTAGGTATTTTTGGCACTATGTCTCAAAATGTAACTTCTGAGACAGAAGATGTTTCGATTACAAAATTGAGAAGAGCATTAGCAGAAGTAAAAACAGACATGCAAGAAACCATAAACTTTTTTGATATTGCTGACAAAATAGCAAACCTTGAAGCAGGTCCCCCCTTTCTATCTTATCTTCTAGAAAAATATTACACTAAAGAGAGCGAGGGCTATCGTCAAATTCTTCCCAAAATTGCTCGTAGTCAAGAGGATGATCCAGGTACGAATGAAGAATTATTGACAGAATATATCCAAGCTCTTGCTCAAAGTATGGTGGATCCAAAGGGAGGGGAGCTGAAAATACGACCAGAAAAAGATGAAGGTCTACTCTATGTAGAAAGACGGATAATTAACAACTCTCTCAATCTCACTGCTGCACAAATTGATGTGGGTTTGGAAGAGTTTCTTACGAGAATAGAGAGTGGAGAGGATAAAGTTACTACACAGCTCCCTCCTGTACCAGATGCTACGCCGCGCGCTACCCCATTACGTGAGAACAAACCACGTACAGACCCTAGGATAGAAATGTTACAAATAGACATAAATAAGGTTAAATCAGAAATGTCTCGAAAACAAGAAAAGGTTATCACTTTCGAAGCACTCTCCTTTGCAATAACACAGACTATACCAGCAAAACAACTTTTGATTTATCTTCTAAACACACATTATAATACGGAGGGAAAACAAAAACTCATGGCAGAGGTAGCCGCTCAAGAAGTCGATGGGGAAGTAAACGCAACATTAATGAATCAAATCATGGAGATAGCAGAGTCAGAAAAAAGAGAGATCTCAGCTTCCCTTACATTCACAATCACACAAATTGATGAAGGGCTAGCGCATATGCTTGAGATATGGGAAACAGCTCCATTAGAACCCTCTCCCAGTAAAGAAGAGATGGCAAAGGTTCTTAAACAAGCAAAGCAGGAGGAAGAGGAAGAATAACCTCCCCCTCAACAATCTCCTGGTAAGCCTCCACCCACTCTCTCTCCTCCTCCTTCGATAGCAGAAACTTTTTCTCGCCAATCTCCTGAATCGGCACAATCCCCCCCAGCGTATTACACCGAAAGCAGCTCCCCCTCTCAGGCAACTCCTCCAACACCCTCTCCACCTTCTCCACTCGCATCCCTCGCGATAGCGCACTCTCCACAATCTGACTAATCGTCACCCCAAAATGGAGCGGAAGATGAGGACTCGGTGTATAAAGCACCCCCTCATCCACCCAAAAAAGATTCCCAAAGGCGGTCTCCAACACAATCCCACTCTCCGTCACCGTGATGCAATCATCCCTCCCCTGACGAAAGGCCTCCTCCATCACATAATAGCGATTTAAATGGGCTAAGCTCTTAAAAGAGGCGTGACACAAATTAAAAGGAGTAGGGAAAATCCCCAGCCTTAAAGGGGAAGGAGGGCGATGGTCATACCGATCCAAAAGGAGAATCAGCTCCCCCCCTCTTTCCGGAAGCCGATTTAAACTATTCTCTTGCGCAGCAACCACTATCCTTAACCGCCAAACCCCCTCGTGGGCCTGATTATGCGCAATGAGCTGCAAAACCGTCTCTAAAGAGCACGCAGGCATCACTATCCCTAAAGCTAGACACTGCTGCTGCAATTTCTCTAAGTGGCGTTTAAAAAAAAGGGGATACCCTCTCTCCACCTTCAGCGTCGCATAAGCCCCATCTCCAAAAAGAAAACCGCGATTCCACACAGAGATCGTCGCCCTCTCCTTGCACACAAACTCCCCTCGTATATAAACCGTCATCTAACTCCCCATATTGTGAAACACAGAGGTGACATCCTCCAACCCCTCAATCCATTCTATCAACGCAAGATTTGCCCTCTGATCCTCCTCTTGACAGGTCACTACCGTTTTCGGAATCATCTCAATTTCAGCGCTCTGTATCACAACAGAGGCCTCTTGCAATCTCTCTTTCACAGCATAAAGCTCAAGGGGATCTGTGAGAATGAGATAACCCTCCTCGGTCCCCTCAAAATCCTCAGCTCCTGCCTCAAGCGCTAACTTGAAAAGAGCCTCCTCCTCATTACCCTCTTTCGCAACCTGAATCACCCCTTTACGGTCAAAATTAAAGGCAACCGCGCCCGGCTGCGCAATCGTCCCCCCTCTCTTGTTCGTGGCAATTCTCATCTCAGTTGCTGTCCGATTCTTATTGTCCGTCATGAGCTCAATCAGCAAGCCAACTCCCCCATGTCCATAAAGCTCATAGGTGATATTCTCAAAAGCTGCCTGATCGGGACTCGACGCTTTTTTAATGTTCTTATCAATATTCTCCTGAGGAAAGTTCACCTCTTTAGCCTTTTGAATAGCCATCCGGAGCCTTGTATTGCTCTTGGGATCGCTCCCCCCAAGCTTCACCGCACTAATAATCTCCTTGGCAACACGAGAAAACATCTTCCCCTTCTGCGCATCTGCCTTCTCTTTGCGATGTTTGATATTCGCCCACTTGCTATGCCCTGCCATATCTATCCTTCAGGTGAGTTAACTAAAAATCTTGGCGTGATTCTGCTTCTCCCATACCAGAGCTTTCTGATAATGCTCAAACTCCCTCTCTCTCCGCTTAAATTCTGGTCCGTGACATCTATAGTAACCACGTGCATCCATATAGCCCGGCACCACATGGTGAAGCATCTCATGATAGACAATAAAGGAGACAAAAAAATCAGGATAAGAGGGGTCGTCCAATCGACGGTGTATCTTCACCAACTTCAGAGCATCCACATACTGCCCAAACACAACATGGCGCCTTCTCCTCTTCCTCCTCTTCAGCTGCCCATACCAGGTGATCTGTAAGGAGAGCCTCCCCTCAAAATAGCGGCTATTCACCTGATCGTAAATCTCCTTAAGATGGTAGGAGCTCCCCTCGTGAATAACTCGTCTTGGAGGGGGAAGTCTCTCCTTCAGACCAAGTTTCTCTTTGATTTTCTCAAGCAAAAGACTCACAAGACCCGTTCCATAATGATCTTACCAATATATTCCCCATTCTCCTTCATGAAATATTTCTGGTTGCCAATCTCCTTAAAACCAAAACGGCGGTAGAGAGAGATCGCAGGATTCTGCTCGTAAACCTCTAGGTAGAGCACCTCAATTCCAAAAAAATCGCGCGCTAAGTAGATCAAATTATTCAAAAGAGTCGTTCCGATCCCTTTGCCGCGCACCTCCCCTGCTACAATAATCGAAATCAGACACTGGTGGGCAAGCTTGCGATAAGGCATCAGGCAGAGCGTCGCCAGCCCCACAGGTTTCCCCTCCAAAGTCGCCGTTAAACTACTTCTATATTTCGCAAAACCTATCCAGTGCTTGATCGAATCCTCCACCTCTGGAAGATCAAGCATGGGGAACCCCTTTAAAACGCCCGGCTCTAAAAGCCACTCTTTCAAAGGCTCCGCATCCTCTGCTACCGTATACCGAAGCTCTACTCCACTTAAATTTTCCTTATCCATATTAACCTGAATTATTTTGATTCTTTTAAAAAAGCGATCATAAAATCATCGAGAAGCTCCCCATCCATCATCGCTTGCACATTTCCTACCTCATACCCCGTGCGGGCATCCTTAACAAGTGTATAGGGCTGAAAAACATAATTTCTAATCTGTGATCCCCAAGCATTCGCTTTCTTGTCGCCCCCCATCGCACGTAAACTCTCCTCTCTCTTTCTCACTTCACTTTCATATAGCTTAGAGCGCAACATTTTAAGACAGGTCTCCTTATTTTGGAACTGGCTCCGTTCATTTTGGCAGGAGACAACAAATCCAGAGGGTAGGTGGGTAATTCTTACCGCCGAATCTGTCACGTTGACATGTTGCCCCCCCGCTCCCGACGAACGGTAGGTATCCACACGAAGATCCTGAGGGCGTATCTCAATCTGAATATCATCTGTAATCTCAGGAGTCACATCTACAGAGGCAAAACTTGTATGACGACGTGCATTACTATCAAAAGGGGAAATCCGTACAAGTCTGTGCACTCCCCCTTCTGCTTTCAGATAACCATACGCATAGGAGCCTGTTACTTTGAGGGTGACACTTTTAATGCCTACAACATCCCCCTCTATCCAGTCTATGACCTCATATTTCCACCCCTTGCGCTCAATCCACCGCTGATACATGCGCAAAAGCATGCTTGCCCAGTCGCACGCCTCTGTTCCCCCAGCCCCTGAATTGATGCTAAAAAAACAGTTTTTCTCGTCAAGCTCCCCAGAGAGCATGCGCCGCACTTCTAACTTTTCAATCTCCTTCTCCACCGCCTGAAGTTCGCCAACAAGTTCCTCTATAAGAGAGTGATCATCCAGTGCATAGGCGTCAGGCAATAACTCTTGGACCAGTTGAAAACGGCGCTGAATCTCCTGATAAGGAACCACCCATTCTCGCAGCATATTGGACTCTGAAATCATTTTTTGAGCGCGCGCCTGATCAGACCAAAACTCAGGGGCCTCCTGCAACATGTGCAGCTCAGCTAACCTTTTTTCTTTGGCAGCAACGTCAAAGATACCTCGACATATGAAGAATTCTCTCCTTAGACTGTTTTAACCTTTCGCGTATCTCTTCTTTCATGATGGCTCCCTTCTATTAATGGCAGGGCTTATACTAGGAGAGTATCCCCATAAAATCAAGAGTGTAACTAAATCAGATATAAACTTCTTTAGACCGCCTCAGTCTAAAGTTTATTTGAGCTAATAAATTTATATTTTTGCAATCTGCTATTTGGTTTATCAGGAATTGTATAGGCGATTTTTTCTTGTTGTAGCAAAGAGATAAGCACCTTCTTCAGGGCTCCAGAAATATGCTTATGACCCAAAGCTTGAGATAATTCGCTTTTAGATAAAGGGCCCTTTTTGAGCAAATTTAATACTGTACCCTCTAATGACTCGGGCCTTGACTCGGGCCTTGACTCGGGCCTGATTTTTTCGGCTTCTTCTGCTTGCTCCTCAGGACTTTTCCCTGTGGCAAAGAAAGAAGAGGGCGTAAAAGTCGTTATAACAGATGCGACACGAACTTCCCAAGTCGGTTTAGGATTCCCATTTTCTTTACACCGGTCAATAATATTGAGCGTGCCCATCCCCCATTTCTCAATAATACCGGCGCGATAAAAGACATTAGCAATAATCGGATTCCAGGGTTTAGATTCATGAGGTATAGTCAGCTTTTCTGGGGTGATCCCAAAATGCAAAACTCCTGGATTGATTATTTCCAGACAATCATCATACAGAGCAATTGCAACAGCACCTCCTGGCGTAGTGTAATCCCTATGGCAAATAGCATTTGCTAAAGCTTCTCTTGTGGCAAGAGGTGGATAAAGAGGATAATCTTCTCGTATCATTTTACCAGGAACAACCCGACCTGAAATAGGGACATGATCAAGTAGGAATAACTCACCTCGCCTCAAAAGATCAAATGCATTACCCCAATAATCTCGATTATCCATAAACCCGTTTAAGCGATCAGAGCCTCTAAATCGAGCTAGCCTGATTGATAACTGAGGATAATTTGAAAATAATTTTTCGCTTTTTCCGTAGAGAGCTATAGCAGCATTGATAAGACGTCCATCACCCAAAAGTCCTAAGCCTCTTAAAATCGATTCAGAATCGGCATGAGAGGGCTTTTTCATACGACCAAGTTTAATCGCATTTTGCAACGTAGATTGAATTTCTTCCTCATCTAGGTCTTGTACGGTTATCCATTCAGGAGCCAGCTCATTTTCCCAACGCCGATGCGCATGAAATTTATCTAAAACACGCTTTTCATACTCTCCACGAGGCATGATTTGAGTTGTAGGGCCATGCCGAATATAGGGCCGACCATCATAGCAATAGATATCTAATTTCCCAAATACTCTAATTAGAACGACTGCTTTGTCATTCCCAATAGCTACGGTTTCAATTTCAGGAAAAGCAGGTGGTTCGACCTTGCGTAACTCTTGAGCAATATCTTCGAGTGTTTTTGCCGTTACTTGTTGACCAGTTATTTCACCTTTATCAGATACTCCAAAGAACACAAAGCCCCCTAGACCATTAAGCATTGCACATACTGTTTTAGCCGCTTCTGACCGTTGTCCTGTTGTCTTTTTAAACTCTAAACCCTCAGATTCACCTTTTTTAACCAATTTTTGTAATTCTTCTAAATGCATTAAGACTCCCTGCCTTATAGATACTCATCTAAATCCATAGACCACACCTCATGCTTTTTTAGGAAAAATTGTACTTTTTTCTTTGTTAAATACAACTTTTTTAGCAACTATTACTGTAGATTCGTCGATAGAGGCCGCAGTCGCGCTCCGAGCGTAGCGAGGAGCACGGGGCGGCCCCCCTTTCAAACAATCAGCTAAAATCAATGACAACTTGTACAATAAGGTCCTCTCTGATAGAATCCCCCTCAATTTATAGATACAGAGCCAAATCATGAATATTCCTGAAGAAATTAAAAAATCTCTTTTAGAGTTTTTAAAAAAAGAGCGGTCCTGCGAACTTCTCACCGCCTACCTCTTTTATCTCGAAAAGAAATTCCATCTTCATCCTGTCGCATATTTACAGGAAAAGACTGTCTATCCCAATGAGGAAGAGGCAATTAAAAAACTGGAAAAAGAGGGCAAAGTCTGGAGAGAGACCGAAATCCGTATCGGATACGGTCCCCCAACCGTCAACGATCAAACTAAAAAAATCTATATCTGCCCCTTTACAGGAAAGGTTTTCGGCGATAACACCCACCCCAATCCTCAAGATGCTATCTATGATTGGGTCTCAAAATGTCCAGAAAACACCGAAATGGTAGGCGGAGTGAAAGTCAAACGGTTCCTCGTCTCTGATGATCCTGAAATGATTAAAAATTACATTATCCCTCTTAAAGAGCCGGTAAAAAAAATCGTCTTCTCCTCCGCTGCAACAGGAAAGCTCTACCATACCAAAGATTCCATAATTCAAGATTTCAAACGCAATTATCTTAAACCGATGACTCTTGTTGAGGTACAAAATCAGAGCCGTTACCAGCTAGAAACCTCTTTTTTGGACTTTGTGCAGCAGCATCTCCAAGAGGATAAGGTGACCTCCTTCGTAGAGGCCTTAGCTGAAGATGAGAGTTTTCACAAATATGTCTCGAAATGGGTAGAGACCGAAGAGTGATTTCCCGCTCTCCAGAGGAGACCATCGCTTATGGTGTACAATTAGGGAGCAGCCTCCCCCCCCATGCGATCCTCTGCTTTTTTGGTGATTTAGGTGCCGGTAAAACAACCTTTATCAAGGGCATTGTAGAGGGAGTAACTAAAATCTCCTCTCATGATGTAACAAGCCCCACCTTTGTCTATTTAAATGTCTACGATACGGTCTACCATTTTGACCTTTACCGGATCCATGACTTAAATGAGTTTTTAAGCTTAGGTTTTGAGGAATACTTTTTTGCAGGCGGCATCTGCTGTATCGAATGGAGTGAAAAAATTGCCCCTTTAATACCCAGCCACGCTCTTAAAGTCTCTCTTTCTCATCTTGATTCGACTACACGGTTG
>JABDCM010000025.1 GCA_013288105.1 Chlamydiota bacterium
TATCTATCTGGAACCTAAGGGTGCTTTGTCTGCAGATGCATGGGAGCTTCTTATCACCCTCTTAGAGAAAGACGAGAACTATCTGCCTCTTTGTGAGAAATTGAGGGAATATCGTGAACTGGATGAAAAGATGCGTCCACCCCTCTCTTTTACAATTGAGGAGATAGATACTTTGTGTGAGGCTCTGACCGATGCTATGGATCCCTGCTTTCCTCATCCGAAAGGGTTGAGAGAGATAAAAAATAACTTTGATGCATGTAAGAGCCATCACATTGCGCGTAAAGAGCTCTTAGAGGGGCTAAAAGCAGTTTTTAAAGAGGGGGAAATAGCAGTTGTAGGTAGTTATGTTCCCTACTTTTTAGTGGAATCGGGATATCTCAAAAGAGTGTTTGGAAAATGGGGATGCCCCTTTATCGATCCTGATAAGTTGCTTGCAGAGTATCTCTCTTTTCCCCCCCCTAATCGAAGCAGCGATTCAGTTAAGAGATCTGTCGCACAGATCTATATGTGAAGAGGTGATTTCTTGTTTGGTCTCTCTTATCAGTGAGGATTCCTCTCCTTATATGGAAGAGAAGATCCGAGAGGAGGCTTTTGTGGGAGAGGCTTTTGAAAATAGGTTTGTTTTTTCTCTAAAAGAGGACAATTTTGCTGTCACTATCTGCTCTCAAATGCCGTCCACTCTCTGCTTAAATATAAAGAAAAATAAACTCTTTCTTTCTACCTCTCGAGAAGATGGGGATGTATCACAAGCGCTCCTGTTTTTCTGTTTGGGTTTTATGCAACCAGAACATAGAGCTCACGTGGAGGCTCGAGATGGTTTGCAGTTTATTTCAGAACTGGTGAGAGGACATTGTCATCTTGAAGAGCCTGTGAAAAAAAGGCTAATGAATCTCATTTATGATGAGTGGTTGATTACTGGAAAATTGCATGGGGAGGTGAGAGCGTGGATTGATAGGTACTACACAAAAAATCCTACTGCATCCCTTATTTTTATCATGAATCTTGGACTCTCTCTCTATCGTGAGAGACCCTCTCTTAATGGCACTCTCTCCCCCCTATTAAGGCAGCTTACAGAAGAACTTGTTCTAAGCGATCATCAGGTAGGAATCAGAGCTCTTTTATTGGATAGAAGGATCACCTTGTTTGAAATCAGCGATTTTTTACACCTTGTGGCTATCATCGCGTATCGCCGTGGGAGCCCCTCTGTTCAGATCGGAACAGAGGCGTTAACCCATCCGGTTTTTCTCTTTTCTATAGAGGGAAGTACACTGCATTTAGTTGTAGATCCTCATGCTGTGAAACGGTGGATCGCTTTTATGCAAACCTCTGTAGGAAAAGCGATCGAACCTCTGATGAAGGCACTCTTTTTCTCTCTTTTATCATCCATGGAGGGTCCTCGTGAAGAGAGAGGAGGGGAGTTAGGTTTGCAAGAGGAGCGCTTTGATATAGAAACCCCCTCTGCTTTTTTGCAAGAGGTGCAAGTCATATATTGGGAGGCAACTGGTTACAAGGTCAATTTAGAGAGACTCTCTGGTTTAGTATCGGATATGCATGCATCTTATCAACACAGCGAGCGAGCCCTTTTTCTGGAACAGACGTTGCAAAGATATCTGGAAGGGGATTTTCCCCCTTGGAATGAGGAAAATTTTGATTTTGAGTGGGTCAAATATCTTTTCCGTCATCAAGCACCTCAAAGCGCATGTCAAGAATGGAAAAAACAGATTGAAAAGAGGCGACATATAGACCCCTCTTATTATGAGAGAATAGAGAATCTCATCCCTTCTTCTTCTCAATATGCGCTTCAAATGGTTGAGTTTTTGATCAGGCAAGAGCTGCTTTTTTTTCTGCCTGAGCGCGCGTGGGAGATGATAAAAACAGCTGCTAAAAAAGCTCTTCGGAATGATCAGAGAGGGTCCTCAGTCGAGAATGAGAGGGCTCGAGCCTCTTTGATAGAAAGGCTGAGTACAATTGCCATTGAAAAGAGGAAAGAGTGCCCCGCTAATTTTGCGGAAATCCTAGAGGCTCTTTTAATAGCCTCTCAAAGCCCGCAAAGAAGAGAGTTGATGAGAGTGTGCCTTGATGAGAATATCACCCTTTCTAAAACAGTGGGTTCTCTCTGGTTAGAAGAGATAGGGGCTCTTTTAGAAAGTGGGGACACATCCAGTCGACTCCTATTTGAAAAGGGGGTGAAAGAAAACTATTATCCACCTCGAGCCATCCATTTTCTATATCGCTTTTTGGGAGAGGGTTTATATGAGCATGAGTTTCTTCTGGGATTTATAAAGAGCCATCCAAAATATCGAACTTTAGATTCCGGAGCATTTGATCTTCAATGGATTCTCTACTTAGCAGGTAAAGGCAAGAGAGCAGAGGCAGAAAGTATATTAACAGCTCTTTCTGAGAGTTCACAACTAGAGACTCTTCAAGAGTGTGTGGAGCATCTTTCTGAAGGCAGGGTTTTGGAGGAGCATCTGACTAATCTGATGATTGCATTCCCCTACACTCCCTCAGATAAAGCGAAAAAAGAGAAAATTGCAGCCCTTCTTTTACTAAAATCTTCTCCTCCTACACAGAGACGCATTGTATTATGGTGTGTGCAGGGTAAAATCACCCTTCCAGCTGATAAGAAAGAGACATGGGCTCGCATCTGGGTGGAAACGATCTCCACGTGGATAAAAGAGGGGGATATAAGAGATCTGGAGGCTTTGATCACAGCAGGAAGAGCGCGAGGATATTGTTCTAAAGAGCAGGCTCAACAATTCAACAGCCAATTAGCTGAGCGTTCTGTGGAACATGCACAGACTCCCGATGAGTTTTTAAAACTTTGCGAGAAGCTGCTGGTACAAGGAGAATCACCAGCTGCTGAAAAACTATTTCCTACACTTTTGAATCATCCTGAAATCTCTCTCGAAAAAAAATGGCAACTGATTCAAGACTGTGGTCGAACTGCTCCCTCTCTTTTGCAAAGAAATATTTCTGAAATCGAGAAGGTTTTCAAAGAAATTTGCAAAAGGGAATCTGATTATAAGTCACTTATAAGAACAATTAAACAAACACCTTTTTTTGGAATTCCCTCTTTTTTGGAGCCTCTCTTTTCTCATATTTTAGCTCTTTCAGAAGAGCATGTTGACAAGGGGTCCTTATTGAAGGGGATGTTTACTCTCATGCAGGTCTATCCTCGTGCACTCTCTTTTTTTAAAGAGTGGCACTCTTTTTTAATAGAATATGGGAAAAGACATCTTCCAGAGGTCTGGCAGGTGACGCGCTGGATACGGGTGCAAAATATAGAATCTTTGATCCCTTCTGAGCACCTCTATTCTGCAACCATTTGCTCCTTATATAGTGCAAAGAGCGCTGAAATATTAAAAGAAATGGAGCCAGCTCTGCAGAGTCCTAGTCCTATTTCTAATTTTCCGATCTATTATTTTCTTATTATAGGATCACTTGCGCATATTAGAAGAGCAGAAGAGGCACGCATGCTTTACCGTATTTACGAGCAAGCATTAGACTGTGCCGACGTTTTTTCCGATGAGAAGTTAAAGAGAATAGAGATGGAAAAAGAGGTCATGTGCACGCTTCTCAAGCACAAGGAGAAAGAGATTCGTGAAGTGGGGAGGGAGGCTCTTTCTCGTCTAACAAGTAGGGGGGCCTCTCCTGATGCCGCTCTTTATGTAAATCTGATTCACTCGATCATGACGCAGGAGTGGAGAGGGGTGGATTTACAGGTTCAACTGCATGAAATCAAGGACCATTTTGCATCTCCAGAGTTTTTGAACAAACCTGTTCTCATGAGAGCGCTTACATTGGGTAAAAAAGAGAAGAGATACCATATATGGGTAGAAAAAGTAGTATTAAATAGTTGGGAAAAATATAAACTAGAAGGAGGATCTAGAGAAACTCTTTTTATGTTGGTGGCTCTCTCCCATCACCTTCTCTTGCCTATACGGAAAGAGGTTGTGGTGCAGTTGAATAAGAGTCCCTTTTACAAGTACAAGGGAGAGCTGGCTATGGATGTGCACGGTGTTGGTCGATTTATTGCGCGTTATTTTAAGAAGGAAAAAGAGCTTGATGCGAATGCGTTAGCACCCTGTTTTCCTCTGCCTTTGGATCATCCTCTTGCACGCTATGTTATAGAGTTTGCCCTGCCACTTGTGCAAGCACGACCCACGCCAGTAGAATTGGAAGATGCAGATTTCCCCTATATAGGAAATAATCGATTACCTAGATCAATGGAAGAGCTGAAAGATCTACTACTTTTTTTAAAAGAGGAGAATTATTACACAGAGAAGCGGCTCATTTGGGGTGCTCACTGTGCGATAGAGGCATTGGAAAAAAAAGTATTAGTGGCGAACGAGGAGACGTGGGATATTCTTTATGATCTTCTCAAAAAACTCACTCTCTATGATGGAAGAGATTCAAATAGTATAGGGGCAGCTTTTGAACTTTATCAGGCCATGCGTCCTTGTTATGTTCACTTAGACAAATCAAAAGAGGTATTAGAGGTCATTTTCTCCCTGATTTCATCAGCAGTAACTGGAGGGTTTAATAAAGCAGTGGAAGAACTATATTTTTCCTGTTATCAAAAAATGTTAGGTCTATCAGAGGATGTTTATTTGGATAAAATCATTCCTATCTTTATGGACTGTTTTCGTAAGATGCATCAACAAGAGGGTAAGAGTAAAAATAAAAGAGTTTATCTGCATGCCAAAGCATTTCTTACAGCATTAAATAGGGGAGCGGATTACCACATTGAGCTTAGTACGGAGGAATTAGTAAGTGAGTATCAGAGGATTCTCCGTCAAGTGACACCTGCTGTCCTGGATATCCCGGATGCATATAGGGACCGGTTAGCACAAATGATATTAGCTATTGTGACAAATGATGTAGTTACTATGCTCAAGGATTAGGTTTTTTAACATAGAAAAAAACAGGAAGATAAGAGAGAATAAAGCAAGGCGAGTACAACATGCTTCTTTTTCTCATTTATCTGCTTCAGGATGTCTGTGGATGGAAAATTCCCACTGTCTTTGAGTATTGTTCTACTAGAATGGCTCTTGCTGCCATCACAGCTCTTCTTTCAACAATATTTTTTGGGAAGTCTTTCATTCGAAAGCTCTATCAATTAAAAATTGGCGATCATGCAAAAAGAGAGTATTGCCCTCTTCTTGAGGAGCTTCACCGAGATAAAAATGAGACTCCCACCATGGGGGGTATTCTTATCCTCTTTTCCCTTCTGATCTCCCTCTTTTTATGGATGGATCTCAAAAGCTCCTACACCCTGATTTTGCTTGCCACAACCGTTGTGATTGGGTTTTTAGGAGCAAGAGATGATTACCTGAAACTCCGCTACAAAAATACAAAAGGGCTTAAATCTAAAAGAAAATTTCTCGTTCAACTGCTTTTTTCTTTAGTCGTTGCCCTCTATCTTCTCTTTCCTACTCTCACTGAGGCTCTCCATACCAAGAGTTGGTTTTCTCCCCCCCTTGCCAAAGAGTTGAGTTTTGGGCTCTCTTCTTCCACTCATCAAGGTAGCCAAGAGAAAACTCTTACCAGTCGCGAAGTTGCCTCCCGTCTCTATATCCCTTTTTTTAAAGAACCTATTTTGGATACAAAAGGGTTTGCGCTTATAGCTATGGTCCTTTTCATGATGTTTGTGATTACAGGCTCTTCCAATGCAGTCAACCTGACGGATGGACTTGATGGATTGGCAACGGGGACTGTGATGATGGCAGCCGCTGCTTTTTCTCTTATCGCATTTTTATCCAATAATTTAGATTTAGCACGTTATCTGCATATTCTTTATATTGAGGGCAGTGGGGAGATTGCAATTTACCTTGCTGCCGTTGCGGGGGCCTGTTTGGGTTTTCTTTGGTACAATGGATATCCTGCACAGGTCTTTATGGGGGATACAGGCTCTCTTCCTTTAGGAGCTATTTTGGGAGTGTCAGCTGTCCTACTGAAGCGTGAGGTTCTTCTTGCGATTATAGGGGGGATTTTTGTTGTGGAGGCTCTCTCTGTGATTTTGCAGGTAGGGAGTTACAAGCTACGCAATAAAAAGAGACTTTTTTTATGTGCTCCTTTACACCACCATTTTGAATATAAGGGGTGGGCGGAGATGAAAGTGGTTGTCCGTTTTTGGATTATGTGTCTTTTATTGTGCATTATAGGAATTGCATCTCTCAAATTTCAATAGGTTCATAAATGGTAGCAGGAAGACCACTTATTGTAGGATTGGGGCTTTCAGGAAAAGCCTGTGTGGACTATTTCCTTGCAAAAGGGGAGATCCCTCTTTGCTTTGACCAAAATTCTCAAATACCTCTCTCTCTTCCTATTCTTTCTGAAGAAAAGATTCCCTGGCATGAGGTGGGGATCGTTATTAAATCTCCCGGTATTCCCTTTTCCCATTCCGTAATACAAACAGCATATGATAAAAAGATTCCTATAAAAGGTGAGATAGATCTTGCTCTGGAGGAGCTACAGAAACAGAAGAAAACAGTTCTTGGAATCACGGGCTCTAATGGAAAGACGACTACTACTTTATTGACGGCCCACCTTCTTAATCAGAGCGGGAAGCGAGCTTGTGCAGCTGGCAATGTGGGAATTCCTCTCCTTTCTCAACTGCATGCACCTGTCGATATTTTCGTTGTTGAATTGAGCTCTTTTCAATTAGAGCAGTTATCTAGGGGCCATTTTTTTGATGGGGGGGTTATTTTAAATCTTTTCCCCAACCATTTGGATAGACATGCCTCATTGGAAGAATATGGACAGGCAAAACTTCAACTACAACATGCGCTCAAAGAAAACGCCCCTTTGTATCTCTCATCCGCTCTCTATGAACTGTTTTTACCCCATCTAAAAAAGAGCTCTCTTGCAAAAATCTACACCTCCTGGAAAGAAAAGGTTGAAAGGATTTTGTCTCTCAGCTATAGAGAAGGGGAATTAAGGCTTTATCCTCATGACCTAGAGAATTGTTGTGCAGCGTATGCTCTTCTTTCTCAGATTGGAATTTCGGATTCAGACTTTGCAACAGGGGTTGCCTCTTTCCAGAAGCCTGCTCATCGCATTGAGTGGGTAAAAGATATAGGAGGAATTTCCTATATCAATGACAGTAAGGCCACGAGTGTGGATGCGGTCATAAAAGCTGTAGAGGTAATTCCTGGGAAAATTGTGCTGATTGCTGGAGGCAGGGATAAAGGGGGATCTTATCGTAAATGGATTCCTGTTTTCCGAGAAAAAGTAAAAAAGGTGTTTGCCATGGGAGAGGCGGCAGATCGCATTTTTGAAGAGCTTATTTCGGATTATGACGTTGAAAAAGTGGCGTCTCTGCAGGAGGGGTTCTCTAAATCTCATGCTTGTGCTATCTCGGGAGATACTGTCCTCCTTTCTCCTGGATGTTCCAGCTATGATCAATTTCAAGATTACATGCAGCGAGGAGAGGTTTTTAAAAAGTTGGTTTTTTCTATTGAGGAGAAGGGGTTATGAGCCGCAGAGATACAGTGATTGTTGCCGTTTTAGTAAATGCTGCGTTATTAATGGTTTTATTTGCGACAGCAATTAGGTCGGATCCCAAGCCGGAGAAGAGGGAGGAGAGGCGTGAATTTGTTAAAGCTCCCGCTTTAGAAGAACCTACTCTGCAAACAGATCTTTTAAATCAATATCTCGCTCAATCCTCACCTCTGTCACAATCAACGGAGACACTTCATGAAGAGCTTCTTACAGAAGAAATTCCCCTTCCTCCTCTCGCTTTACTGCCGGCTCAACCTATACCCTCTCCTGTAAAATCTCTTCCCTTACCACAGGCAGAAAAAGAGCCACAATCTCCCGCACAGTTGGCTACTATCGTCGTGAAAAAGGGGGATTTTCTTGAAAAAATTGCCAAAGCAAATCAGACCTCTGTTTCAGCGATCATGAAGGCAAATCATCTCTCATCGACTCAGCTTAAAATTGGACAAGTTTTGAAAGTCCCCGTTGGGAAAAGTTCCTCTCGCGAAATCCCCTCTGTACGAGAAGAGGAGAGCTACTATATTGTAAAAGAGGGGGATAGTCCTTGGATGATCGCCTCACGCAACCAGCTTAAATTGGATGATCTTTTACGTTTAAATGATCTGGATGAACAGAAAGCTCGCCATTTACGTCCGGGCGACCGTTTAAAAATACGTTAGAAGCTGTTTAGAATCTCTTATGCGTCTATTGATCATCATCTCAGTCTCTTTCATTTTTGCTCTTGGACTCATGATGATCTTTAATACCTCTTCTGCTGATATTCTTGACCGTTCTTTGGATAGAAGTTTTGAGCAGGATTTGATCAAGCAGATGATGTATGCCTGTGTGGGAGGGCTCCTCTCTTTTCTGGTGTGGAAGGTAGGATATCAGCATATGATCAAGCTCAGTCCTCTTTTTTTAATCTTTTTAGCTATTTTGCTTGTATGTGTCTTTATTCCAGGAATGGGGAAGGTTCGTAATGGGGCCCATCGCTGGATGGGTGTAGGAGGGTTTACCTTTCAGCCTTCAGAGTTTGTTAAATATTTTCTCCTGATGTTTTATGTTGATTGGGCGACAAAAACGCAAACTGCGACCCTTTCTTTCTTAAAATTTTTCAAAATGGCTCTTCTTTTGGGAATACCCATAGGTTTAGTGATGATTGAGCCGGATAATGGAACGGCGGCAGTGATGGGAGCCTCTCTTATTCCGCTTTTTTTTTTAAGTAAGATCCGTTTTAAGTATTGGGCTTTTCCCATGCTCATCATGATCTGTTTAGCGGGAGCTGTTGCTTATAAATTACCCTATGTGAGGGGGAGAATTGCTGTTTATCTGCATCCAGAACTGGATATTAAAGGTAAGGGGCATCAGCCGCATCAGGCAAAGATTGCTGCGGGATCAGGGAGATTATTTGGAAGAGGGGTAGGGGCCAGTTTGCAAAAATTAACCTATCTTCCTGAGGCACAGAATGATTATATTGCAGCGATTTATGCAGAGGAGTTTGGTTTTGTAGGGATAACGGTTCTGATTTTGCTATATATGTTACTTGCTTTTGGGGGATTTTCGATTGCTCTTTATGCTCGGACACCCTCTGCGACCTTATTGGCTATGGGGATTACCTTTTTAATTTCCTTTCAGGCGTTTATTAATTTAGGTGTGGTTTCTGGTTTATTGCCTAGTAAGGGGGTAAATCTTCCTTTTTTTAGTCAGGGGGGGACCTCATTGATTGCCAATTTGATTGGATTGACTCTTCTTTTAAACATTCCTAAAGAAGCACATTCACATGAAAAAGAAAATAGTTAAAAATTCAGTTCCAGTTACATATGTAGGCAGCGGATGACAAAAAGAATTTTTATGATTGCTGGACCGAATGGTGCCGGTAAAACAACTACAGCAAGGTCGTTTATCTCTAGTGACATGATTGATGAATTTATTAATGCAGATGAGATAGCTCGAGGACTTGCTCCCTTGCATCCAGAAAGCATGTCTTTAACTGCCAGCAAATTATTACTAAGGCGACTGAAAGAGTTGCTTGAGGCAAAAAAAAACTTTGCTTTTGAAACCACAGGTTCGGGGACGAATTATATCAAACATCTTAAAGAAGCTCAAGCAAAGGGCTATGAAATTCATCTCATGTTTTTATGGCTTCCTAGTCCAGATCTAGCTATTCAGCGAGTTGCCAAAAGAGTTGAGCAGGGTGGGCATCATATTCCAGAAGACACAATAAGAAGACGTTATTACGCAGGAATAAAAAATCTCATAAATCACTATCTTCTACTTGTCAATCGAGCGCTTATTTTAGATAACTCAATAGCAGGATCAACAAAAATAATCGCTAGGAAATATGGAGACTATGGCTTGAAAGTGGAAGAACCAGTTATCTGGAAAGAAATACAAGAGGTAGCTCATGCCAAGTAAGCGTAAACGAGATGTTGAAGAGCTTTTACTAGAAGCTCATCAAAAAGGTGTAGAACAAGCAATCGATCTTTCTATTCGTACAGGAGTGCCACTAGTTGTGGAGGAAAATGGTAAAATCAAAGAAATCAAACCGCAGTATAAGTACATTCGAGTGCCAATTCATTCAAAAAAAGTTAGATCGCGCCCACGTAAAATTAAATAGAGCGAAATGAGATCTGTCAATAAGAAGATTATTTTTAGTGCAGGAGGAACAGGGGGACATCTCTTCCCCGCGCAAAGAGTCGCTCAAGATCTCCAAAGTAGTTGCGAAATCCTTTTTGTAGGTGCAAAACTTGGAACCTCCCCCTTTTTTGACCGCTCCCAATTTAATTTTTCTGAAATTTCCTCAGCCACATTCTCTCTAAAAAACCCTCTCAAAATAGTCAAGAGCCTCTTCTTAATTGTAAAAGGTTTTTTCCAAAGCCTCCATATCTTGAAAACATTTACTCCAGATTGTGTCGTGGGCTTTGGAAGCTACTATAGTTTGCCTATGCTCATGGCAGCTTGGATTAAGAGGGTTCCTATCCTCCTTCATGAACAAAATACCATTCCTGGAAAGGTCAATCGTCTCTTTGCTCCCTATGCTAAAAAGGTGGCCATCACCTTCCCAGAAACAAAAAACTACCTGAAGGGCAATCTTATCCAGGTGGCCTTTCCTCTAAAAAAATATTCTTCAGGTTGTTTGGGTATAACAAAAGAGAGGTTAACTCTATTGATTTTTGGCGGATCTCAAGGATCTGCTGCTCTCAACCATCTGATTCTAGAAGCCGTTCCTGAACTTTCACAAAAGCTTCCCCCCTTTCAGATTCTCCATTTTACAGGGACAGAGGAGATGGCATTAGAGGCAAGAAAAGTCTGGTCTGAATATGGTATTCCTCATTATGTGCGCCCCTTCGAAAAAGAGATGGGCAGCGCTCTCAAGTTGGCAGATCTCGCCATTGTCCGCGCAGGAGCAGCCACCCTCGCAGAGCTTATCTTTTTTAACCTTCCCGCTCTCTTAATTCCATTTCCTCACGCAACAGAAAATCATCAAATCCATAATGGAAGATATTTTGTTCAGGAGGTTCAAGGGGGAGAAATGTGCCTTGAACAGGAGCTGAAGGGATCGAAATTAGCACAGGAGATTTTTCTTCTCGAAAAAGACCGTTTTCAAAAAAGAAAAAATATTCAAGAATATAAGAATAAGAGAGTCTGGATAGAGTTTTCTGAGGTGATTTTGAATGAATAATGAGTACCATTTTGTTGGGATTGGCGGAATTGGAATGAGTGCTTTAGCACAGATTCTTCTAGACAAAAAAGTAGCTGTTTCAGGAAGTGATGTAACCTCAAGTCGCATCACTCACACTCTTCAAGAAAGGGGTGCCAAAATTTATAAGGGGCACGCCTCAGACCATGTCCATGCAGAACAGGTTGTCGTCTATAATTCTCGTATTTATGAAAATAATCCTGAAATCGAAGCCGCGCGCAACTATCACTGTCCTATCCTACACCGCTCTGAGCTCCTGGCTCAACTGATGAGGGGTTATAGAACCTTTGTTGTCACAGGAACTCATGGGAAAACCATAACATCTAGTCTACTCACAGCTGTGTTACAAGCAGCAGGGTGGGATCCTAGCTTTGCACTAGGAGGGCTTCTCTCAGGAAAGAATGGAAAGGTAGGTAAGGGTCCCTATTTTATTGCAGAAGCAGATGAAAGTGATGGCTCTTTTTTAAGATATTGTCCAGAAGGCGCCATTGTTACGAATGTAGAACCAGAGCATATGGATTTCTATCGAACAGAGGAGGCTCTCCATACAGCCTTTCAGACCTTTTTTTCCTCTGTCAAAAATCCTCAACTCCTTTTCTATTGTGGAGAGGATCCTCATCTCGTAAACATGGCAAAGGGAAGGGGTTTTAGCTATGGTTTTGGACAGGCGTGTGATCTTAGAATCAGCTCTTTTTCACAAAAGGGGTGGAATATCAGCTTTGATATCGAATTTCAGGG
>JABDCM010000026.1 GCA_013288105.1 Chlamydiota bacterium
TGATTTTGCCCACGGTGACCAAAAGCGAGCTTATACGTTTTAGCTCCTACAGCAAGAGCCATCATTTGTGCCCCTAAACAGACCCCAAAAATCGGTTTTTCTTTTTTCATAGCTTTGCGTAGGATAGAGTAGGTCTCCTCACACTCTTGAGGGTCTCCAGGACCGTTCGAAAGAAAAATTCCATCATATTCCTCATGCGAATAATCATAATTATAAGGAACACGGAGGATCTCTATAGGATAAGAGGAGAGAAGACGAAACATATTTTCCTTCATCCCACAATCCACCGCAATCACCCTTTTTTTCGTTTTCCCCTCCTCCTTTCCAAAAAATTTCTTTTCAAAAGGAGAAACGCGTGCTACCTGATGAGTAGATGGGGGGGGGAAACTCTCTGTTTTGATCTCTGAAGAGATCGCCCCTTGAACAGAACCTTTTTGACGTAAAATTTTTGTAAGAGCTCTGGTATCCACTCCTTGCATAAGAGGAATGCCTGCTTGAGCAAGCCAATCTGCGAGAGAGAACTGTCCATGGTGGTGGCTCCAGTGTGTACAGCTTTCATTAACAATGACACCCGCTACATGAATTTTTTTTGACTCACCAAAAGAGAGATCGGCAATTCCATAGTTTCCAATGAGGGGGTAAGTAAAGACAAGAATCTGCCCGGAGAAGGAGGGGTCTGTTAAGCTCTCCATATAACCGCACATTCCGGTTGTGAAGACCACCTCGCCAAAAAAGGTCCCTTTTTGAGAGCTTTCTCCCTCAAAAATCTGTCCATTTTCTAAAATAAGATAGGCTTTTTTCACCGATTTTTCCTCGTTTTAGAGGCAAAAAAAAAGCCACCCCTGTGAAGGATGGCTTTGTTAAAAGGAAAATCCCGAAATATTTCTCGTTTCATTGCCCTGCTAGCTTAGATGATTACATATTATTCTTCAATCCAAATTAATTTCTAATAAGCATGCGATTAGAAATGGGGTTAAAATCCTTTAAAATGGCAGCAATAGCCTCTATCCACATGGTGCTGCGATTAAAAGCGGGGAGACGAAAGGGGTGGAGCCCTTTTTGAAGAATCAGCGTCATATATAATTGCTCAATTTCAAATAATGTTTCTATATGATCAGACGTAAAACTAATAGGGACAAAAAGGACATTCTTTCTTCCCCCGTTCCACAATTCGATCTCTTCACACACGTCTATTGTGTAGGGTCTTAACCATTCTCCTGGTCCAAATTTAGATTGAAAGGCAAGCCTGCCTAAAATGTTAGGGAAGGCTTCCATGATTTTAGAGAAGGAGGCATGACATTCATATTCATAGATATCCCCCTCGTTCACAAATTCACGAGGTAGACCATGAGCTGAAAAAAGAAGGATGGTATCCTCCTCTTGTAACTCTTTTTGATGCATGAATTCCAGAATGGAATGTTGAAAAAGCTTCACAAAAGCGGGATGTGTAGGATAGGATTTGACCCATTTTAGTTTTGCAACTGTTTTAGCAGGAAGATGCTCTTTAAAAAAGAGTGCAATGCTTCCCGTGGTTGCATAAGTAAATTGTGGGAACATAGGAAACACGCGAATTTCGCTACAGCTCATTTTCTCTATTTTTTCACACGCCTCTTTATGAGTTGAGGAGAGGTAGCGGTGGAAGGTGCAGACGGGAGCGTTTAAAATTTGTCGCAATGCAGAGGCTACATATTCTGTATCCTCGTAGATGGGGGAGGCGCCCCCTATTGTTTGATAATCATGAGCTACTGTCACTGCTCTTTTTTTAGCAACACGTGAGAAAAGGAAACTATGCAAAAAACGGGGAAGACGCGTACGAATGACCTCTTTATCATTTAAAAGAGTACGTAAAAAAGGTTCCACCTCGTTCAAATGACGAGGACCGCCAAAATTAACAACCAAATAGCCGATACTTCTCATGGAAGGGTAGGATAGAAAATTAAGATTATGAAGGGAACCATTTTCTTCAAAATCCAAATAGCGTATAAACATTTCCATGCGCCTTGTTGCTCTTTTTTTTGTTTTGTCCTGCTGTTTTTCAGGATGTCTCTCTTCTAAGTCTGGGACATCTGCCCGTTGGATAGGAAGAGATCCTAGCTGGTATCCCATGAATTTAGGGCAAAAAGGGGTCGCTATAACTGCTTTTACAGATAGTTTAGCCAAAGAGATGGGGTACTGCCCGATTGATGTTGTGGGAGTTTTTCTTTTGAAAGGGTTGCAGGAGAACCATTACAGGGGCGCTTTTATTGCATTTAATCCCCCTTTAGCACAGAGAGAGCGGTATGATTTCTCTCCTCCTTTTCTCAAGTTAGGCCCTGTTCTTGTGGTGAGAGAAGACTCTCCTATTTCCTCCCTATCTGATTTAGATCAGAAAATTGTTGCGGTGAACGCCTATGATCATTCTGTGTTGCTTGTTCAGAATTGCAACGTAGGGGGGATAAAAGAATATGAGCATATCGGTCAGATACTTGAGGAGGTATCTTCTGGACAGGTGGATGTTGCACTGGTTCCCATTTTGGATGCGCAAGATTATATCTCCTCCCGTTTTTCCTCTTTGAAGATTGCCTCAGCCCCTCTTGATGATGCGGGGATCCGCCTTGTGGTTTTGAAGGGGGAGCAGAAAAGGTTATTGAAGAGATTTGAGAAGAGGCTTGCGAAGATCAAAAAATCTGGGAGATATGATAAATTGTTAGCTGAATATGGTCTAAATGGCTGTGTTATTCCCCCTCATTGTAAATTATGAAGTTTTTGATGCTATGGCTGATTTCCGGCCTCTTTTTTTCTCTGATAATTTTTGTGCTGATGGTGAGTTACCTGCACCGTTCAGGATCTACCAAGATAGATGCTGGGCGTTTGCGTGAGATGAGAGAACAGACTGTAAAACGATGAATCTACTCCTTTCACTTCTTCCCCTTTTTATTTTAGGTAATATTCACTGTGCGAGCATGTGTGGACCCTTAGTTGCGTTGTTATCGACTCATCCCTTTAGATGGCTCTATTTTTTAGGAAGGCTGCTTGCATTTTCTTTAGCGGGACTTTTTTCTGCGGAGATGGGGATGTTTCTCTTCCAGTTTTTATACAGGTATCACGTTGCTGCTCTCTTTTCCTTATTATGTGGAGTGGGGATCTTTTTATCAGGATGTGCGCTGCTTGCGCATTTTTCTTTGCCAGGGATGAGTGGATTCAACCGTTTTACAATGAGGCTTTCCTGGCGTTTTAGCCATTTGCTTTCGAAGAGAACGGCGCAAGGGACCTTTCTTTTTGGTCTACTTACGGTTTTACTCCCCTGCGGACAGACAATGGTTGTATTTTCGGCATGTGCTTTGGAGGGGGACCCTTTAACGGGTTTGGGGGTGGGATCTATTTTTGCCCTTTTGACCTCTCCTGCGTTAATAGCGGCTATGCATACGCGTTTACTTTTTCCTAAAGGAAAGCGGCTTGCGCAGATAGGGTTAGGGCTTTCGATTGTGATGGTGGGGGCGTTGGCATGCCTGCGAGGACTTGCGGAGTTGGATTATATTCCGCATGTGGGGTATGAGAAGCTGCACCTTGTCTTATATTAAGGCATCATTTTCTATAGATTGGATGTTTTGATCAAAGAAATATTCTAAGAATATATTTTTGAAGACAGTTAAAAATTTGCCTTGATTTTGACTCCAAAAAAGATCAGTTTAACGTTAATAACCTTCTAAGGACCTCATATGGAAAAATATGACCTCATCGTTATCGGATCCGGCCCAGCAGGCGAAAAAGCCGCCGTAAAAGCCGCTTACTTCGGTCACAGGGTCGCTCTTATAGAAAAAGAAAATCTCTGCGGAGGCGCCGGTGTCAATACAGGCACCCTCCCCTCCAAAACTCTCAAAGAGACCTCCCTCTACCTCTCCGGAAAATCTGATAAGGGACTCTATGGCATAGACCGTAATGTCAACAAGGAGGCCTCCATCACCGACTTCATGTATAGAAAAAACTGGATCGTTCAAACCGAAGCTCAAGAAGTCTATGATAATCTAAAAAGACACAAGGTCTCCCTCTATTTTGGAACAGCCTCTTTCGAGGATTTTCACAAAATCCGCATCTCAGGAAAAACAGAGACCCTCATCGAAGGGAAATATATTATCATCGCCTCCGGCTCTTATCCCTTTCATCCCCCCCATATCCCCTTCGATCATCAACGTGTCCACGATTCCGATACCATCCTCAACATCACCCGCTTCCCTCACTCGATCGCCGTCATGGGCGCAGGTGTCATTGGATGCGAATATGCAACCATTTTTTCCACCATGGGCGCTAAAGTCTATCTGCTAAATAGAAGTGATAAAATCCTCACCTTCATCGATAAACAGATCGTAGACTCCTTTTTTAGAAGCATGCGCAATGATGGAATTGAGCTGCTATTCAACAAGGATACCCTCTCCATCACAACCCCTAAAAATGCATCCGATCTTCTCGACATCAAGCTCTCAACAGGAGAATCCATCCAGGCCGATATGTTCCTTTTTGCAGCAGGCAGAAATGGAAATGTCAGAGAACTGAAATTAGAAAAACTGGGAATTAAAGTTACCAATCGAGAAACCATCGAAGTCAATAAAAACTATCAAACCTCTGTCCCTCACATCTATGCTGTGGGCGATGTCATCGGATTTCCCGCTCTCGCAAGCACCAGCATGGATCAAGGAAGAGTTGCCGTCAGCCATATTTATCATACGCATGATATCGAGGAAATCGCTCGCATCATCCCCTACGGAATCTATACAATCCCTGAAATTTCTACAGCCGGAATCAATGAGGAAGAGGCTAAAAAAGAAAAGCTCAATTATGGTATAGGAATAGCTAGATATCTGGATCTTCCTCGCGGTAAGATTTTGGGGGCAAATGAGGAGGGCAAATTAAAGCTGATCTTCACAAAAGAGGATCTGGTGATTAAAGGCGTTCATATCATCGGAAATCTGGCAACAGAACTCATCCATGAGGGGGTCTCATTGATCCAACATCAACGCACATTAAACTATGTCATCGGTAAAGTGTATAATTACCCAACTTTACATGATCTCTATAAATATGCCGCCTACGATGGCCTTAGCCTACTTGCCGGTCACAAAGTAAAACCATAAATAAAAGAAATGATTTTTAGAGGATTTTTCGCATTTTTTCTCCTTCTCCTTCTAGGGATGATCTACTGGTCTACCTCTCTTTTAGAAAAAGATGTCAAATCGATAAAAATGGAATTAACCTCCTTTAAATCAGGACTCAACACCTATCACTCCCCCCCCATGCAATGGGTAAATAATGCATCTACCCCTACCCCCTCTCTCATTGATGCGCGTTATCCCAATCTTCTTCAGGAGGACCCCTATTATCTTCATACTCTACCTGCCCTGCTCGGCCCCTCCTTTCAACCAAAAGGCGTTCTGAAATTGGCCCTTGTCGGAAGACCAGATCACCTGCATCCCTTTCACGGTTTTCGAGAGATCTCTAGAATTTTGGAGCTTTGCTCTCTAAGAGTGGCTAATTTGGAATATGGAAAATATGAAACATTGACCTCTGATATGGCGCTCAAAATAGAGGGGCGTCCCCGCCTAGATAAACCTGAACTGGTTGAGTATTGGGTCCATCTTAGATCTCATGTGTCGTGGAATCCCCTCTCCCCTTCTCATTTTCCTGAAAACTTCAACCTCTCCCCCCACTTTCTACAACCTCATCCTGTGACAGCTCACGATTTTAAATTTTTCTTAGATGCCATTATGAACCCCTTTATCTCAGAGGCAAAAGCAGCAGCGCTTCGCACCTATTATGAGGATATTGAAGAGTTACGTGTGATCAATCCTCAAACATTTGTCGTCAGATGGAAAGGATCGGGCTCTCCTGAAAAAATTAAGTATAGCGCTCTTAGCTTAACCGCCTCCCTACAACCACTTCCCTCTTTTGTCTATCAATATTTTGCCGATGGGACAAAAATTATCGAAGATGATTCTGATCCTGATATTTACCGTCACCATTCTGTATGGGCACAAAACTTTTCACACCATTGGGCAAAAAATGTGATCGTCAGTTGTGGCCCTTTTCTATTTGACGGCATGTCAGATGAGGGAATCCGTCTCAAACGCAATCCCCATTACTACAAACAATATGCTGCCTTAGTCGAAGGCATCCAGTATCGCTTTAAAGAGAGCGTAGAGGGGATATGGCAAGATTTTAAGGCAGGGAAGATCGATCTGTGTAGACTGGCTCCCAATCAGGAGATGGAATGGCGTCAATTTTCTAAAAGCCCCCTCTACAAAGAACAGATGCAAAAAGGAATGAAAATCCAAGAGCTGGATTATGTGGATTTAAGTTTTTCCTATGTGGGCTGGAATTTTGCGAAGCCCTATTTTGCAGATCAAAAAGTGCGGCAAGCGATGACTTTGGCCATTGATCGTTCTCGTATAATTGAACAAAACCTCAATTCTTTAGCCATCGAAATTACAGGTCCTTTTTTTTGTTATTCCCCCGCAAATAATCCTCTTGTTACTCCCCTGCCTTATGATCCTGAAAAAGCAAAAGCATTACTCAAGGAGGCCGGTTGGGAGGATTTAAATGGGGATGGAATTAGGGATAAGCAGATCAATGGTAAGCTGGTTCCTTTTCGGTTTACTCTCTGTTATTTCGTTAAAAGTGTAACTTCGAAAATAATTGTCGATTTTCTCAGCGGTGCTTTGAGAGAAGTGGGGATTGATTGTCAAGGATGTGGCCTCGACTTAGCCGATCTTTCACGCCAATTTGATGATAAGAATTTTGACGCCATTTTTATGGGTTGGGGGTTGGGGACACCTCCTGAAGATCCTAAACAACTCTGGCACTCCTCAGGGGCAAAAGAAAAGGGCTCCTCTAATGCCATTGGTTTTGCTAATGCAGAAATTGATCACATCATCGATCAATTGACATATGAATATGAGATGGAAAAAAGAACTGCGTTGTACCACCGTTTTCATACCATCATTCATGAGGAGAACCCTTATACTTTCCTATATACGCCCAAGGTACGGCTTTTATATCGAGAACGCGTGCAAAATCTTTTCATCCCGCGTGAAAGGCAAGATCTTATTCCTGGAGCAGATATTCCAGAACCCATTCTAGATGCTGTGTGGCTAAAATGATAGATTATTTCATACGTAGATTACTCCTTTTGCCGCTGACACTCTTTGCTATTATTTTAGTCAATTTCGTAATCCTGAATTTGGCTCCAGGAGAGCCTGTGAACGGGGCTAATTTAGGTCAATTGGGAGAGGCCTCGCGTCATACAGGGGATGCGGGCCCCACAGGAGAAAATCCCTATCTGCTCTTTCGAGAACATTATGGGTTAACATTACCCATCTTGATGAATACATGGCCCAGCTTAAAGACCCACCATATACGTGAAGGGATTACACGTCTGCTTCACAAAGAGGAGATGAGCGTGCAAGCACACCATGATTTGAAAACGCTTTGGGGGGATCGAGCCCGCTTTATCATGCCGCTTCTATTACAAGAAGCTGTAGCCTCCACAAATAGTCATGAAGCCAGAAAAATAGCAGCCCATTTGTTTATTCGAGGAGGAACACGTCAAGGACATGTGGGTATTCGACTGACTGAAGAGGAGAAACGGGAGAATAGAAAAATAGGAGAGACAAATCTTCTATTGAACCAGTTACACATTCATGAAAAAGATTCTGTAGAAGAGATGGAGAGAAAAATAGGAGAGCTTGCCTCCTGGTTTAAGCTCGAAGAGAAAGAATACCCATTTACATGGAGCCGAGCTGAAAAAATAGAGCTATTTTTTTTAGAGACACGATTTTGTAAATATCTGAAAAGGGTTTTTTTGCTCAATTTTGGAACCGTGCGTAATGATAATAATAAAACTGTGATCAGTGAAGTGGTCAAGAGAATCAAATATTCTCTAACGCTTGCTGTTATCCCGATGGTGATCACCTTTGCTTTATGTCAGTTTTTTGGAATGATCATGGCCTTTTATCAAAGAGGTTTGCCTGACTATCTTTTAAACCTTTTTTTTCTCACTCTTTTTGCGATTCCTGTTTTTGTTGCAGCTCCCTTTCTCATTGAGAAGGTGGCTCTTCGTCACACCCTATTCCCCTATAGTGGATTTCACAGTCCTGAAGAGACCTATGATACCTTGACCTCTTTACGGAGAATGGGAGATATCATACGTCATCTGATTCTTCCTTTAACTGCGGTGATTTACAGTACACTTGCCATTCAGTCCCGTATTTCTCGAACCGCTTTTTTAGAGGCTTTGCATCAAGATTATGTACGAACGGCGCGTGCAAAGGGGTTAGGGTGGATGACAATTTTGACGAAGCATGTAGGGAGAAATGCGGCTGTGACTATTGTCACCTCACTTGCAGCTTCTTTAGGAGTTGTTTTAGGAGGATCTCTTATCGTAGAGACCCTTTTTGATATTAATGGCTTTGGGAAGTTTTTTTATGAGGCGATTTTGAATCGGGATTACAATGTTGTCCTCTTTTCTGCTTTTGCAGGCTCGTTATTAACATTAGTGGGATATTTTGTAGCAGATGTCGCCTATGCGTTTCTTGATCCTCGTGTGAGTTATAGTTAATGTGGAAACAATTTAGACGGTATAAGGTAGGGGTTGCAGCTTTCACGTGTGTGGTCCTCTTTTTTCTCATTGGACTGTACGCCCCTTTTTTTGCTTCAAGTAAGCCCTTTGTGGTCTTGTGGAAGGGCCATTTCTATTTCCCTTTTTTTCGTTACCTCTTTTATCCTGGTTTTTATACAAAGCCCATCGATCTTTTTTATAATTTGCTCATGTTTACCTTTCCGATAGCGATGGTTGGCCTCTTTCTCTTTAAAGCTAGAAAAAGAAAGATGTTTCTCTTCTCTTTAGCTGCTCTACAGCTCATTTTGTTTGCATGGATTGTATCAGGAGGGGTCAAAGATCCTGAACAAGACGAGGAGATCCGCGCATTGAATCAGGTGGTGAGATATAGCCTTAGAAAAGCACAGCATGAGAGATTAGGGCATGCGCGTCTGCGCTTTCAGAAGGAGACAGGACATGAAATGCCTACCCTCTTTGCGATTGACCAGAGAAATGGACAAAAAGAGATAGAGACCCCATCCTTGCAGTGGATGATTCCTGCTCTGGTACGTCCCTTTCATTGGGAGGAGAATGCGGGAGGAAGCCAGCTGATGAATCAATATGTTCCCTGGTGGGAGTTGACTCGCATCAATCGAAAAGATCTCTTTGCCAGCCTACTTTTTGGAGTGCGGATCTCCCTTTTTGTAGGGATTGCAGCTGTGGCTATTGGGTTGATGATTGGTATTCCTCTAGGAACTGTGGCTGGCTATTTTGCTGGAAAGGTGGATTTGGTGATCTTTAGAGGGATTGAAATTTGGGAGGCGATGCCCACCTTTTTCATGCTTCTACTTATTGTGGCCATTACACAACATAAATCGCTTTTTCTGGTGATTATTGTTTTGGGCCTATTTGGTTGGACCAGTTTCAGCCGTTTTATCCGTGGAGAGGTTTTAAAGCAGAGGGAACTATGCTATGTACTTGCCTGTAAAGGGCTCGGATATCCTGCGCGTCGGATTATGTTTGGGCATATTTTACCTAATGCGATTTCCCCTATTTTGACGTTGTTGCCTTTTGCGATGATGGGGGCGATTTCGAGTGAGGCTGCGCTCTCGTTTTTAGGTTTGGGGGAGGAGGGAGCGACCTCTTGGGGGGTTTTGATGGATGAGGGAAGGAGTGTTTTTCCTGGGGAGAGTTATCTCTTATGGCCGCCTGCGTTATTATTGACGATAGTATTGATAGCGATTGCGCTGGTTGGGGACACTTTGAGAGATGCGCTGGACCCCAAACTTCGCTAATTTGTATTTGCATAAAAAAAGATATTCTTGTATACTGATTGATATACAATCGACCATCTTATGCAGGCATGAAAAAGCGAGCACTTGAGAAGAAACTACTAAAATGTGGATGGTGGTTTGAGCGGCATGGCGGCAATCATGATATTTGGACTAACGGAAAGATTTCTGAACCTATTCCTAGACATAATGAGATAAATGAGCTGCTTGCAAAAAAGATTCTTAGGAAAGCAGAAAATAATTTTCCTGATGAAGAACAAGGAGTATAGAGATGGAATTAGCAGGCAAAATTTGGAAAAATAGACAACATTGGCTTGTAGAAGTGCCCTCTTTAGATGTCATGACTCAAGGGAAAACTAAACAAGAGGCGCTTCTTATGATGCGCGATGCCGTTTGGGAGCTTATTCATGCTTATTTCAAAACTCAGATGAAAAAAGATTTTGATGTGATGATTAATGATTACAAAAAAGGCATGATTGGAATTTCTGCAACTGATAACAAACTCTTGCTTGCGCTTTCTTTAAGAAGACAAAGAGAACAAAGTGGATTAACTGTACGAGAAGTAGCTAAAAGTCTAGGATCCAAATCGCCCAATGCATATGCCCAATACGAAAGAGGGAAAACACGTATTTCTCTAGATCAATATGAGAAATTACTACAGGCCGCCAACCCTTCTAAAAGAAGACAATTAAGGGTCATGTAGCATTCTAAGAGAAAAGGGCGCGGATGCAGTAAAAAAAGATAATAGAAAAAATAGCCCCCGCTGGTACCGTCACAATCCATGAAATCACAATGTCCCTCACCGTCAT
>JABDCM010000027.1 GCA_013288105.1 Chlamydiota bacterium
TCACAGCTCTTGCGTCATTCAATCTATATGCTCAGAAAAGGCCAAAAGTGCTAGCTGAGAAGCAGTGGGCAGAAAGCTGTGTTCAAGAACATCCTGAAATTTTGTGGTTAGCGAACGCACATGTTCGAAAAACCGAAGAGGGAGAAGCCTCTCTTAAAGGCTCCTACTCAGAGCAGCTATTTGGCCAAAAATTCATCGAATTTGATCGAACTCTGACGACATTGCACTGTTTAAGGCTGATTTTAGATGGTAGCAACCGGGCATATCAAGACTTTACTGCAGATCAACCAAAAGAGATTAGGCTTTCCAAAAAGAGTTTTGAAAACCTTCATATTCAGGGCCAGAAACTTTTGAAGTCAAGATGGGGAGGAATGTCAGAACTGCAAATGGCTCAAGCTATGGAGACAGCTCTTGTCCTTGGCGATATGGGGAAAAGTGAACAGCCAAGAGAACTGTTTAAGTCTTACGGACCCAGAGCTCCTGATCATGATGATTTTTATGGGGAGGTCATGCTCATTCTATCTAAGCATCCTCAGCTTTCTCCCTCTTTTGATAAGCTCCCTCAAGAGGCTAAAAAACTATTAGTAAAAGTTGCCAATTTAGCTCACTATGGTCACATCACGCATTTAGAGGGTGGAACCTCCATGTTTGATAAACTGTACTCCAGTCTTGTTCCTGCTACTGATCCTACCGCTCTCTCCTTTGATCTTTTTGTTCATATGTGTGATGTTGCTGGTGCTTTGGGTCATGTAAAAAACTCTTCGCTTGTTTACACGGAACCCGTACACATGGCAATGCAAGCGATGAATGATGCTGTACGCATTCTTTCTGATCCCAAGAAAACGTCGATAGACGCATACAATGCCTATTTAAAAACCAGAGCTGGTTGGTTAGGACTCGATCCCACACATGAAATTGACCGCGTTTTAGCGCGTATCGGTGCCATGCTCAGACTCGTCACTCCTGAAGAGGGGGCTATTTTAAAGCAGGCAGTCGCCTCACTCTCTCCCCTTGATCGAGAGAAAATTCTTGTGGGATTGGATATTCAAAAAGGGGATTGGCTAAACCGTACGCCCACATATGTGCCAGCTGTTTTAGTCAATCTCTTGAACAATCCTCAGATGGGGGAAACGAAAGAGGAGCGCCTCTCACAAGTAATTGCATTAGGAGTGCCCTTTGTTTGTAGAGCTTTAGAATTGCATAAGATGCAGCTTTCTTCTCATGAAGCAGACCCAACTATTCCTCTCAATTTTAATAAAATAGCGGCAGTTGCAAAGAGTGCTCCCCGCTTGCTTACAGGCTCATGCACCATTGATCACGAGGGTAATGTGCATATGATGGCACCATGAAGCATACTTTTTTGACTGGAAATGGTAGTACTGGTACATTGCATCCTCGAAAAGAATAGAGCGAGTAAGGAATGTTGCTTTCACGAGTCATAGGTAGCCGAGTTGCAAACCAATTACCCCCTCTTTACTTAAGACCCTCTCTTAAAATTCCGCTAAAATTTCATACAGATTTTGGAGCCAAAAGACCCTTCTCTCAACGTATATGTTCAACCATTAAAGGTGATATCATGAAAAAACCTGGCAAAGTTGGATTGTTCATCCTACTGGGGGCAGTGACTCTCACATCACTCAGTTTATATGCTCAGGAGGGTCCACAAGTACCCTCTTCCTTTTCTATTACGCAACCAGAATTAAATGAGCACTCCACGACTCTTTGCGAGCGAGTGGATAAGCTATGTCCCTTTTGTAACTCTGATATTATCAATAAACAGTATATTCATGAAACAGAGTGTACTGTAACACTTTACTGCCTGACCCCTGCAACAAAAGGAAACATATTAATTATTCCCAAAAGACATATTGAACGATTTGAGCAGCTCACAGAATGGGAGATGCAGCTGATTCAACAGGAAATCAACCTTGTTTCATCCGTATTTACAAATCTCTATGGAATTTCTGAGTTTGTACTTCTTCAGAAGAATGGGAAAAATGCGGGTCAACGTGTAGCGCACCTGCACTTTCATATGATTCCAGCACCCAAACCTTTTGATGAAATTGTCTATACAGCTTTTCATCATCGAGAGAGAATTTCAGCTGATGAAATGAGAGTGCGCACGCAGGAACTACAACGTTTTTTATCAGAAAAACAAATCTGTGAGCACTCCACAACTGTTTGTGAACAAGTAGAAAATCGCTGGTCTGCATTTCAAAGAAATCGGGAATTCACACTTTTTGAACCAGGAAAACCAGATGCTCTTTTAGAAAAAGAGTTCGAAAATATCTCTAGTACGCGATCAGCTGTATGGACAACTTCTGACTACAAACTTGCTGAACCGCTCATTACAAATGATCTTATACGAGCACCTGGATGTGTGGCGTTTGCATACAATAATACTGTCCCTGACTACAATGCCAGCACTATCTACCTTAATGGCCAATACCATATTGCTTGTGAAGGTCCGCGCTCAAAAGATATCCAAAAATTTTTTAATCTTTTAACAACTCAACAAGTAACTCATCTTGTTCGGTTAACAGATTCTTATGAGGGGGATATCAAAAAATGTCATCCCTATTGGGAGGGACGCTTAACTGAATCTTCTGATGGTAGGCAGTATTTGAATATCCAAACTACAAATGGTATCTATTCCATTCGTGCGTTTGATATGGCGTACTGGCGAGATAACCAGGGTGTTGATCCAGAGCAGTTGCTTGCATTTGTACTGCAGGTGAAGCAGGAACTAAAAGATTCAAACGGCTCGCTCTTAGTTCATTGTAGCGCAGGCGTCGGTCGTACGGGGACATTTCTGGCAGCAAGTGCAATTGTGGATGCTATCGATCAAGGAGAATCGTTTAGCATCGAAGAGATCATCTACAGGCTCTCCTTACAACGAGTGCTTAGTGTGGGTAAATCTAGTCAATACATCACTCTTCATAGATTGGCTGAAAGTTACTCAAAAGAAAAACAGGTGTCTTCCTCCTAAAATATTCTATCTCATATGTAATTCAAGAACCCAATTGACATTTGTGGGTACTTATGTTACATATTAGTTATGAAAGGCTCAAAGTATGATTCAATAATTCAAAGGCTTGCCGAAAGGGCAGTGTTTACGGCAGAAGAGGCCCGCCTGGCTGGAGTTCCCTCTCGTATGCTCGCGCATTTTTGTAAAAAAGGACTTATCGAAAGAATCAGCAGAGGCGTCTATAAAGGAGGAGCGGCTGAGGTGGATATTGATTTCCGATGGGAAGATCTTGCACTGGTAGCAATGAGTATACCGAATGGTGTTATTTGCCTTATTTCCGCTCTTTGCTATTACGGCTTAACCGATCAAATCATGCGAGAGTTTTGGATTGCGGTGCCCCATGCGTCAAAGAGTCCCAAAAGACTTAAAACACGCATCATCCGTATGAGAAACATCGAATTAGGGCAAACTGAAGTCATAGTGAGTGCACATCATCTGAAAATTTTTGATAGAGAAAGGACGGTTGTGGATGCTTTTCGACATCTTAGCCATGAGGTTGCTCTAAAGGCTTTACAGGAATACCTAAAGCAAAGAGAACCTTCCAAACCGAATCTCGATAAACTTTTAAAATATGCTAAAACATTGCGTGTGAATATTTATCCTTACATACTAGCCTTTACAATATGAGTAAATCATTAAAACAATCACTGAAAGAGCGGCTTAAAGTCGTTGCAAAAGAACGAGATCTTACTTTTGAAGAAGTTTGGCACAATCTGGTTTTAGAACGGTTTTTGGCACGCCTATGTCATTCCAAATACAAGACGAATTTCATTCTAAAAGGAGGGTCTCTACTAGCAAGGTACATCCCCATAGGGAGAGAAACCAGAGATTTGGATTTTCTGGTTGAAAGGCTTAAAAATAGCGAAGAATTCCTTGGAAAGGCTTTTAATGATATTTGCAGAATTAACCTTGGTGATGGCTTTGAATTTGAAAAAATCAAAATCGGTAAATTACCACATCCTCACATGGATTACACAGGAATAGAGGTGCTGTTATTAGCAAAGTTGGGCAACCCACAATCTTATATTCAAATTGATCTAGGTTTTGGTGATATTGTGGAGCCTATTAGCTATTCATTGGATTTAACAGCCACGTTAAAGGGACCGCTATTTGAAAGTCAAATTCAGGTGCGATCCTATCCCAAGGAATTTATTTTTGCAGAGAAACTCGAAACAGTAGTGCATCGAGGCATTGGTAACTCGCGGATGAAAGATTTTCATGATCTACTTTCCTTAATTTCTTTGGATGGTTGTTTGGACAGAGACTGCATCGATAAAGTGGTTAAAATGGTATTTCTCCATAGACAAACATCCATTGAAGCTTTGCCAATTCAGTTTGATGATGAGGCAATGGAAATGCTTCAAGCTGCTTGGAAAAAGTATCATGAAAAAGCATTTTCTTTGAAACAAGAGAAGATTCCTAATGCGATAAAGGATGTCATAGCATTGATTAACGCATGGCTGAAAGTCAACACGAGTCTCTGTAAAAAATTACAAGTGGATGGATGGCCATGAAAAAATGGTTTATTGCGGACACTCACTTCTCTCACTCTAACATCATTCGATATGCAAAACGTCCCTTTGCTACAATTCAAGAGATGGATCGCAGCCTAATTGTAAATTGGAACGACTGTGTTAGCTTGGATGATCAGGTCTATTTTCTTGGCGATTTCGGTTTGGGTAATATCGATCACCTCCACTCTATTTGCTCACAACTAAATGGTAAAAAAATCTGCATTAGGGGCAATCACGATCAAAATGCCAGTTGGATGCATCGTGTGGGCTTTGCTATTGTTTTGGAGTCGGCCTTTTTAAAGGTTGGTAGACATATAGTTGAGCTGATTCATATTCCTTCAGAACTCCCTCCTAGTCATTTTCAACTGCATGGTCACGTTCACGATAAAAGACCGAATAAAATTATCTCCAACCAACTAAACCTATGCGTAGAAGTCTGGAATTATAAGCCAGTCTCAGAAAAAGCTATTCTTAGCCTTTTGGATAAAGCATCCAAAGTAGAGTCTAAATAGTTCAGTGATTGCCTTATGATTACAAAAACTGCTATACTCCCTCCTCTATGTATAAAAAATTCCTCTTTTTATTGAGCTGCCTACACCTCTGGACCTCTCTTGCTTTCTCCTTCCAGTTTCACCAGTCCGAAGAGACCCTCTACAAAATTATGGAGCTCATCTCTCGAAAAGAAAAAGGGGCTTATTTAAGGTTCGGAGATGGGGATGTCATCCTAGCAACAGGAGAAAGCGATAGTTTTCAACAACACCATCCCGCTTTGCAAGAGGAAATGAGAGAGGCCTTCCAATTAAATGGCCCCTCTATACTCAAATGTCTACCCCTGGGATGCAAAGAATTCAACGGTTGGGAAGAGGGAATGTTTGATGGTAACCATGAACAGTCTCACGCCTGGTGTCTAGACTTAATTAAACGCGCCACCCCTCTTTGGGGAGCTCCTCTCGATCATCTCTATTCTCCCACAGCCCTCTCCCATTGCTCCATCTCTCACGTAGATCTCTCCATTGCTTTTCTAAAATTTCTAAAAGCTGCCCCCTGTGCTCTCTTCGTAGGCAATTGCAATATCCCCCCCTCGATAAGAGAGCTCTTATTCGGCCCTCAATGCCAATTTGTCTCCACCCCCTCATCTAATTCTTATACAGAAATCAACCGCATCGAACGGGAGTGCTTGAAGAAACTAGAATCTGTTCAAGGATACAAAGTCATCGTCACTGCCATGGGCTGCTCCGGACGGATCCTACAAAAAAGATTGTGGAATCAGCTAGATCATCTCTTTCTTTTTGATTTTGGTAGCTTAATGGATGCCCTGTGCGGCTGGAATACACGAGCTTGGATTCATTTGACCCATTTTGATCACTCTCTATTTCTTAAAAAGTTGGGATCCTCTTCTCGTCCTCGCATCGTCTATACATCTGCTTTACTTCCTCGCTTTTATGAGGAGAGAAAAGAGGAGTATATCGCCTCCTTTAAAAAACTTGCAGAATATGGGTATGACCCTTACGTCATAGAAGCTTGTTGTCCCGCCCCCCCCTCCTTTCTTGAACGCTATTCTTCCCATGTCTTCTATGCAAATGTGAATAACTACTCACTCAAAAACAAGGGGGTACAAGAGGCGATGTCCCTCCTCGCAGGTTTCAACCATTATGCATTTGATGACCAAGAGATGATCGTGAAAATCACAGGCCGCTATCTCTTTGAAAATGACAGTTTTTTAAAAATGGTAGAAAATCATCCTGAAATCGACGCTTTTGTAAAATGTGATCCCAACCATCCCCCCTATTCAAGAATATTTACAGGATGTTTTGCGCTTCGTTATAAGTTATTTAAAGAGCTATTAGACCATGTGGATTTAAAAAAAATGGAGGAGGAGATGGTTGACATTGAGACAGAGATGGCCCATTTTATACAGAAGCTTCAGGCTCGTGGGGAAAAAATCATGTATATGGAGCAGTTAGGGATGAGGGCTAATCTCGGAAATCTCATCATGACCCAATGGTAAAATGGCCAAAACGGGGAGCCGTGAGATGAATTAAATCAGAGCTATTCATAAGAATAGATTCGGTTTGAAGACCACAATTGAAAGCAACTCTCTCTCTCTCTTTAATTTTCTCATCAAAAAAGGTCTCCAGGTTTAAGAGAGGGCCAAAAGGGGGAATCCCCCCAACTTGAAGGCCAAAACGCTCTTGAATAATCTCGGGAGCTTCAAACTCACATTTTTCGCCTACTAATTCCGCCACAGCTTTCATATCCAACTTCAAATGGGAGGGAATATTAAATTGGTAATTTTTCTTCGAATTTTTTCCTCGTAGAATCAGAGATTTCACCCCCTCTTCTATTGCGGAATTTCTCACACGCGCCGACTCCTCTGAGGTGGGGGTAGGAGCATGCACGAGATGGTCAAATGGATAGGCGTTGTCTTTCAGGAGACGAATAATTTCATTCCGAATGTTTTCACAGCCATAAAAAATATGAGCCTTGAGGCGCACCCCAGCCACCCTTTTAGGATCTGAGGGGAAGAGAGAGGCCTCTCTAATATTTTTTAATCCCAGCAGTGTCATCGTTAGCCGCTCTAACCCCATGCCAAATCCCCCATGAACAGGCATTCCATATTTAAAGATACTCAAATAATCTTCAAAATGGTGAGGATCCATCCCTTTAGAACGTATGCCCTCTACCATTGAGGAGTAGGTGTGCCTACGCTGTCCACCTGAACAGATCTCAGTTCCTGCACATAAAAGATCAAAGGTGTTAGTAAGATCGGGTTGACCCTCCTTTGGATAGGAATAAAAGGGCCTCTTACTTGTTTTCCAATCTGTAATAAAGATGAGATCGGTTCCTTGTGTCTCTCGTGCATACTGGCATAATTCCCGCTCTGCAGCAGGACTTAAATCGGGCTCTTTACGTTCATCTCTCCCGGTCCTTTTAAAATAGATTTCTTGAGCCTCAGCAAAAGTTAAACGGGGAAAAGGAACATGTTCAGGAGCTTGTACAATCCCTTCGGGAAGAAGAGAGATTTCATAGGCATAATGCTGATGGAGGTATTTCACAATGAATTTGATGCACTGTTCTTGAATATCTAGAATCTCATGCCAATGGTTAAAAAAACCGATTTCGAATTCAAACTGTTTGCCCTCCGTAAGGTGACGTGCAGTATGTGAAGGTTCTGCTCTAAAGAAGGGCATCAGAGCAAAGACCCTCTCATTCACCCCAACCATAATCTGTTTATAAAGCTGACTGCTTTGGGCAAGTGTTGCGGTATATCCAAAATAATCGACAGTAAAAAATTCGGCTCCCCCTTCAGAGGAGGCTCCGATGATATTAGGTGCAAAATATTCGGTGGCTTTCACTGTATCATACATAAAGAGACGATAGGCGTGCGCAAGAGCTGCTTGAATTTTAAAAAACAGCTTGGATCGAGCGTTGACGCAAGGAGAGAGGGCGATGATCGAGGATAAAATCCAGATCGTGTGCCATCTCTGGTTTATAATATTCAACAGGACAGACTTCAGTAATAGGGACCTGGATAGAGATTTTTGGATTGATGATTTCTACTCCTAAGGGAGATTGAGGAGAGGTTGTCACCTGACCTTCGATAGAGAGAATGGAGCCTGGTTGCAGAGAGGAGATCTTTGCGTATTCGGCCTTATCTTGGATGGTGACTTGCAAAAAACCTGATCTATCCCTGAGGATCAAAAAGTTCACCTTTCCAAGAGCGCGGATATTATTTAACCACCCCTGAACGCATACCTTTTTGTCGATATGTAAAGAGAGCTGAGAGGCCAGAATACGATGCATAAATCAGTAAATTAATAACAACTCGAGACTGTTTATATCTTTAAAAATACGATCCAAATTGCTCTGTTCTGGAGCTTTTTGAAATTCCACATAATCTGCAATGAGCTTATCCATAATGAGACGACAATCTACTCCTACGGCATCTGCCGACTGGCGCAGCAACTGTAACTCTTTTTCAAATTTTGGAGGAAGAGGAAATTCACCTGGAACATATTGATGGAAGATGCGCTTGACTTTGTTTAATTCTTGTGTAAAAGTTTCTAACTTATTTTTTAAGTTAATCTTCGGCAAAACTGTCTCATCATCATAATCTAGTGATGGCCTGCTCATATTCCCTCTTCTGTTGAGATCTCTATATTACGAATACAGGGGAAAGCATTAGGTGTCACCTGCTTTAAATAGTTTATCAGCTGTTCTCGCATCCAGTTTTGAAGATCGAAAGCAGCTTCAGGATGATCAACGGACATAGCGACACGGATTTCTATCATATTCTCTTTACAATCTACAACATCGACTCTCCATTCTTTACCATTCCAAAGAGGGGTGATAGTGAGTAATTCCCCTATTTTTTTACGGATCTCATCGATGGAGACTGAGTAATCACAATAGAGGGTAAAAGAGGCGAATAGATCGCGTGTTTTTAAGTCCCAGGTTTGGAAAGTTTGGTCGATAAAGTTGGAAAGAGGGATGATGAAGTAGCGCTGGTTACCCCAAGTTTTTGCGACCACATGGGTGAGTTTGATCTCCTCAACGGTGAGATTTTCACCCTCGTGATACAAGAGATCTCCGATTTTGATGGTTTTTGAGAGAGCCAATTGAAAACTGGCCATAAAATTGAGAAGGATAGGGCGGCCGGCCATTCCCAAGGCAATGCCGATGATGCCAGCTGAGCTTAAGAGTCCAATGCCGAGATTGCGAATATAGGGGAAGGTCATGAGGATGGTGGCCAGAGTGATCATCATGATAACGGTTAAGGCGAAGCGATAGAGAAACAAAGCTTGAGTGAGGAGGGCTCTTTGATCAAAGCGTTGAAAATGGCGAACTTGGTAATAGTAGAGGACACGGATAGAGGAGGTGAAGAGCCATCCACATGTGGTGATGGTGATGACGACGAGGGAGTGGTGAAAAAAGGGGGTAAAGAGCTGTTGATCGGTGAAAAAGAGGAGGAAGATAAGCTCCATGAATAAGAAGAGGAGAGGGAGTTGAACTCCTTGCAGAAGGAGGCCTGCCAGTTTCTCTTTGGGAAAAACTCTTTTTAGAGCAAGAAAGAGTGCCCAATAAACGACATTTCCGACGCATGAGAGGAGGAGAAGATATCCCCATGGGAGAAGTTGAGAGAGGTCCATGACAAGAGACTAACGCATATCAAAAAGATTGTCCAAATCAAATTGAAAATTGACCCATTATTCTCGATAGGAGACGAATTCGATAATAAGCACCCATCCTATTCTCATAGGTGGTGATAGGAAGCTTAGTTATTATCGAATATTGACACTTTCGATAATAACAACTAATATAGACAAAGGGGACTGGACCTAATAAATTTAATTGGAGAGGGCACCTAATGGTTCCCTCTCCAAACCTCACCCTCCTCCAAAAACGCTTCGCATTTTTGGAAAAAATCCAAAAGTCATTACTTATACAGAGGTCTCATATGAAGCAAAATTGCATAAGCTGAGTTCCAAAATAAAAAACCCAGAGCTAATGCTCTGGGCCTTTTCTTTCGGAAGAGGTAGGATTCGAACCCACGGTCCCTTGCAGGACTCCTGTTTTCAAGACAGGCGCAATCGGCCACTCTGCCACTCTTCCATAACTAACCTGAGTTTTGGGTTGTCTTCCTCGAAGTCAGAGAAGTTTACAACGCAGATCCTGGGGTTTTCCGGTGAAGTAAATGGCCAAAGGCCCTTTACGAGTCGGAAAAACACGAGAGATGCAAGTAAACTTCCTGAATTT
>JABDCM010000028.1:0-9944 GCA_013288105.1 Chlamydiota bacterium
ATGAAGCGCATAATTATATTAAATCTATTCGTCATCAGGTTGAACTAAAACCCAGTATGAGAAAGAGTTTAGAGCGTTACTCCGCGGTCATTTAATAACCTGAATTTGAGGAAGGCAACTCAAAACTCAGGTTAATAGGATCATTGCTTATTTCACTTCCATATCTTGACGGACACCGTGTTGCGCAATTTCTTCTATAAGCTGCTTATTGTGACGTATTCTATAACCATGCAATGCTAAAACTCCAATAATCACTGCTATAGATACTCCTCCAATAGCAAGAGGGATGGTACCGCGTAAAACGCCAGTAGCCATAAGGGTGGTAATTATTGCGATGAATAGCAATTCTCTAATCATCCCAGCCATTTTATAGTGATTTTTCACGTCGATGAGTCGAAACGCACGTTCTATTTTTACTTCGGTTCTAATTTTTTCTGCAAGAGAAAATTCATTGAAAAGAGCCATAACCACTCCTAAAACAGGGATGCAGCTAATAGCTTTACGAAAGGTAGAATCCTCCCCTATGAGGTAACCATCAGTTCCACCTGTGGGGCTTAAAGGTCGGGGCATCTCTAACTCCTTGCTAAAATTAAGATCAGCAGCCATTGTACCTGGTTCCAATTAATTAAGAAATAGTAAAATTTATTTTAGGTTACATGGGCTATATCAGAGGAGTGGAATGCTCAAGCTCTGTTCCAAAAACAGGAGGGAAATAACTTGCGGCAAAGAAGAAGGCTACCCGTGGTAATCCAAAGACTCAGGAAAAGAAACTTGCAAAACAGAGCGAATGGTGATTTAGGCAGGGGCAAAAGCGAAACAAGGAAATAGCAGAGAAATGTACCGATAACCCCCATCATTGCCCTTAGGATAAACTCTTTTTTAGTTTTGGAAGGGGGTAGCGACCATCCAAGAGAATGATTTATGAATAAACCCATACCGATTCCGATTGCACCCATACCCATTGTATAAGCGGGAGAACGTAGGGCAGAGGGCGAATATTGCCACACAAGCAGCAAAATAGGAATGCATTGACTCAACAGGAAAAGAGAAAGGGGTTTTGCTTTCTCAAGTTGTACTTCAAGTGTGGGGCGAACGTATGTAAAGAGAGCCCAAAAAGTTAACCCAACTACCCAGCCACCCAAAATATCGGTCAGGAAGTGAATACCTAAGTAGACCCTTGAGAAGGAAACGAGGGCAATATAAAAAAATATAAGAGACCATTTCCAAGAGCTTTTCCAGAAATTTAGTAGAAGACCCGATAAAAGAATAACTGTTTGAGCTGCGCCGCTGGGAAATCCATACCCACCGACCTGAATAATGCCTACACTAGGATCCATATGAAAGGGCCGAGGGGAGAGGAAAAACTCTTTCAGAGCATGGTTTGTGAAGCTACTGAGGAATAGGATATAAAATAGTCTTATCCCCCACTTCCATCCCTTCCCAAGCCACACAGCAGGAATGAGTATAAAAAAGAACTCCTGTCTATCAAAAAAATCCAGGAATTTAAAAAACCCATCAAGTAGCGGACTTCTAAATTCCTGAATAAACCGAATGATTTCAAACTCTGAAGAGTGAGCCATTTTACCTACTCGGAGCTTTGTTGAGGAGTGTGAGGGACGGATTATGAGCGCAAGTGTAAATGAGTTGTTGAATGGTTGCAATCGGATTTTACTGAAAGAAATTAGTTGAATAGGCAACTCGCTTGCCTTTGGGGATGCTTTTAATTGAATAAATGTGTTAATATGCTCACGGCTGATCGGTTGTATGACAGCAATTAAAATATTGAATTTTATGACTCAAGTTGCACTTGATAGACTACACAATATAGAACTCCCCGAACCAGTGTCCAGTCATGGATGCTGTGCCACTATTTTTAAGGTAGTCACTGCGGTTGCTAATTTCTTTCGAACGATCGGTCTTTGGCTTGTTGAGGCTGTATCATGGCTTAAAGATCACGTGATCGACCTTTTCCCAGAACAAATAGCAATGCGATTGGATCCTAGGAGGATATTTGTCCGCACAGTCCTAAATGTTGCGCCTGAGCAGCGGGCTTCTGTTCTTCAGCAGGCTCTTCCGCGCATCTCGCCTCAAATGGATCGAAAGACAAGAGACCAGTTGATCCAACTGGTTGAAAATCCAGACTCACTCTTATCCAGGAGCATGCTCCGATTGATAACTCCTGACATATGCTCTCCTGATAGCATAGAAACAACGGCAGCAATTGCTGCAATTCCAATGGAACAGCGAGATGCTGTCACTATTTACGCTGATCGGCTCATTACTGAAGAACTGCGCAGGTTATCCAGAAGAGCAATCATCGAGGCCGTAACTGCAATTCCTACTCAAGAAAGAGAAGAGGTAATTAGAAATGCTCTGGTACTGTTTACTCCTCAAATGGATATTCAAAGTAGATCCAATCTAATACGGGCTGTAAATCAAATCCCAGTAAATCAAAGAGATACTGTTGTTACCGCTAGCCTACAACTTATTACTCCGAGAATGAATGCTCTTGAAAGAATAATGCTTATTGAAGGGATCACAGCTGTTCCTAGTGAGGACCGAAACGTAGTCATCGATTGTACCAATGGACTTATTACCGAACAAATGGATGCTTTATCAAGAAGAGCGATTGTTGAGGCTGTGGCTGTCGTTCCTGTACAGGAAAGAGAGAGAGTCCTTACCGGCGCCCATCACTTCATTACGGATGCAATGACTGGCCTCTCAAGAGGAGCGGTTATCGAAGCCGTAGCTGCGATACCTACACAAGATCAGCAAGCAGTGATGATATGTGCTGATCAACTTATTACAGATGCAACGGATGGTCAGTCAATCAAATCCGTTATCGAAGCTATAACTGCAGTTCCTACCGAAGAGCGAGAAATAATCACCCTCTATGCAAACCAGCTCGTCGTTGAAAGAATGGATGGTCAGTCAATCAAATCTGTTATCGAAGCTATAACTGCAGTTCCCGCTCAGCAAAGAGAAGCATTTGTTGCACGCTCTTGCCAACTCATCAATAGCACAATGGATGGTCGCACAAGACAGATAATCATCGAGGCTATCGTCGCGCGTGCAGATCGACTTATCACTCCAGAAATGAGCGTTTACTTCATGAGAGAAATCTGTCAAGCCGTAGCTGTTATTCCTGCTTTGGAAAGAGAAGAGGTTGTTAGAAATGCACTTTTATTGATCACACCTGGAATGCACGCTTCCGACAGAATCGACGTGATACGGACTGTTGCTCGTATTCCTGTTAATGAAAGAGAGACGATCATAGCTCTTGCATTGCAAGCTATGCCTGAAGTCGTGGGTGAGTTTTCGAAGAAGTCAATCGTTGAAGCCGTAGCTGCTATTCCTGCTTTGGAAAGAGCTAACGTTATGCAGCATGCACTTCAGCTTATCACTCCAGAAATGAGCGTTTACTTCAAGAGAGAAATCTGTCAAGCCGTAGCTGTTATTCCTGCTTTGGAAAGAGAAGAAGTGGTTAGAAATGCACTTTTATTGATCACACCTGGAATACACGCTTCCGACAGAATCGACATGATACGGACTGTTGCTCGTATTCCTGTTAATGAAAGAGATACGACCATAGCTCTTGCATTGGAAGCTATGCCTGAAGTCGTGGATGAGTTTTCGAAGAAGTCAATCGTTGAAGCCGTAGTGGTTATTCCTGCTTTGGAAAGAGAAGAAGTGGTTAGAAATGCACTTTTATTGATCACACCTGGAATGCACGCTTTCGCCAGAATCGACATGATACGGACTGTTGCTCGTGTTCCTGTTAATGAAAGAGATACGACCATAGCTCTTGCACTGCAAGCTGTGACTGAAGTCATGCTTGAGTGGTTAAGGAGGTTAATCGTTGAAGCCGTAGCTGCTATTCCTGCTTTGGAAAGAGCTAACGTTATGCAGCATGCACTTCAGCTTATTAATCCTCAAATGTATGCTCACGACAGAATTATGATCATCCGCAACGTGGCCAATGTTGTTGCCGATCAAAGAGCGAACTATGTCCAACAGCGCAGACAGGGACAGCAAGCTCATGTCTTTCAAAATGCTCAGGTGGCTGCGGAACACGGCGTGAACGTGCATGAAGGCAACCGCGATCAGCGAGTACGAGCTGCGATCGACCTGCTTTGGCAACACCAGGGAGAGATGCTAGAAGGTAGAATTAATCAGGCAGTAGAGAAGTTCAGACAATATCTCAATGATCGAGAAATAGATGCTGAATACAAACAATTAGCCCAGCACGCTCTTCTAGCACCTCAAGCGCCCAATGAGATGTTCGGACCTCTCATTGATGAAGACAACTTTAGTATCTTAGGGTTCATAATATCAGGACAAGAATTGATCGGCCGTCTTTGGATTTTTGCATCAGAGCTAGCGGAACATGAGCAGACAAGTGCAAAAGACGGTATGATTTATGCACTCCAGGACTCCTATCTGATGAGGGGCTCTAGAGCTTGTAATCAAGGGAAAACCCAAAGGTTGGTAATCGCCGTGCTACAAGGACGCCTAGCAGGAGTTGATATTGAGTTAACACAAGAAATGCAAGTCCCTACGCGTCAAGCTGTAGACATGTTCTTCGCTGTGGAAGCTCATAGAAGTATCAGGCAGGTAGCACCTCTCGTCGGTGCTGCAAATCAGTTTTGCGATGAAAACCCTGCTGTCAACCGGGAGGATTTTGTTCGCGAAATCGAAGCATATGCGCAAACTGAAGGATTTAGGGGCTAAAGGCAGCTCCTTTTAGAAAAATGGGGCAACCGGGATTTGAACCCAGGACCGACGGATTATGAGTCCGTCTATTTCCAAAACTTGACAGTACAAGCCAGCTTTTGTCAGTAAATCATAGAGAAGAATTTATCTAAATTCAACTGAGAATTGTTGAGAAGAAATGAGATGCATGGGAAGGCGATGTGTCAGATTTGTGCCCAACCTTTGGGAGCAATATCAAATTTATGTTACGTAGCCAATAATTTTGAGGAGCATGATGACCCCATTTCTCTTCATAGTGACGTAATCGTTTTCATAGAAGTTCTCAGCAACATAACTTGCCGCATCCTTGACACCACGAGCAGCTATTGCATCTTTGAGCATATCGTAGAAATAGACTTGATAGGTCTCATTAATCTTCATCTGAAGAACAGTAATGAGGTTGTCTGTATGAAAATTTGCTTTGAATACATTAATGATAAACCCTTTTGTAAATCGTGAATCTTCTTCTCGCTGAAAGTATTGATCATTATTGAGACCTTCCCTACTTAGACCAAGTTCTACTCCAACGTGATGTCTCACATAGTTTAGGGCATGCCATTCAGAACCCAATGTGTTTTGAGCAAAAAGGAGAATAAGTTCTTCTTTCATATCCTGGATCCAATGAAGAAGCTGCACTTCTCCAACATTAGGACTGACTAATAATTGTAGTTGCTTCTTCGCTGCTTCATACCATGTTGGAGGACAGGCGTTAGCCGCTTCTGCTAACGCTTTGAGTACATCTTTCTTCCTTTGGGGGTGTTGTTGTAAGATGTCAATAATATTCTCAAGATAAAGGGTCATATCATCATAGAAGGTTGGTGGTAAATGCTTGTGAGCTTCTATAAGAGCCTGATTTCTTTCCTTGATATTAGTAACCATGCTGTTAAACTCTGTCTGGTATTGTGACAGACCTTCTTGAACAAACCATTGTTGTAGAGTAGCTAGATCATAGCCTAAATTCTTGACAGGAGCTTCAAGAGATGGAGGAGCTACGTGTAACATAGAAGTATCTATTCTAGGAGTGTCAGATACATGAGAGCTGATTGCTCCCAAGCCATAAAGTAGACTTGCAGGAATAAAGAGAACTATTACAGCAATGGCCTTTAGTATTTTTTTGACAACCTCCCATACTTTCTGCCCAATTGAACCTTGAAGTGGGTAAATTATGGAAATAGCAGTTCTAATACAGAAATTGAAAGGAGCTTTTAAGGCCCAAGTAATACGATGCGCCCTATCGCTTGATTGGGGAACGCCATCTAGATGTAAAGAGGTTTTAGAATGTGACATAACAAGTACCTGATCTCTATCTTTTTAGATCAATCATATAGGAGTATTATTAATATTTCATTTAAAAAAAACTTTATGCAAATTAGAGACGGTGGTTTCTAAGATAATCTTTAATTGCTTGCCTTATCTCAATCGCTTTCTTTGAATATCGACCGTGTTTGATAGGAGTCATACCGCCATGAAAGCGACAACGGCCGTTCTCCATAGGCGGTAATTTACATGGGGAGCCATGATTACTGCGCGCTTTAGCCCTGCAAATAGACCTATCCATGGGGTTCCTCATTTTTTAAATTCATCCTCCCCCTGCTACGATCTGATTGCCTACAATAGCTTTGCCACCATCATTGACTTGAACGTGTTGTACGACTACCCTCTGCTCCCCCTGTTGGCGATGTTTACGTAGGGCCTCGAGCGTCTCATTATGAGTGCGAAGGAGTTTCAAAGCCAATTTCATTCTCAATTCGGCAATATAAGGATACTCGGCCTCTTCAGCTCGTGCAAGGTTCTTCATGCCCTGAGTGTAGAGGGCGTAAGCTTGCGTCAACAGACGCGCTTCAATCTGATCTTTTAGCTGTTCTTCAAGAAGCATCTTCATGACTGCATTCATTGTGTGCTCGCTATCTTGAGAGAGCGCTCCTAAAGCGGCAATGGTACCAAAGTGAATGATCTCCTCCCCAGATCTGAGCGCACCTTTCCTACTCCATTGGCTAGCATATAGGCGACTTCTCCGATCTCACTTGGTTGCATCTGTTCGATTTCATCGAGACAAAGAAGAGCATCATTCCACTTCTTTCCTTTCCTACGTATTGTAGCCATGTTGTACTCCTTGCTGTTTGAGCTGGAGCTTGCGAAGAAATCGTCAAACTTAGGAAATACAACAGAGTATGCGGACCTCAGTGTGCCAAAGGGTCAATTCCCTTGGTAAATTTTAATTTCACTGAAAGCCTTAAATCCTTCTCAGATTGTGCATTAGAAGGGTTGGGGCAACCGGGATTTGAACCCAGGACCGACGGATTATGAGTCCGCTGCTCTAACCGCTGAGCTATTGCCCCCCACAAAGCTGAAAAATAGCATATCAGCTCGGCCTAACAAAAAGCAAGTTGATCCTATTCTCAAAAAACCGTATAAACCTGATCTCAATGAAAAAATACTTTTTGCTCCTCTTCACAACCGCCACCTCTCTTTTCGCAGATATTTGTTGCCCCCCCACACGAACAGATAGTATCCCCTATTCCCACGTTGCGGATACAAGTGATGATTATTTGACAGGCTATATCCAAGCTCTCGTTGATATGCACTACTACGAATTTCAGGTTCGCATCATCGTACGTAACCAGATCGCCTACATCCTTAACCTCCCCAATAATGAGGTCATCTCAAATAGCATCATCTGCTTCGTCTATGATGTCCCTTGCATCGCTTGTGTAGAACGGGTCGACTGCTGCCTCGATGAATTTCTCTCCTCCCTCGATGAACAGACCCGCTGCGATCTCTACTCCTGTCTCTATCAAGACTGTGCCTGCCATATCAGTGGAATCTGGTTCCCTCAAAATACTCTCCTCTTCCTTCCTCTCATCGCAGATCCTAGGCAGGTTATGAACGCCGCCGCCCTCCGCTTTAATGATTCTGTCATCGGTAAACATGTGGGAGCCGCCTCTTTCGGTGATGATTTCATCTTCTTCCGCTTCAAAGATGTCCTCTACTGGCAAGGAGATATGGATCTTGGAATCGAAGCGGGTATTTTCTCCGTCTTTGATCTCGATCACACAGAAGCTTGTTTTGTAAATTCTGATTTCTACGTCGCAGCCCTCATCACTTACGCCTTCGATAAATGGTCCTTCCGTTTCCGACTCTGGCACCTCTCCTCCCATATCGGGGATGAATTTTTGATCTGTAATCCCGATTTTCAGAGAAAAAACTTGAGCGATGAGGGGGTCGATTTCTTCGCCTCTTATCAATGGAATCGAGCTTTAAGACTCTATGCAGGTATCGGCGATATCTTCGATCGAGATGACTCCTTCCCTGAACATCCCTTATACCTCGAATGGGGAACCGAAATACGACTTTTCGGCTGCAAAGATCGCTATAATAAACTCTATATCCAACCTTTCCTCGCCATGCACTTCCGCGCCTGGGAAGAGCATGACTTCAACGTAGACCAAAATTACGCTCTCGGGGTGGAATATAGTAAACTACAGGGGGTCGGTAGAAAATTCCGTATTTTTGCCGAATACCATAACGGTTTCTCTAAAGAGGGACAATTTGCTAAATGCGAAAGCAGCTACTTTGATATAAAAATTAATTATGGGTTCTGAGCTAAAAGAAAAAGATTTTATTCAAAACAAACATTCGCGATGGGTCTGGATTTTTTGTGATTGTCCTGATCGCTCTTTCTCTCCTTTTATGGGGAATTGGAAGATGGAGATCTTATAGCGTTCAATTTCCACAGCAAATAGAGGCCGCATCCACAAATCCATCATCATAAACTGGCCCCTCCTTCCCAATCTTAAGCTCACCCATAAAGTATTTTCGGTAAATCTCTAACCCCTGTTCTGCCGTTTGAATACAAAAAAAACTGTTGCTTACCCATTCAGATCCTCGAATCGTTCCTGACCGCATATTGCATTGAAATCGACTGGTGATCTTCTCTTTCCAGTAATCCATATCGCCAAACAAAATAATCGGCCCAAAAGCCCGAGCCCCCACTTTGTGTCGGACCTCCTCTAAAGCAAGTTCAAAATCTGTTCCTATTCCCCCCATCACAAAAATAGGAAAATCTAAGTAAAATTCTGCTTGCCTCTCAACCAAATGGTCTAGACGGTAGGTCATTTTAGCCTCTACATAAGGGTTCTGCTTTTGCTCGTTCACAACAGTACCCTTCTTGACCTCAAAGTCTACAATATTCGCGCAGGATAGAATACCAAGCTCTTTGGCCATCCGATTCCCTATCTCCATCGCTCCTGGCCCCCCTCCCGTCACTAAAGCAAGAGGTATCTCCTTTTTCAAAAGGGGGTGATCCACCCTCTCCCTCATCTGCAATATTCCAGAAAGAAGACTTTTTAACTCTCCCTCAAAATTCCCCGAAAGCAAATTAGAACCATACACTCCAAAAAAAGTTGCTCTCTTAAAAGTCTCTACTTGATTCAAAGGTACAAACATCCCAGAGGTTTTATGAGGACGTTGTACATATTCCAACACCTGCTGCGTGGTCTCATCCACCCAATAAACTGGAATGCCAAAGGTCACGAGATCAATCAACATCGAACGGTCTTCTTGAGAAAAATAGTACCCTGAAGAGAGGGAGGGATATTGAAAGTAAATACCCATCAAAAGAGACTGCACATAGTAGGACAAAAGCATCCTTTTCAAAAGAGGGGAGGGGAAATAACGGGTCAAAAGCACCCCTTGACTTGTGATAAGCCCACTCTCAATGGCCTTCAAAAAAGGGTAACTGGGTTGCTGCTCAATATAACGTTCAACCATATGCGACTGTCTGGCTCGATGTGTCACCCCAGGAAAAGGTTGTAAAAGGGGATTGCTAACTATCCACTCCTCTTGCTTTAAATTGACAAGCTGACTCTCCTTGACCACAAATACTGCAGCTTGATGTTCTATAGGTGTAGGCGCCCTCTTAAAAGCCTCAAAGAGGGGCTCCGCTTCCTTCAGAGCCTCCTGCAGTCGATGGTTATCTGAAAAAAATACATGCGCTCGATGAGGTTCTAATGTAAAAAATTCAAGCGGAATATCATAAAGTTCCTTTTTCCCCTCCCCATAAAGCTCATAAATATCTCCAGAGGCCCGCGTATCTGGTTGTAATATGTTGGCACTTGTATGCTTATATCCCTCGGGTAGAAGAGAATCCACTACTCGAGCGAAAACGGTCCGAATATGTAAGGGCTGAGAGC
>JABDCM010000028.1:9954-10262 GCA_013288105.1 Chlamydiota bacterium
GAGCAGACGAGTAAGATTTTATCAGACTCTACAATTTTAGGCTTTCCCTCTCTCCATATTTGATGCATTCTCAACAACTCTCGAATAGGCATGTTTTTTTGCAAAGATTTTCCCAAAGCTGTGAAAAAACCGATGACAGAGGCATCATATTCCATCACGCCATCTTGTAGGCCAAGAAAAGCAACTGCTCGCTGATCAATTTTATCTAATGTTAGCCTCTCGCTTCCATGCATGCCTCCTAAGGAGAGAAGGGGACGCCCCTCCCGGTCTGATCTTCCAAACATCTTAGAAATATATTCCGGATCCCT
>JABDCM010000029.1:0-2016 GCA_013288105.1 Chlamydiota bacterium
AATCAGCGATCCAGGAGCATGATCCCAAATTTTCTCCACATACACCCGTTTCGTCGGAACGCGAAAATAAATATCAGCCTCCCCATTGGCAACGAGTGCATAACGGCACTGACTATCTAGACGCATAGGAACAGGGTGAATCCCTATTTTTTTTGCGATCTCCAACGTTTGGGCATGAGAATGAGAACGAGAAGTAATATGGGGTTCACAGTAAATGATCTTATCTAAAGTTTTCTCGCAGCTGACATGCACAGGATGTGCGCTTTTAGAAAGAAGAGTCCTCTTTTCACACCCCTCCCCCTTGACTGCAACGTAAAGATCTCCCTCCCCTAAACGGGGACAACCTAAAACTCCTAAAACAACTTCTCCCTCTACAATCAAAGCAAGAGCAATCGCATACTGCTCATTTCGAATAAAACCATAGGTCCCATCTATCGGATCTATCACCCAAAAACGGTTATCAGGCCCTCCTTTGCATCTACCTCGATCCAAAAGAGCTATGATCTCTTTTTGCTCTTGATGAGGAAAAAAATGGAAAAGCCGTTCCTTAAAAACACTATTTTTAGCCTCTTTTAATAGGGAGCCACTCTCCTCTCCCATAATTTCATCTTCGGGAAAAGCTTTTACAAGATGTTGATTGAGAATAGCTTGAATGGCAATATCGACAACTGTGACAGGTGAACCATCCTCTTTTTCAAGAATATCAGGAGCATGAATTTTCTCCTGCATTTGTTGTGCCAGAACCATGGCCTCTACGACAGCTTTGATGGCTATTTCTTTTTCTTTTATCAACATGATATTATATACTTAAGTGATGCACCTATTACTTGGCTACCTTTACTATAGCATAGTCTATTTTGCTCTTTCTTTACGCTATCGAATTCGTGTAAAGGGGTTAAAAAATATTCCCGAGGATGAGGGTCTTCTTTTTCTAGCCAACCATCCAGCTGAAATAGATCCCTGTATTCTTCTGCGTGTTCTTTGGCCCCGTTTTAAGGTAGCTCCCATCGCAGCTGCATATCTCTTTCGTCTTCCTGTTGTCGGTCATCTTCTCCGTTTCTTGGGAGCTCTTTCTGTTCCCAGTTTTGATCGGGTCTCTAACAGTTTTAAAAGACATGAGATTGAAAAAACATATGAAAAGATTCATGCAGCGCTTGTGGAGGGGAAAAATCTACTGATTTATCCTGCAGGGGGACTGAAAGTAAGAGGTGAGGAGGTGATCGCAGGTGCCTCAGGAGTGCACACCATTTTACAAGATACACCCGAGGTCAACATTGTTCTTATCCGTTCTTCAGGATTGTGGGGAAGCTCTTTTTCAAAAGCTTTTACAGGAAAAACACCAGAACTGGGAAGGGCTTTTTTACATGGCCTTCTCACTCTTCTTCGCAATGGCATTTTCTTTACTCCCAGAAGAGAGGTGACCATCGAATGTGTTTTTAATCCCCCCGGCTTCCCAAAAGGGGGTAAGCGTTTGGAGATCAATCGCTATTTGGAAAGCTGGTATAATGCTCAAGGTCCAGAACCCTTAAAATTGGTCTCTTATAGTTTGTGGAAACGCATGGTTCCAGATATTCAAGAGAGGGAAGAGGCTACGGAGATCAATTATTCCAAAGCGCCTATCGAAATCAGAGAGAAAGTGGTGGAAGAGATTGCAAAGCTCTCTAGAACGCAGCAGGAAATCAGACCCGAACTCTCTTTAGCCACCGATCTGGGGCTTGATTCTTTAGATCTGGCTCAGATCGGTGTGATGCTTAAAGAGAGTTTTGGTGTCACAGGAGTCTCTCTCACAGATCTTGAAACAGTGGGTCATGTCATTGCTTATGCCGCAAAGCTTATCAAAGGAAAAAATGAGGAGGAAGAGGAGGAGGTTAAACCCAGAGAAAAAGAGGAGAAAAGACGACCGGATGCTTACTATCCTACAGGGAAGAATTTAGTAGACGTTTTTTTTAAAACAGCAGCGCGGATGAAAGGGGCTCTTGCAAACTTGAATTTTCTATAGGAAATATCCCCGGAGAC
>JABDCM010000029.1:2026-10202 GCA_013288105.1 Chlamydiota bacterium
TGCCTGTACAGATCAGGTCTCCGGGGATATTTCCTATAGAAAATTCAAGTTTGCAATGGTTCTTTTAGCTCTCCGGCTTGCTAAAATTCCGACAGAAAGGATCGGCATTTTGCTCCCCGCCTCCTCGATAGTCAATATTCTGATTTTAGCGACTCTTTTAGCAAAGAAGACCCCTGTCATGATCAACTGGACTTTGGGAGAAAGAACCCTGGATTCTATTTTAAAGCAGGCAGAGCTTCAAGCAACGGTGACCTCGCTGCGTTTTCTCGATAGATTGGAAAATGTTGAACTCAATGGATTTGATAACCAGTTTCTCATGCTTGAAGAGATCAAAAAAAGTCTCTCCCTAAGGGAGAAATTAACAGCTCTTATTTACTGTTTTTTAGGGTCAAAATATATCATGAAGAAATTGGGTGCTGACTCGATTAACAAAGAGGAGACTGCTGTGATCCTATTTACAAGTGGAACAGAAAATCTCCCCAAAGGAGTTCCTCTTTCTCACCTCAATATCATGACTAATCATAAAAGTGCCCTTAAGTTAGTTGAGCTTAATCATGAGGATACTCTACTTGGAGTGCTTCCCCCTTTTCACTCTTTCGGTTTTTGTGTCACAGGGCTTCTCCCTATCCTAGCGGGGATTAAGGCCGCCTATTCCCCCAATCCAACGGATGGAAGACGCATGGCTCTTGCTATTGAACGGGAGAAGATCACTCTGATTTGTATGGCACCCAGTTTTCTAAAAAACCTTCTTAGAGTGGCCACAGAAAAACAGTTGAGTTCTGTCCGTCTTATCGTGGTAGGAGCAGAAAAGACGGCTGCCGATATCTATGAAAAATTAAAAGCTTTAAATCCCAAAACGCAGCTCATTGAGGGGTATGGGATCACCGAATGCTCCCCCATTCTCACATTAAATCCTCCTTCTAAACCGCGTCCAGGAACAGTAGGAGTTCCTCTTAGTGGAGTTGCGATCAAAATCGTCGATCCTCACACGTTGAAGGAGATCGCTCTAGGAGAGGTGGGCTTAATTCTTGTAACAGGTGCCACTGTTTTTAATGGCTACCTAGATCCTAACCTGCCTCAACCCTTCATTGAGCAAGAGGGGAAGAGGTGGTATGATACGGGGGATTTGGGTTTTCTAGATCAGCAGGGGTATCTTGTCTTATCAGGACGTTTAAAGCGTTTTGTGAAAATCGGTGGGGAGATGATTAGTTTAGGGGCTGTTGAGGAGGCTTTAACAGAGGGGGGTAAAACACGCGGTTGGCCCTTTGATCCTGAGACCCCCTCTCTTGCGATCTTTCCTTTAGAGGAGGAGGGAAAGAAAACAGAGCTCCATCTTTTTACAACATTTCCCCTCTCCGTAGAAGAGGCAAATCAAATCTTACGACAAGCTGGCATGAGTAATTTAATTCGTGTACGCTCTACAAAACAACTTCCCTTCATTCCACTTTTAGGAACAGGAAAAATTGATTATCAAAAACTTATTCAGAAAAAATAATTTATGACGCAACCATTTCCGAAACTCCCCCTCCTCATTTATAATACCGAATCTCGAAAAAAAGAGCAGTTTAAACCAGGCTCAGATCATCTTGTGAAGATGTATACGTGTGGCCCTACCGTTTACCACTACGCTCATATTGGAAATTTTCGAACCTATATCTTTGAGGATCTTCTCAAACGTACTTTGAAGTTTTTTGGATTTCAAGTTGAACAGGTGATGAATCTCACAGATATCGATGATAAGACCATCAAAGGGGCCATAGAAAAAAAGTTGCCCATTTTAGAGTATACACAACCCTTTAAAAATGGTTTTTTCGCAGACCTTCAAGCGTTAGCGATTGAACGGGCCGATACTTATCCTGCAGCCACTGATTATATCGGAGAGATGAGCGATTTTATTCAAAAGCTTTTAGATAAGGGTTTTGCATATAAAAGTCGTGACGGGAGCATCTATTATTCTATAGATAAATGTCCAAACTACGGACGGCTGAGCCATCTTAAACTCGATGAGCTTCAAGTCTGTGATCGGGTTGCAAATGATGAGTATGACAAAGAGAATGTGGGGGATTTTGTGCTGTGGAAGGCCTATGATCCTGAGAGAGATGGGCATGTCTATTGGGAGAGTCATTTAGGGAAAGGACGTCCTGGATGGCATATTGAGTGTTCTGCGATGGCGATGGCCTTATTAGGGGAGACGATTGATATTCATGCAGGTGGGGTAGATAACATTTTTCCTCACCATGAAAATGAGATTGCCCAATCTGAAGCTCTTTCTGGCAAGAAATTTGTGCGCTATTGGATGCATGCGGAGCATCTTTTAGTGAACCATAAGAAGATGTCGAAAAGTCTTGGTAATTTTTACACCTTACGCGACCTTTTGGATAGGGGATATTCTGGAGAGGAGGTGAGGTATATGTTGATTCAGACACATTATAGAACACAGCTTAACTTTACATTTGAGGGGTTGGAGGGGGCGCGCACAGCGCTTTATCGTTTGAATGATTTTGTGCAGAGGATGCAACAGAGTGCAGATAACAAGACCGCCGCTTCGCAGGTGGCGGATCCTATCTTGAAGAGGGCCATTCAGGGCTTTTCAGAGGGGTTAGCAGATGATTTAAATATTTCTGCGAGCTTGGCCTCTCTTTTTGATTTGATGCGAGAGTGCAATATTTTGAGGGATCAGCAGAAGTTAACGGGAGGGGATGCGCGAGAAATTCTCTATGTGCTTGAGGAGTTTAATCGAGTTTTAGGTTTTTTAAAGTTTGAGGAGGAGGGGATTCCCAAGGAGATGGGGGAGCTTCTTCAAAAAAGGGAGGAGGCGCGTAAGGGGAAGAACTGGGCGCTTTCGGATAGTTTACGTCAAGAGATTCATGCGAAAGGATATGTGATTGAGGATACCCCTCAGGGGCCCCGTTTACGTAAAATATAAGACCCCTCCTAATTCAATAGGAGGGAATCTTTTTTAAGAGGTCTATTTTTTCTCCTCGTCGTCGAGAATTTCCACTTCAGCCTCTTCAATATCCTCTTTCTGAGAAGAACCGCCACTCTGGCCCCCATGAGCCTCAGGTTGTGGAGGGGGTGATTGAGATTGAGCTGCTCGCATCGCCTCCCCAATCTTCTGCATATGCTCATTGAGCTCCTCTTTCGCCGAGCGAATCTTCGCCATATCACTCGTCTTTAAAGCCTCTTTGAGAGCATCCACTTTAGACTGGATATCTGTCGCAATCTCCGCTGGAACCTTATCCTTATACTCTTTTAAGGCATGTTCCGCGCGAAAAACAAGACCATCGGCCTCATTTTTAAGCTCGATCTCCTCTTTCTTCTTCTTATCCTCCTCCTTATGCTCCTCAGCATCTCGGACCATCTTCTTAATTTCACTCTCCGTCAGACCAGATTGCGCCTCAATTTTGATTTTCTGCTCTTTCCCTGATGCAGAATCTTTCGCAGAAACATGCAAAATCCCGTTTGCATCAATATCAAAAGCCACCTCAATTTGAGGCATTCCACGAGGCGCTGGAGGAATATCGGTCAGATCAAATCGGCCGATCTCCTTGTTATCTCTTGCCATCGGACGCTCACCCTGAAGCACAACAATGGTGACTGCAGGCTGGTTGTCAGAGGCAGTTGAGAAGATCTGCTTCTTTTGTGTAGGGATGGTTGTGTTACGCTCTACAAGAGGTGTCATCACCCCCCCCATCGTCTCAATTCCCAGTGTTAAAGGAATCACGTCGAGAAGAAGAATATCTTTTACCTCTCCTTGTAAAACCCCCCCTTGGATAGCAGCACCAATAGCCACAACCTCATCAGGGTTTACCCCTTTATGAGGCTCTCTTTTAAAGAGCGTTTTAGCCATCTCCTGTACAGCAGGCATACGGCTCATCCCCCCCACTAAAATGACCTCATTAATCTGTTCTGGGTTCAATTTAGCATCTTTCATGGCCTTTAAACAGGGCTCACGGGTTCTTTCTGTCAGAGAAGCTGTCAGCTGTTCCAACTTAGAACGACTAAGCGTCAAAGCAAGGTGTTTTGGCCCGGAGACATCCATCGTGATAAAAGGTTGATTGATTTCAGTGGAATTCAACCCTGAAAGTTCAATTTTTGCCTTCTCAGCTGCATCTCGGAGCCGTTGTAGCGCCATTTTATCTTTAGCTAGATCAATGCCACTCTCTTTTTTGAACTCATCGATAATCCAATGGATGATCGCATTGTCATAATCATCCCCTCCCAAATGGGTATCCCCATTGGTAGCAAGCACCTCAAAAACCCCCTCGCCAATCTCTAAAATGGAGACATCGAAGGTTCCTCCACCCAAGTCAAACACCACAACTTTTTTCTCCCCGCCCTTATCAAGGCCATAAGCGAGCGCTGCAGCTGTCGGTTCCGGGATAATTCTTTTCACATCAAGACCGGCGATACGTCCCGCATCTCGTGTAGAGGCTCTCTGAGAATCATTAAAATAGGCAGGAACTGTGATCACAGCTTCTGTGACTGTTTCGCCTAAATAGGCCTCTGCTGTCTCCTTCATTTTAATGAGGACTTGAGCTGCCACCTCTTCAGGAGAAATTAACTTTCCCTCCACCTCAAAGACAGCATCCCCCTGATCATTGGCTGCGACTTTAAAAGGGACGGTCTTAATTTCTGACTGTACCTCATTGTATTTGCGTCCAATGAACCGTTTGCTCGAACTAATCGTCTTATCAGGATTAGTGATGGCCTGTCTTTTTGCTGGAATCCCTGCTAACCTCTCTTTCCCTTTGTATGCTACTACAGAAGGGGTCGTACGTGTTCCCTCGGCGGAGACAATTACTTTCGGTTGTCCCCCCTCCATCACGGCAACACATGAGTTGGTGGTGCCAAGGTCAATTCCAATAATTTTACCTCGTTTTTTTTCTGACATAATTACATACCCTCTTTATTTGGCTGTTTTGAAACTTTTACTCTGGCTACACGGATCGGACGCTCCTCAATTTTGTAGCCACGGATACACTCTTCGATGACAATCCCAGGCTCATGCTCTGAAGTCTCTACCAGTTCTATCGCCTCATGTAGATGAGGATTGAATGGCTCCCCCTCTGATCGATAAGCCTCTATTCCATGATTGGAAAGAATGTGCTTGAACTGATTGAGAATCATTTCAAAGCCGATTGCCCAATGCTTCACCTCATCAGACATATTCTGGGCAAATTTCAAAGCCTTCTCAAAACTATCTAGAGGATGGAGAAATTCAACCAGGATACTTTCTGCTGACAATTTCATTAACTCTTGCCGCTCTTTTTGCATTCTTTTACGCGTATTTTCTGAGTCAGCAAGAGAACGCAAGTACTTATCTTGACACTCTTTTAAGCTTTCCTGTACCGCTTGAAGCTGATCTTCAAGGGTAGCAGAGGATGGTTCTAGGGGGGGATTATCTGTCATTTTTTTTCCTTAATTTCTAATAATTTATGAGCAAGTTTTTCCTCATGTGTGAGATAGGGAGAATCGCTGCGCGGTTGACGGAAGGTGAGTTTGAATTTCAAAAGGCTTTTTGTGAGGGCCTGATTGAGAATGTCGGCAAAATAGCTTAACGTTCCAAAGAGGGTTTTATAAGGGATACGGCAGGGGCCTAAGATACCGATGGCGCCCGCTCGGGAGTGGCCGATGGAGTAGGGGATAGCGATGACGGAGCATCCTTGAGCTGCGGATGCGTAGGGGGCCAGATCACTGCCGATCCAATAAGAGAGGGAGCCATTACGCACACAGTCACTGAGTAGAAGACGCATATGGGACATGTTTTCAAAGAGGGAGAGACCTGTTGTTAAAGCGATAGGATCATTGAATTCTGGATAATTAAGCAGACGAGAAAAGCCTGTACGGTAGATATCCTCATCACTGAAGTTGGAATAACGGACGAGGTAACGGACCATGAGCTCATTGTAGAAGAGGTGAGCCGCCCCCTCCTCTTCTGGGCTTAAGTTTTCAGGCTCCTCTCCCCCTTTGATACGCCACTGAAGATGCGCTTCCACCCTTTTGATTCCAAAGGAGCTTAGTTTATGGTTGAACGAGAGGATTTCCGTTAAAATTTGACCAAAATCTGTGATCATGACAGCGAGCACTCTCTCATGATCGATCCCGACCAACTTGATTTCCAAGATAAAATCGTGATCAAAACGCACAGAGGAGAGGAAGGTGGCCAACCCTGTTGTCTCACTTAAAGTTTCTGCCGCTTTTTGCAGATAACGAGAAAGATTAGGAGATTCAATCTGTTTGAGAAAATGGAGCTGCTCTTCGATATGAGGAAAGAGTTGCGGTTCCCCTATCATTTCAGAGGCATAGAGACGGAAGGCCTTGTTGGTAGGGGTTCTTCCACCCGAGGCGTGAGGCTGTCTAAGATACCCTTGAGTTTCCAGAGTTGCAAAATAATTTCTTATTGTTGCAGAGCTCAAGCTTTGAAACCCATGATCTTTCAAAGTATTTGAGCCAATGGGCTTGCCGATTTCCAAGTAAAGATCGATTAAGGCGAAGAGAACTTGGAGCTCCCGTGCTTCTTTTTTAGAATGCTTCTGTAACATATGGCAACCATTGTAGTGAAATTCCTCTCTGGAGTCAAGATTTTTTAGCACTCGATGTTGTAGAGTGCTGATTTTCTTTTAACATATTAGTATTTAAATCTTTATTTAATACTTAGATTTTGTTACACTAAGATAGTATGAAGATGAGAGGGAAGCATTTATCGCCTATTTTGGCTGAGTTTTTGTGGGGGATTCCGAGGCGGGGTCTTGGAATTATGTACGTACCTGCTCTTTTAGGGGAGCTCTTGGTTTGGAATAGGAGAGTCTATACGGGGGGGTGGGATATAGGAGAGCTTTTTAAGCAGGACCCTACTCTTAAGAGAATGATCTACTATCTCGACCCACCCAGCGCTCTTAAAAAACCTTTGTTATATTTATTGTAAATTAACAATCAGATGTTATGATCAGAGCAAATTAAAAAATAAAATGTATTGAAGGTAAAGTTTATGTCAGCAAATAGTGTAGCTACTACAGAAGTAGAGTCAGGTCGTACCATACCCATCAAACTTCCTTCTAAAGAAAAATCTAACAGAAAATCGATAGGTTTTGCTGTTGTCATTATTGTTGGACTTGGTGGTTTAGCTGTGGCTGGAGTGGGGCTCGGTAGATATGTGCAGGTAGGATCTCTCAGTAACCTTGATCAGGTTAATGCGATCATCATGATGGCAGCTGGAGGCGGGGGAGGCATCCTATTTCTGATTGTAGGAATTGTCGGCTTTGTTAAAAATCGCAAAGCCTATAACAACGCCTATAACACTTATCAAAATATTAAGCGATTGTTGCATAATGTAGGGCATGCTTTGACGCATCATTCCCGAGATTGTAAGAAGATTAAGGAGTTGATGGAAGAAGTCAAACAAGCCCAGATAGATATTTATGCAGCATATAGGGATGATTCTGCGGTAGATCCGACTCCTGGGGTTCCTCTCATTCACTTGTTAATATCTTCGATTGAAGTCGATATTTTGCGCCCTTTAGTTGACGAGGGAATAGTCGATCTCAATGGATACCATGCAACGCTTGGTTCCCCTCTGCACAATGCGTGTCGGCCAACCGTTTCTCTGGCAATGTTTCATTTCATTTTAGCGCAATCTCCAAAGGCGATGCTAGACAAGGCTCCTCATCGAGATACGAGCGTGCTAGTCTCGTCGTGCGTAGATTACACTCCGCTCTGCTTGGCTATCGAGACAGGTCAAACAGACAAGATTAAGGCTCTTCTAGACGCTGGCGCCAGTCCCCATGTCTATATGGAGCAGTTTGGTAAAAAACAGTATCCTATCCAAACCGCAGTAAAGAAGGAAGATGTCGCTACCGTCCAACGCTTAATAGATGCACAAGTGGATCTTAATGTCAGAGATTCTCAAGGTCGTAATCTCGTAAGGTTGGCAGGCGATGCTGCGGACAGTACGGATATTGTGCAAGCTAGAGCTATTTGTCAAGCACTCGTGAATAGCGGGATTGAGTACGTAGAAGAAGACCTACAGCCTCTCTATGCGAAAGAGCAGGAATATGGCGTCTGGGGCGAACCATCTGCATAGGCAAATTAAGGTAAGGCAGATTAAAAATTAAATGTATTGAGGGTAAAGTTTATGTCAGCAAATAGTGTAGCTACTACAGAAGTAGAGTCAGGT
>JABDCM010000030.1 GCA_013288105.1 Chlamydiota bacterium
AAGAGGCCTTTGCAGGATGGAGCGAAGAGGCCTTTGCAGGATGGATTGATTACAGATTTTGTTTTGGGGACGCTGGGAGACCAGTTGACTGCGGAGCAGCTGCCACCTAGGCCACCATCAGTAACGGCAGAGGTGCAGATAGCAAGACCTGCAACACCCACGAGACCAAGAAGAGACTCAAATCCCCTACAAATTGATGAGCTTAATGAGCAGGTGCGCGCACTCAGAGTAGAGGCAGCAAAATTAGTTAGAGAAAAAGAAGATGCGCTAGTAGCAGCTCGTGAGGCAGTGACTAAGTCGACAGTCCTTGAAATGACGACTAAAGTGTTACGAGAGGTAATAGAAGCTCGTGATAAGGACTTGGTTGCTTTTAGAGGATTAGTAGAGAGCCTGAATGGGCAGCTGCAGCAGTGGACCAGGCACAATTTAGCTCTGAAGCCTGATACAAGAATAAAAACGCTTAGTATTGATGAACTGGAACGACAACTAGACGCTGTGGTTCTACGTCAGAAGTTGGATATTGCCAATGAGAAGTTGGATGTTGCCAATGATAAGATTCGTGAATTGGAAGGAGAATTGGAAGCAGCAGTACAGGAAAAAAGGGACAAACGTCAGAGGTTGGATGTTGCCAATTATAAGATTCGTGAATTGGAAGCAGAATTGAAAGCAGCAGCACAGAAAACAAAGGACAAATAGGAGCTTTTTTTAATCTTCAACACATGAAACGGGGGAAGAAAATTCCTCCGCTAAATCTTGTGTAGAGGGCGCTCTCTCCCCCTTCCCCCGTACGCTAAATAAAAGCGGGGTCCCAGGGAAGCCAAATTGCTCCCGTAGTTGATGAATCAGGTACTTCTTATACCCCTCCGTCATCAACTCGGGATCATTCACAAAAAGCACAAAATGGGGAGGATGAACTCCTACCTGCGTAAGATAGTAGATCCTTAGCCTCTTGCCTGTAATCATAGGGGGATGGGTCATTTGAATCGCGCGCTCGATACACTTATTCAATAGGTGCGTCGTAATCCTCGTTTGAGAGGCTTGATAGACCTTGTCCACCTCAGCAAAGATCTTACTGAGATTGCGCGTCGTTAATGCAGAAATAAAAAGAAGGGGGCAGTGGGCAAGAAAAGCACTCTGACGGCGAATCCCCTCTAAACAGTGTTCCATGCGAAACCCTTTAACTAAATCCCACTTGTTCACAAGCACAATACATCCCTTCCCCTCAGCTTCTATCATACGCGCAATGATTTTCTCCTGCGAGGTTAGCCCCTCTCTCACATCCAACATCAAAAGTACCACGTCAGAGCGAGAAATCGCCCTCTCTCTGCGAATCCCCGCAAAATGGTCCACCCTCTCATGCTCAGCCTTTTTTCGGCGAATCCCCGCCGTATCTATCAGCACATAAGGGGTTCCCTGAAACGTAAAAGCCACATCCACAGAGTCTCGTGTCGTACCAGGCACGTCACTCACTAAACAGCGCTCCTCATTAACTAAAGAATTTAATAGGGTGGATTTCCCCACATTCGGTCGGCCAATCAGAGAAATTTTAATGCCAGGAGGGACAGGGGGCTCTTGGGGAATTTCAGAAAGATGCTCCCAAGCTGCTATAACAAGCTCCTCAATGTTATGTCCTTGAAGGGCTGAAATCCCCACCATTTTCTGAATGCCCAGTTTGTAAAACTGGTGAATCAGAGGGTCATGGTCGTAGGTGTCTATCTTGTTGACAGCTAATACAAGGGGTTTGCCAGTTTTTAAAAGAAATTGTGCGAGAAGAAAGTCCCGTTCGGTAATCCCTACTCGAGAATCAACGACTAAAATGAGAGAATCAGCCTCTTGAATCGCACTCTCCGTTTGGCTGCGAATTCCTTTTTGAAAGCGGTCGTCCGCGGCAGGATCAACCCCCCCAGTATCGATCACCTGGAAGGGAAAATGGTATCTTTCCGAGAGAGCATAGAGGCGATCACGGGTCGTTCCTTCTGCTTCATCAATGATAGCAATTCTTCTTTTACAGATGTGATTAAATAGGGCCGATTTCCCGACGTTGGGTCTGCCCACAATGGCTAGCTTTAACATGTTGAAAATTATAGTGGATCAGGGATAAAAAAGAACCGTTTTTGTTCTTAACCTGAGTTTTGGGTTGTCTTCCTCAAATTCAGGAAGACAACCCAAAACTCAGGTTTATCTGATAGGATCGACCTTTCTAAGAACCCCCCCCCTCTCCTCAAGCGGGTAGATCCAATTCTCCCCATTCTCTCGCATCAACCGGTCACATCCTAGCGCAATCCCCTTCAATGCCCCATATTTTTCAATCGCCTCCCAGGTATATTGCGAACTTGAGGGCCAAAAGCTACTTCTTGGACCATCACATGGGGAAATATAAACTTGAAAAAAGCGAATCATAGAACGGCACACTTTCTGACTCGCCGAGAGGGGCTGGGGAAAAGGTACCGCCTCTTGTCGATGGAGATGCGGTAACTCCTGATCAATCCCCCATGGACCATTCCCAACTTCATTATATGAAGAGGCTTGTACCGAACTTATCGACAACAGAAGGAATAAAATTAAAATAAAATTTTTCTTAATATTCATAGCTGATAATATCATTAGATATATGATAAAAACGCTTATTGAGCAATTATCAAAAGATCTTAATCTATCCACCCCCCCCTCTCCAGATAGGGAGGGTTGTTATTTGCTGGAATTTGATGCAAACATGCAGATCTCCTTGAGAGAAAATCCCAACTCAGGCATCACCTTGTATACAGTGCTCATAGATCTTCCCTTAAAGCAGGCCGAACCTTTCATGCATCAGGTCATGATGGCGAATCTTCTTGGAAAAGAGACAGGTGAGAGTGTTCTTGGATTGGATAAGGAGGGTAAGAAATGGGTTTTTCTTAGATTCCTTCCAGAGGGTATTGAGTACAAAAATTTTCGTGATGCTTTCGAGAATTTTGTGAATTATGCCGAGGTATGGCGAGAAGATACAGTGAGATTTCAAAACGAACAGAATGTGGAATAGGGTATCATGGGTTCGGAATTCGTCGCCGAAAGGGGAATTCTTAAAGGTTTAGTCCTTGCTTTAGAAGAGGGACAAGAGTGGATCATCGGGAGAGATCCTGATGGAGCGACTCTTATTGTTGAAGATCCGCACGTTTCTAGGATGCATCTTGTTTGTCGTAAACGAGAAGAGGGGTTTGAAGTCGAAAATTTAAGCCACTCTAATCCTGCTCTTTTAAATGATGAGGAGATCAAGGGGCCGACTCTGATCCATCATGGGGATGAATTGACGATTGGGGGAACTGTTTTTGTCTTCTATCCAGAGGGAAAAGCTCAGGAGAATGTAGAGGAGGAGCCTCTAGAGAAATCTCCCCCAGAACCTGATGAGGAGAAAGATTTAGCCATTTTCGAAGAAGAGGAGGAGATACCAGCCGTTCATCTGGATCTTACGGGCACAACTCGGTATCTTCTTAAAGTGATCTCAGGGCCTAATGCGGGGGCGGAGATCGCTCTAGATCGGGAACGTAGCTATGTCATTGGTACAGATTCTACCTCTTGCGATATTGTATTCAATGATCTGAGCGTCTCCCGTCAGCATGCGCGTCTAAAAGTCAGTGATCAAGAGGATGTAACCATAGAGGATCTGGGCAGCCGTAATGGTGTGATTGTGGATCGAGAAAAAATCTCGTATGAAAAACTGCTGGCCCCTAATTCTAGCGTCTCTCTTGGAACCTCCATTTTCCTTCTAATTGATAGAGAGGCTCCCGCTGAAACAATAACCACCACCTTTTTCGAGCCTCCCCAGGAGGAAAAAATCATAGAGGAGAAAGAGGAGAAAATAGAGGAGGCCTCCACAACCGCTCCCTCCGCCCCTCTTAAAGTGTCAACACAACAGCTGAATTTATCAACAGGCCCTTTAGCTCTTGCTGTTTTTATCGCTATTTTGGGCCTTTTTGTCGGCTTGGGAATGTATTCGCTTTTGCGAGAAAAACCGGTCGAAATCGCTCAAAAGGATAATACAGAGGAGATTAAAAAGGCTTTAGACAAATTCCCAGGCGTTGCTTTTTCTTATAACTCCTGTCTGGGAAAGCTTTTTTTACTTGGACATGTGCAGTCGGCCATTGAACACAATGAGCTTCTTTATAAGCTTCAATGTTTTTCCTTCATCAAAAGCATCGATGATAATATTGTAAATGATGAGGCTGTGTGGCAGGAGATGAATATCCTGATCGCTCAACATCCTGAGTTCAAAGGGGTCAATATGCATGCCTGTGAACCTGGAGTTTTTGTACTGAGTGGTTATCTGGCGACAAATCAACAGGGAACTGCTTTAACAGATTATATCAATACGCATTTCAATTTCATAAGCTGTCTTCAGAACAATGTCGTTGTGGAACAAAGAATTGCGGAGGAATCCTCCGCGCGTTTGATTCAAGGTGGTTTTGAAGCGGTGAATGCCTCCTTTTCAAATGGAGAGCTTCTTTTAACGGGCTATATTAGTTCAAATCAGGTAGAGGCTTATGAAAAGTTGAAAGAGGAGCTGAATCAGATGCGAGGTGTCCGTTCTTTAAAAAACTTTGTCGTGGCGGTCACGCCTGAGCAGGGGGTCATTGATGTGGCTAGAAGATTTCCTGGTAGATATCGCGTGACGGGGGGATCTAAATATTGTGATGTCAATATTAATGTGGTGATCAATGGCAAAATCTTGAGTCGCGGTGATTCTATAGATGGATGGGTTGTGACGAGTATTCAGCCCAATACGGTTTTCCTTGAAAAGGATGGCGTGAAATATAAGATAGAGTACAGTAAATAAACTGGTGTTAAATAACCTGAATTTGAGGGAGAAAAACCCAAAAACTCAGGTAAATAAGGAGTCATAAAATGTTTGGCTTAGGTGGTCAAAAAAAGAAAAAAGGGCAAGAGGTTCATTTTGATCTTGAAGAAGATTTAAAAGATCCCATTAAATTGCGCGCTTTAAAAGAAAAGATCGATGCACGTTCTAAACAATTGAAGGATCAATTGAGGCAGGGTGAAAATAAGAAAGTATTTGATCAAGCACAGACACTATTGCATGGGTATCTTGCTGTTCAAAAGGTTCTTGAGCGGGTAAACCGCAAAAAGGTTTAGGAGGAATATGACTTTTAATTTCAACCAGATGTTAGATGGTTTGAATAAATATGCCGAATCTGTGCAAAGTTATTTGAGTCAATTGCAAAGTCCAAGTTCGGGCACGATCAGTTTGACTCTTATGTTTCAAATGCAGTTTCATATGCAAATTTTGTCTCAGTATTGTGAAGCTGTATCGAATACTTTGAGTGCAGTACATAGTGAAATGATTACGATGGCGCGCGCGACTAAAGGGCAATAATTTTTAATGTGAGAGAGGTTGTCTATGAAATTTGACGAATTTAATGAAGATTTGGGTGTCTTTATGGAAGCAGGACTTATTGCCATTAAGCAGGGTGATGAGGAGAGCGCTAAAAAGTTATTCAATGCTGTGGGAGTTCTGGAAAAAGACCAGACAGGTAAAAAAATGGGGTATGGCTTAATTGCTCTCCATAAAATGGATATTAAAACTGCGCAACAGAGTTTCCATGAAATTTTAGCAAAAGAACCTAAGAACTGGAGAGCAATGGCTTTTCTCTCTTTTTCCCATGTTCTTTCTACTTTAAAAGAGGGGCCTGCAGATGAGAAGATCGCGGCTTTTAAACAGGCGGCACACATGGCACAGGAAGTTTTAGCTCATTGTGAAACTCCCTCGACACGTCAGCTTGCTCAGTCGGTATTGGATTGGGAGGCAGATATGCAGGCGCGCGCAACCAAGGGACCTGCTGAAGCTTAATCTATAGAGAAATAAGGAATAAAATATGTCAATGAATCCCAGTAATCCCCCTATCCCGCCTACCCCAGGAGTCTCTCCTTACGGTCCGAGTAAGCCGGCTCTTGGAGCTGATGAGGGGACTCAGCAAAGGCCTTTTTCTTTGCCGCCTGGCCCGGGAAAAGGGGCGGGTAGTCCAGAATCTGCTCAAACAGAATCGGCTCCCACTCCGATGCAGGTTGCAAGAGATGCCTCTCACAAACAGGCTCCGCTCTCTCCTGAGGAGATGCAGAATCAGTTAGAGACTTTAACTAATCGGCTGGGGGAGATTCGTAATAAACTTCAAAACGAGAAGATCGTGAACAAGTTTGGGCAGGAGCACTATCAAGCCTTCGAGAAGGTTATTGATAAAATGAATCCTGATCTGAAAACGATTGCGAAGTCGACTCAAGGAGAGTTTAACCCTACTCCGAAGAAAAAGGGGGAATCTATTCTCCAGCATGTCACACAGTGGATTGATGGGGGACAGGGAACTTTAAATTCTGCTCTTAACTACCTCTCTAATAAGCAGGGAAATCCAAATCCAGCTGACATGTTGAAGCTACAATATGCAGTGCAGAGAGCCTCCCAACGGGGTGAATTAATGGCCAGTTTGATTGGTGCCGGCGTTTCTGCTATTAAAACAATTATGAGTACCCAATTAGGCTAATTGCTAAATGGAAAAAAAATTTGATCAACTTCTCTCGAGTCTTGATGAGATACAGCTTACTACCGTAACGGGTAGAATCACAGAGATTGTGGGGATGTTGATCAAGGCAATCGTCCCTCAGGTTCATATGGGGGAGATCTGTCTTATCAAACGGGGGCGAGCTCCCCCTCTGATGGCGGAGGTTGTGGGATTCACTCAGGAGGAGGTTTTTTTATCTCCTTTAGGAGAGATGACGGGGATTGGCCCCTCTTCAGAGGTGATCCCGACTCATATGCCCTTACAGATCAAAGTGGGGCCTCAACTCTTGGGAAGAGTTCTCAACGCTCTTGGGGAGCCTATGGATGTTGATACCAAAGGGCCTTTAGAGCTTACAGAGACCTTTCCTATTTTTCGTGCCCCTCCTGACCCTTTGAAAAGAGCGCGGATTTCTCAGACCATTTCAACAGGGGTCCGCTGCATTGATGGTCTCTTAACCTGTGGGCGAGGGCAGAGAGTAGGTATTTTTGCAGGAGCGGGGGTGGGGAAATCTACCCTGCTCGGTATGATTGCTCGTAATGCAGCATCAGATGTGAATGTGGTGGCTCTGATAGGAGAGAGGGGACGAGAATTACGAGAGTTTATAGAAAAGGATTTGGGAGAAGAGGGATTGGCCCGTTCTGTGATTGTGGTTTCTACCTCAGATCAGGCCTCTCAACTCCGCTTGAATGCAGCCTACGTCGGAACAGCTATTGCTGAATATTTCCGAGATCAGGGCAAAAATGTTGTTCTGATGATGGATTCGGTCACCCGTTTTGCCCGAGCTTTAAGAGAGGTGGGGCTAGCTGCAGGCGAGCCTCCTGCACGTGCGGGCTATACCCCTTCTGTCTTTTCAACCCTGCCCCGTCTTTTGGAGCGTTCGGGAAATGCGGAGGTGGGGTCGATCACAGCTTTTTATACCATTCTTGTTGCAGGGGATGATTTGAATGAACCTGTAGCAGATGAGACCAAATCTATTCTGGATGGGCATATTGTTTTGTCCAATCTTTTAGCGCAAGCATACCAATTTCCAGCAGTTGATGTGTTGGCCTCTATCAGCCGGCTTTTAACAGATTTAGTCAACAAGGACCATTTGAAGCTGATAGGAAAAGCGCGTGAAGTATTAGCTAATTATAAAAAAATTGAAATGCTCTTACGGATTGGCGAATATAAGAGGGGTTCTGATCGAGATGCAGATTATGCGATTGATCATATTGAACGCTTAAGACGTTTTTTGATGCAGGCCATTGATGAAAAATCGACTCTAGAAGAGACTTTTCAGCAACTTAAAGCACTCTTTCGATGAAAGAATTAAAGTATCCATTAGAACAGGTCCTTATTGTGAAAAAAGGGCGCGTGGAGAAAGCAGAAAAGGTGGTGCAGGAAAAGGAGCGTGCACTTCAAGTTGAGAAGGAAAAATTAAAAAAAATAGAGGCGGAAAGAGATATTGTTTTAAAGCATCATGGAGAAAAGCTTGCTCAATTAAGAGAGGCGATGGATGAGGGAACCACAAGTGATGAGGTTCTCCAGATGAAGGCTTATCTGAAAGTTGTGAAAGAGAATCTAGCGAAAGAAGAGGCGAAGGTAAAACAGCAGAAAGAACAGGTGCGTCTTGCGGACAAAAATCTTCAGGATGCGCTCCTTGATCTTAAAAAAAAAAGAATGGAAGAGGAAAAGATCAAGCTGCATAAAGAGCATTGGATGCATGAGACAAAATTGGAAACAGCACGAGAAGAGGCCAAAGAGTTTGATGAAATTGGACAGGTGCTTTATGAATCTCATCGCAAGAAAAAAAAATTACAAGACGAGGGTGAAAAATGAGTAATAGTATTCCTCCAAATAAAAGTTCTTCAAGTCAGAATGTCAATGATAACCGGGGACCTGAGAAAAATAAGAGGGACAAGGGGAAGAAATTTGAGCTCAAAGGAAAAGAGGAGAAGGGGTCTCAGAAGGAGGATGCCAATCTCTTTGCTCTGATGGCGGAGACTCAGCAAAAGGGTGAACAGCTGGCTCAACAAAGCAAAATGGAGGGGGTTCAAGCTTCGCAAAAGGTGGCCGATGTTCAGGCAGCCTCTCAAATTCGTGCGATTATCATGAAGACAGTTGAGACAATGGCTGTTGGAAAAGTAGGAGCCACTGACATTGCGCATCTGGATTTAAAAGCGGGAGAGGTGCCAGGAGCATTTGCGGGGGCCTCTTTAAACATTGCAAAAACGGGAAATGAGCTTACTGTGAATTTTACCCATTTTGCTACTCCTGCCATGGAGGCACAGGCGATTAATCTAGTGGAGCATAATAAGGAGCAGCTGGCGCAACTTGTGCAAGCGTTGCAAGTTAAAGGAATCCAGATTACGGAGTTGAATGTGGGAAATCGTTCCATTGCGTTACCAAAAGTGGAACCCCTTCCCTCTCCTATGAAAATTTCCTCTTCAGAATTGGGAACACAGGCAGATAGACAGAGACAAAGAGAGGAAAAACAAGATAAAGATCAGAGTGGGCCGAAAAAATGAGTATGACTGCAGATTTGGATTGGATCAAGCAGATCGATGATTCTCTGATTGAATTGGGGAAAAGGCCTGCGTTTGCTTTTCCAACCTCCTTTCCTTGGGAAGCAGTAGAGAGGGCATTAAGAGAGACCTTTGAGCGGGAGGATCTTGTTTTAAGTTGTGCTGAAAAAGGGTGGCAAAGCTCTTCTGTTATACAAGAAAAGCTTCAAAATTTGGGTCCGGGTATTCTCTCTCTTGCCATCCAAGTCTCCCCTTTAAATGTTCCCCTCTATTTTGTAACCACGGAGCGGGATATTACGCTTCTGATGGCAGATTTATTAGGTGGAGATGAGAGAGCCTCCTATTTTCTAGAACATGCTTTACTGGAGGGTTTTTACCACTATTTTGCCGCTGAAATCGTGAGAGTGGTTGAAAAATCAGCCTTCGCCTCCCCCCTCTCTTTTCGTTTAGGCCAACTGGCTCCCTCCTTAGAGGAGATTTTTAAGGAGTCCTCTTTGGTGACAGATCTATCCCTTTCTGTAGAAAAAACAACTTTTTGGGGACGATTATTTCTTCCTGCACGCTTTAAAGAGGCGTGGAAAAGTTTTTTTAAGGAGCTTCCTGCTCCCCCTCTTTCGGAGGCAGTCCAAAAGAGCATTTCTG
>JABDCM010000031.1 GCA_013288105.1 Chlamydiota bacterium
TTTAGCTGCTTTGCTAGGTGGGTGTGTGAAGGTGGATTCTGTGGATATTTCTCAAGAAGCGATGGATTTATGTAGAAAAAATGTGGTTTTAAATGGATTGGAAAATAGGGAGGGGAACTATTTTGTTGAGGATGCGTTTCGTTTTTTAAAGGAGCGAGAGCTTTCTTATGATTTCATTATTCTTGACCCTCCCGCATTTGCGAAGAAAAAAGAGGATGTGGTCGCCGCTTGCCGGGGATACAAGGAGATTCATCGTTCTCTTTTCAAAAAAGCGCCCGCCCGCTCGTACGCCCTAAGCTGTTCTTGTTCTTACCATGTGGATGAGAAGTTATTTCAGATGGTGATTTTTCAAGCGGCTCATGAGGCTAAAAGGGGGGTGAAGATTGTGGGAAAGCACCGGTTAGGGTTGGACCATCCGATCAACCTGTTTCATCCCGAATCAGATTATCTCAAAAGCTTCCTACTCTATCTTGATTGACGTTACGTACCCGACTAATAAAAATCGGGCACGGACACGCATGTTATTACTCAATGGAGCCGCAGTACCTGCGGTATTTACAAATAATCAGGACTAGATTTCTTGTATCATTTTTGGCTCAGAAAAGTCACTCACCTAAAAAGTTAAGTTAGTTGTAAAAGTTACCGCAGGTACTGCGGGTCGATTTTAAGTTGAAGGAAAACTTATGGGTAATAGGATGCGTGTGCGTACTCGTGCCCGACTTTTCGCAACTATAATCGACTATTTCTTGATTAGGAGAGCGACAGTTTCGACATGCATGGTTTGAGGAAACATGTCAATGGGTTGCACGCGCGCAAGGGTATAAGAGGTGGTCAAAAGAGCAAGATCGCGCGCAAGGGTCGCAGGGTCACAGGAAATATAGACGATTTTCTGGGGAAGAGAGAGAAGGAGTGTTTTAAGGAGGAGCTCCGCACACCCTTTACGAGGGGGATTGAGAAAAACTGTATCAAATTTCTCTGAAGAGGAGAGCCTCTCCTCCGTGCGTCCACACAAGAAATGGCAATTTGTGATCTGGTTCAAGCGCGCATTCTCTTTGGCATCCTTGATAGCCATAGGTACGCATTCGATTCCCTCTACCTCACGCGCAAGATCAGCTGCACATATGGCAAGCGTCCCCACTCCACAAAAGCCATCTAAAACCCGCTCCTGAGGCTGAATGTCAGCATAAGTCAGTGCTGTCTTATAAAGATGTTCCGTCTGCTCAGAATTAACTTGAAAAAAGGCAGCGGGAGAAATCTTAAAAGTCTTCCCTAAGAGCTTTTCGTAGATGAAAGGTTCTCCCGAAAGGGTATGAAAAGTGGTAGAAAGCACCACATTGTCCTCTCTAGCATTGAGATTATGTACAACCCCTTTAAGATAGGGAAAGGCTCGTCTCATGTTTTCAGCAAAACTTTTAAGCAGGGGGGTCGGCGCTTGTGATGTCACTAAGATAACCTGCGCCTCTTGTGTGAAAAAAGCTGTCCTAATGAGAAGGTGTCGTAAAAGCTCCCTCTCAGGAGCTTCAAGAATGAAAGAGAGAATCTTTTCTCCCAGATGCTGCTGAATCAGACACTGTTTTAGCGGAACAATCTCATGCGAATTCTTCCGATACATTCCTATTTTGTGCTTTTCTACGGGAAGCTGGATTTTATTCCTATAGTGAAAAGGGGAGGGGGAGGGTAAGCAGGCGGGAACCTCTATGTCTAAATGAGAAATCCTTTTAAGAGCCTCTTCTACGCGCTTGCGCTTATTTTCGAGTTGAGCCTCATAAGAGAGATGCATGATCTGACACCCCCCACACTCTCCAAAAATGGGACAGGGGGGAGAGACCCGCTCGGGAGAGGCTGCAATGAGCCTCACAAGACGCCCTCGAGCATAATTTGCCCTCTTTTCAACGAGCTCTACGACAACCTCTTCTCCAGGAAGAGCTCCCTCCACAAATACTTTTAAACCTTTATCCGAGCCAACTCCTTCTCCTGAAGAGGTTAAGGATGTAATGGATATGCTCATAATACAGGAGGAAGGTATTCTATAATCTTTTCAGCTTTTAAAGAGGTCAAATCCTTATCAATATCCGTAATCACCATTTTGGATAAATCATGATTAAAAGCTTCGCGTAAACGGCCCAGAAAAGGAGCTTTGGCGATCAGATAAATGCGATCAACCTCTCCCTTGTGATACTGCTCTTTTAAAAGAGCAGCAATTTCATCTGCGAAATGGAAAGCCTCTTTTGTTTTAGGGCCCGCTTTTGTAGAAAAGGTGTCAGATCCGGAATAATTGCGCGCTCCAGAGCCCCCTTGCTTATCGGACATAAGATCGCAACCTTTCAAATGGCTTTCAAGATGTTCGATGGTTTTGAATTCATGCAATGTGTTCCTATTTTCTGCTCGGAAAATTTTGCACAAGCCACTATTTGCAACGACTATCCATACTTTACGCATCATGTTTTCCTTTTTCAATAGTGTTAGAGCGGCTTTTGCCTGCTCAATGGAAACAGACATTAACAGAAACAAAAAGAGGTTTCAACTAGAACAAAAAATATTTTTTTTCGATGATTTTTTCTTTTTTTTTCGCAAGCTGTTGACTTCTTTCGAATAATTTCGTATGGTCTGGAAGCGATTTAATAAGTGAAAAATAAGTTAACTTATACAAACCAAAACCATGGAGAAAGAAATGAAAAGGTTGGTAACAACATTACTCACACTGCTAACCTGTGGTGCAGTGTACGCGCTACCTGTGGGCAATCCTTCAGAAGCAAGTCTATTTATGAATGGTGCTTTCTGTGAAGGAAGCAGTGTAGACTTTTGTGACCCTTGCTTTAGCTGGTGCGATGCTTGGAGTCTAAGAGTGGGTTTCTACGGGGATTATGTCTTCAATAGAAATATGCAAGTCAGATTGTCAGACGATGATTCCGGTGCAGACGTCGATACAACAACTATCGATACAAATGCTGGATATATTGCTTTAAACTTTTTTGACCGCGTAGATATTTTCACAACCTTAGGTGCGACCAACTTTGGTATCCAAACAGGTGGTCAGTATTTTATTGGTGCGAATCACCGGGTAGAGATGACTTTTGAGACAGCGTTCTCATGGAGTGTAGGTGCGCGTGCGACTCTTTGGCAGTGCGGTTGCTTTGCATTAGGTGTAGAGGGGCAATACTTCCAATCTAATCCAGATGTAAATTACATATTTGACACTGTTGATGGTTCTTACTCTTATATCAATGATCTAGATACACAATACCAAGAATGGCAGGTAGGTGTGGGCGTTTCTTATAGATTCGCAACAAGCTGCCCAACCATTGCTCTGGTTCCTTATGCAGGGTTGAAATGGGCAGGCGGCCGTTGGTCCTTCTCTCCTAATAGTGTCACAATTGATGGAGCTGCTGGAGATACTCCAGATCTTCAACCCGCAAAACTTTGGGGTTATGCAATTGGGATGACACTCACACTGTGTGATGTCGTTGGTGTCACTGTAGAGGGACGTTTTGCTGATGAGAAAGCAGTGTCTGTTTTAGGACAGTTCCGCTTCTAATCTAAGCAACTCTCACTTGAGATTGTAAAAGCCACGGGTTTTTCAGATGTGTATCTTTATACCTTTCTGAAAAACCCGTTTTTATTTCCGGATTTATTTTTTTTTCTAAAAGATTGACTTCTTCCGAGAAATTTCGTATGGTCTAAAAGCAGTATTAAATACAAAAAAATAACCAAAAACCATGGAGAGTAAAATGAGAAAGTTGGTAGCAACCATACTCACCTTGCTGACTTGTGGTGCAGTGTATGCACTACCTATCGGCAACCCCTCTGAAGCAAGCCTGTTTATGAATGGCGCTTACTTCCAAGGAAACAATGTTGATTTCTGCGACCCCTGCTTTAGCTGGTGCAATGCTTGGAGTTTAAGAGTTGGCTTCTACGGGGATTATGTCTTCAATAGACACATGCAAGTCAGATTATCCGATGATGATTCAGGTCAAGACGTCGATACGACGACTATTAATACAAACGCTGGCTACCTTGCGCTAAACTTTTTCAACCGTGTTGATGTTTTCACCACTCTGGGTGCTACTAGTTTTGGTATCCAAACAGGTGGAACCGTTTTTGGTGCAGCAGTCGGCAATGAGAGAGCAGAGATTGCTTTTGAGACAGATTTCTCATGGAGTGTAGGTGCGCGAGCAACTCTATGGCAATGTGGCTGCTTTGATCTTGGTATCGAGGGTCAATATTTCCAATCCACTCCAGATGTAAACTACATATTTGTAGCTGATGGTGGAGCCTATTCTTATGTACCAGATATAGATACAAAATACCAAGAATGGCAGGTAGGTATAGGCGTTTCTTATAGATTCGCAACAAGCTGCCCAACCGTTGCTTTGATTCCTTATGCAGGGGTAAAGTGGGCAGGTAGCCGTTGGTCCTTCTCTCCTTCAAGTGTCACAGTCATTGGATCTGACGGGGATATTGCATTCAATCTTCCCAATCTTCAGTCTGCAAAACTATGGGGTTATGCAATTGGGATGACTTTCGAGCTTTGTGATGTGATCGGAGTGAATGTTGAGGGACGTTTTGGTGATGAGAAAGCACTTTCTGTCCTAGGACAATTCCGCTTCTAATTCACTTTTTTACGAGTATCTTACCATCGAGCTTTCGGGTTCGATGGTTTTTTTATTTAGGATTTATGAAAAAACTGCAACTATTAGTCCTCCTATTATTGACCTCTACTGGACTTTTCGCTCTACCCATAGGTAACCCCTCGGAGGCTAGCTTATACACAAATGGGGCCTTTGCAACAGGGGCTTTTTATAACCCTTGTGATCCCTCTCTATGTTGGATTGACTACTGGAGCGCTCGCCTAGGATTCTATGGTGACTATGTCTCTAACCGCCACTTGCAGGTCCATACAAGTCAGGATGGACTCCAGGGCGGAGATGCTGTTCAAACCACACAAATCGCAACGAATGCGGGCTATTTAGCTCTGAACATCTGGGATCTTATCGATATTTTTGGAACGTTGGGAACCTCTACTTTGCATATTCAGGCCAACTCCTCTAATTGGAATGATATTTTAGGAGCAGGCTCTCTTCTTACCTTTAAAACCTATTTCTCTTGGAGTGCAGGAGCGCGCCTCACTCTTTGGCAATGCGGCCCTTTTGGATTGGGCGCCGAAGGACAATTTTTTCAAACAAATACCAAAATTGGCTCCTATTTTGAATCCTCATCAGGAGAGATCACCTACTTTGTAGATGATAATGAGGCCGTTTATAGAGATTGGCAGGCGGGAATCGGCGCCATATGGAGATTCTCCTTTTACGACTGCGCGGCTCTCATCCCCTACATTGGGGTAAAATGGGGATGGGCTCACCTTTCCATGAATCATCTCTCTTTCACGACGACAGGGGCTATAGGTCCTCTGACACTTAATAATTTAGAGGCTCAAAAGCTCTGGGGATATGCTGTGGGCATGACATTCACGCTTGGAAAAATGATTGGAGTCACAGCAGAGGGGCGCTTTGGAGATGAAAAAGCTCTCTATATCAATGGTCAATTTAGGTTTTGAAAATACTTTTTAAGTACTGCTCGCATCCGAGAAGTGCCCCTTTTGAAGCCTGATAGCCTATATAACCATCAGGGCGGATGCATACCAGCTCATAAACTTCAGCTTTATATATTTTTCGTGCCTCTGGATCATGTGTGAGCACGATTTCTAAAATGTCCCCATACCGCTTTCTCATCTTAGTTAGAAAAGGGGTATTTTCGGTAAAAAGTAGGAGAAGATATTTTCCATCTGTTAAGTAATCATGCACCCTCTTCCCGTTTTCTAGAGGAGCGTCAGGCGCTCTTCTACTCTTTTTATAGTGAATGGCTAACTGGCTGAGTTGATTGCTCACCTTTCCTCTCACAGTTTTTGAAAGGAGCATCAGTTTGAAAAAAGAAAAAAGCAGCAGGGGAGACCATTTTTGGGAAAAAGTAATGAGAGAGGTTGCTCGACTGGTTCCTCTTAAAACAGCTTTGGCAATAGGAATTCTCTCTTTTTCATAAGTATCCAGAAGGGAGGTAAAGGCTTTGCCACGGATCACCCACGCAAGCTTCCAGGCTAAATTAAAGGCATCTTGTATGCCTGTATTCATTCCCTGCCCGCCAGCTGGACTGTGAATGTGAGCGGCATCTCCTGCTAGAAAGACATTTCCAACACGAAGAGTCTTTGTCATCCGTCTTTGAATCTGAAAAGAGGAGAGCCAGTGAATAGTTCTAATCTGCATTTTATCAGAACACTCTCTCTCTTCCAAAACTTTTAAAAGGTTTTGTTCCTCTTTGGGTACATCAGGCAAGATCAGCCGGTATTGCTGAAACTGAGGAAGGGGAATCGCCGCACAAAAACCCTTTCTAGAGAGAAAAAAATGGGCATAGGTTTTCAAAGAGGAGGCAATATCACCCTCAATATCTGCAAGTAGAAAGAGCTCTGGAAAGGGATAGCCTGAAAAACTTAGGTTCAATAAATGCCGAATCGAGCTGTGAGCCCCATCACAACCCACAATCCATGAGGAGTGATCCACAACCCTCTCCCCAGTTGGAAGCTGAATGTGAGCCTCCCTCTTTCCCTCTTTTTCTAATAAATCCACTAATGTGCTCTTCCATTCAATTCTTCCCCCCATTTTTTCAAAATGCGTAAGCAGAATCTCCTCCGTATCCATTTGAGGAAGAACAAGCAAAAAAGGAAATCTGGTTTCTAATGGGTCTAAATCAAAATGTAACTCTTTATTTCCCCAGTGAACCGCAACCCCTTTCCCCTTTAAACCTCTTTTTAAAAACTCATCTACAATTCCCATTTGAGCAAAATGCTCAAGAGTACGAGCTTGAATACCAAGAGCTTTAGAAAATGAACCTCTTTTTTCGCGACTATCAATCAGGCGTACAGGAATTCCTCTACGCAGAAGCTCACAGGCCAGAGTAAGTCCGGTTGGGCCGGCCCCTACGATCAATACACTCATCCAGGCAATGTATTATATAAAAATTTAATTGTCAATTATGATGACAGCAGATCCCAAGAAGGCCCCCTTGCGAAGGTCATCTAAAGCTTTGTTCACCTCTTCTAATCGATAGGTGGAGACCTCTGTCGTGATAGATATTTTCGAAATAAGGGAGAAAAAATCTATTCCATCTTGTCTGGTCAGATTTGCAACTGAGCGCAGGACGCGCTCTCCCCAAAGAAGTTTGTAGGCAAAAGAGGGGATATCACTCATATGAATACCTGCGCAGACAACGACCGCCCCTTTTTTGATAGATTTTAATGCTTTGGGGATCAGCTCTCCCACAGGAGCAAAGAGGATGGCGGCGTCTAGGGGAATCGGGGGTTGTTGATCACTATCTCCTGCCCAGATAACCCCCATTTTTTTTGCAAATAGTTGGCTTTCAGGATGTCCTTTTTTGGTAAATGCATAGACATTTCCCCCTTGTGCGTGCACAATTTGTGTCAAAATATGTGCAGAGGAGCCAAAGCCCCAAAAGCCCCAATTTTTATTCGGATGACAACCCGTGGTTAAGCGGAGAGCTCTGTATCCAATTAATCCTCCGCACAGAAGGGGAGCTACTTGAACGGATGTGTAGTTTTCAGGAATGGAAAAGATAAAAGAGCCGTCTGCAACGCAATATTCAGCAAATCCCCCATTGATCTGATAGCCGGTCAAAAGGGTTTGATCACAGAGATTTTCTCGCCCCTCTTGGCAATAACCACATGTTTGACATGCCCCTCCCAGCCAAGGAACCCCCACGCGATCTCCTATGTGAAAATGGACAACTTTATCCCCCACTTTTTCTATCACTCCCACAATTTGATGACCTAAAATGAGGGGTAGATGGGGAGTGGGTAGCTCCCCATCTAAAATATGACGATCTGTGCGGCAGATTGCACAGCACAAGATGCGGATAAGCACCTGATGCGGTTGAGGAGTGGGTTTGGGAACTTCTTTGAGCTGAAGAGGTTTGCCAACCTCTGAAAGAACCATAGCCTTCATTTCCCCTATTGTATAATATAAAAAAATTGAAAAATATATATTTTTTATTTAATAATGGGAACATGAGAAAAGTAATTCTGGCTCTATTCTTTTTGGTTTCATGCTGTATAAAATTAGAAGCCGAAGAGGGGGAAGTTGCAAGTCAAGCTCCTTTTCATGAGGCTTTTGCTACTCAAGAAAATGGACAAACTCTTCTACAGGCCATTGTGACTCCTCCCCCCTACCCCCTTCGGGAACAGGTTCCGAAGGCACCTGATATCGAATCATCTTGGATTCCTGGATATTGGGCCTGGTCTACCGAGCATGAGGATTTTTTATGGGTAAGCGGAGTATGGCGTCGAGCGCCTCCTCATCATGTGTGGGTATCTGGTTATTGGAAGTCCTTTTCACAAGGCTGGGCGTGGATTCCAGGATTTTGGAGTTTAGTCCCTTCGAATCAATTGTCCTATATAGTCGCGGCTCCTCCAGATAACATAGAGGAGAGAATCCCCACTTTTTCTATGAGAGGGGAATATTTTTGGATTCCTGGCCATTGGTATTACGATGTTGAGCAAAAAGAATATATCTGGACCTCGGGTAGATATCAGCCTTTTACGGAGGGTTGGGTTTACACGCCTGCTCACTATCTTTGGAGAGAGGAGGGATATGTGTATGTTCCAGAATTTTGGGATTATCCTGTGGAGGCTCGAGGGACTCTCTATCCGACTCTTTTTATTGTGCAAGAGGAGAGAGCCCATTTTGTATACAGCCCAGCTACTGCTGTAGACACACTTATGGTCATGGAAAGCCTATTTTCCTATTGGCCCAACTACGCCTCTCTTTTTCAATACCATTATCATTTCAATCAAGAGAAATGGATTGCATGGGGAGCTGCTCCCATCTGGTGGAATTGGGCGGGTTGGTGGAGTTTCCGGTGGCAAGATATGTGGGGGCTCTGGTGGTGGTGGACCCATCCTGGATTTGTGCAGCCTGATTGGATAACGGAGGAGTTGGCAGTAATGATTGCTCCTCCTCCTCTGTTTGTGGTGAAGATGTTATCTTACCTTTCTACCCCCTTTTTTATGACTCATAAGGGGGTGATGGGAGGCGAGGTATGGAGAAAGTTGATCTTTGAAAATTTAGGAAAGAGTGAACCTATTATGCCCTCCA
>JABDCM010000032.1:0-7726 GCA_013288105.1 Chlamydiota bacterium
GATGAGAGAACGATCGACATTGACTATAAAATATCTATTTTCTGCTGAAGAGACTTCGAAAGGGAGCAGGGCGCCCTCTGTTGAGTAGAAGGCAACACCTACATGATAATCCCGTGTGGAGTTAAAAAAATCGCGAATCACCACCTGACACTCTTTCAAAGTTGGATGGCGAAGATTGAGGATCTTATTTTTTGCATAATCGACTCCTCGGATCATTTCCAAATCGGATAGGGCCCTTTTTCTTGTTAACTCTTCTTGAGGAGTGGCATATATACTCAAACAGACAAATGTGAAGATGATTGAAGCAAAAAATTTCATCGATTGACAGTGTGGAAACCCAGTCCTTTAGGACTGGGAGGAAACACCGCTCCCTATTGTTTAAAATTCTACTTTTCTGTTAAGCCCCTGCACATTTTAGGGTGTGCAACGGCATTAAGTTGTCTCCGCCTCGGGATTTGATCCCGACCCTCTATTTTAAGCCTTTGGGCTAGCGCAAGAAACAGACGCTTAAATCTGACTCTTGCTCGATCTATCGGTTGAGCAACGGGCGTGAGAGCTCAGGCTCGATGTAAACCGTCCGTAAGGTGGCAGCTATAGCTGACCATAAATCACCGTCCCTAAGGATTGGGTGTCAAAAAGCTTTCGCCTTTAGGCGAGAGTTGTTTACCGATAACACCTTTATTTCAAATAAGTAAGTGGGAGATTCTCGGTTAAACACCGTATAAAAGTCAAGAACATAGTTGACTTCAAAAATCCTAAAATTATACTGACGTTGAGATAGGTTCATGCATGACAAAGTTGAAAAATAAAAAATGCAAAGATTGTGCGAAGGCAACTGCCCCTTTGGAAAATGAGGAGCTTGTACTCCTTGTGACAGATTTAGGCGGTGGTTGGAGTCTTGTTAATGAACACCACATTGAAAAAGAGTTCTCATTTCCAAACTTCAAAGAGGCCCTAGCCTTTACAATAAAAATAGGGGAGCTTGCCGAGGAGGAGGGACACCATCCCGATATCCATCTTGCTTGGGGGAAAGTGAGAGTTGTTCTATGGACTCACAAGGTCAATGGGCTAACTGAAAGCGATTTCATCCTGGCTGCCAAAATAGACCAAAAATTGACTGCATCATAATAACAAGAAACGGGCACGGCAATGCATCCTATTACCCATCATAGGTGTCCCTTCAACCTAATGAGTTACACCGTTATTAATAAAGCTCAGGTTAATAACCTGATGGAGGCTGTTAAAAAATAGGTGATAATACCCGCAAAATAGCCCACCAAGGCCACCCAGGAAATTTTCTTAAAGTACCAGATAAAATCTATCTTCTCTAACCCCATAAAGGCAACGCCCGCAGCTGACCCAATAATTAAAATACTTCCTCCTGTCCCTGCTGCATATGCTATCAATTGCCAAAGAGATGCATCCTGGGGAAAGGCTTGCGGATCATACATGCCCATAGTCGCTGCTACCAGAGGCACATTATCCACTACACTGGAAGCCAGTCCAATCAAAACAGCAATGTGATTCTGGTTAGGAATGATTTTTTCCACACTAAGAGCAAGATTTTTTAATATTCCAGCAGCAGTCAGAGCATCTACTGCAAGAAGAATTCCTAAAAAAAATAAAATACCCGATGTATCAATCTTCTTCAGAATGTGAGCAACACGCAGATGCCACCTCTTCTCCCCATATCGAAAATGGATTAAATCAGTCACTAACCAGAGAATACCTAAACCCAAAAGCGCTCCCAAAGCAGGAGGTAAATCAAAAATAGCTTTCCAAAAAGGAATTAGAACAAGCGATCCTATTCCCATGATAAGCACTCTTCGCGCTCCCGGCTCCTGAGGAATTGCGAATGTCGTGGCCCTGGATTTATGTTTTCCACGTATCAGAAAAGAGGCAATCACACCCGCCACAACTGCATTCATTGCACTCGGAAGAAAAACTGTCTTAATCGTCTCCCACGTCGTTATTTTATTATTAATCCATAACATCGTAGTGGTCACATCACCAATAGGTGTCCAGGCTCCCCCCGCATTCACCGCAATGACAATTATAGAGCCCAACATCCATCTATCCTCATCATCTTGAATCATCTTCTTGAGCAAAGAGGCCATAACAATCATCGTTGTAAGATTGTCCAAAACAGAAGACATGAAAAAGGAGATAATAAGAAAAAACCATAACATCTTCCTCTTGGAAGAACTATACAAAAGCTCAGTGATGACTTTGAACCCTTGATGAGAATCTATCAATTCCACAATAATCATCGCTGCAAATAGAAAAAAAATAATTTGAGCTACATCGGAAATATGCTCATATAGCACGGGGAGAGGCGCTTCATGTCCTTTAAATCCAGCAAAATATAATAACCAACATCCCACTCCCATGACTAAGGCTACAGCTGCCTTATTGACATGAAGCGCCTTTTCAAAGATGATTGCTAAATAGCCAAGACAAAAAAATAGAATGATTGCTAGATATACCATACAGACCTTAACTTTCTGATCAAAATGCCATTAAAATACTTTTCTAAACATCTTAAATATTTCTTACCTAAGTCCATTCAATGTTTGCAAGAGGGCTATTCCTATTCTCTTTTTAAGAGGGATCTCATCTCCGGTCTTACTGTTGGAATTATTGCTTTTCCTATTGCCCTTGCAGTTGCTATAGGAACAGGCGTTCCTCCAGAAAAAGGTCTTTTTACAGCCATCATTGCAGGCTTTCTTACATCTGCTTTAGGGGGAAGTCGAGTGCTTATCGGGGGGCCGACAAGTACATTCATCGTCCTTCTTTATGGGATTATGATCAGGCATGGCTTTGATGGTCTTTTGATGGCAACTCTCATGGCTGGAGTGATTTTAATTTTTTTGGGAATTGCAGGTCTTGGCACCTACATCAAGTATATCCCCTATCCCGTCGTCACAGGGTTGACAACCGGAATTGCTGTCGTGATTTTTGTGAATCAGTTTAAAGATCTCTTAGGTTTACACATGGGAACTGTTCCCGTTGATTTTCTCAGCAAAATTCATTCTTATTGGCAATATTTATTCTCTTGGGATCCCATCTGTTTTGGGATTGGCCTTGTGACCATCTGTGTGATTATCTATTTTAGGCGGTACAAACCTCAATTTCCAGGTGCTTTAGTCGCTCTCGTTGTAGCAACAGTTGCCACCTGGCTCTTTGATCTCAATATTCCGACCGTAGGCAGCCATTATGGCGTGATTCCTCGCACACTTCCCTACCCCTCTTTGCCTGCTTTTGATCTGGATAAAATTTTAGTTTTAGTCCCAGATGCGATGACTCTGGCCATTCTGGGTGGTATAGAATCCCTAGTATCTTCGGTCGTGGCAGAAGGGATGACAGGATGGAGGCATCAGTCCAATTGTGAATTAGTTGCCCAAGGAATTGCAAATGTGGGAGCGGGTATTTTTGGAGGACTTCCAGCCACAGGTTCTCTTTCTCGTACTGCAGCGAATGTGAAAGCGGGAGCCAGCACCCCCCTTTCAGGAATGCTCCATGCGCTCTTTATCTTTGTGATTATGTTTTTTTTAGCTCCCCTGGTGGGAACCATCCCTTTAGCTGCTCTTGCGGGAGTTCTGGTCATGATCGCTTGGGGAATGAGTGAAATTCACCACTTTGTGCACCTATTTTCTGCTCCTAAAAAAGATGTTATTGTCCTGCTCACCGTTTTTCTTTTGACCGTTTTTATTAATATGACAGCTGCCGTCCAAATAGGCATGATTTTGGCTGCCTTTCTTTTTATGAAACAGATGAGCGACCTGTCAGGGGTTGTTTCTACAGCTCAATATTTTCAAGAGAGAGAGGATATTTTAGAAAAGTATTATGATCCCGATGCAATTAAGAGACAGGATGTCCCAGAAGGTGTTGAGGTCTATGAAATCAATGGTCCCTTTTTCTTCGGAGTTGCTGATCGATTAAAAAATCTTTTAAATGAACTAGAGCGCCCTCCCAAGATCTTTATTCTAAGGATGAGGCGAGTTCCCTCTATTGATGCCTCTGGAATGCATGCATTAGAGGAGTTTTATATCGAGTGCAAAAGGCAGGGTACTCTTTTGCTTCTTTCGGGGGTGATGAAGGGTCCTTTTCGAGATCTTAAGCGGTATAATTTAAATGAGACGATTGGGGAGGATCACATTTTTTCTCATATTAATTCTGCTTTAGTGTTTGCACGTGAGTTGATGCGGACGGAGAAATTCATCCAAGCCATGAAACCTTAGCAGCTTGTCATAGATAGAGAGATTCTAAGAAATAGGAGCCATCTACAATTTCAATCTCCCCACTCATCTGTTTTCTCTTTAACTCTTTCACAACTTGAACCGCAGGTAGCCCATATTTTTCATGAAAGTAGCGTAGATGAGGACTTAAAGAGGCATCTGCATATTTCACTTCGATCAGTTTTTCTATTTTGTGATTAACAGCAAGAACAAAGTCTATCTCTTGTTTTTCTTTGGTCTGCAAATACTTAAGGCTATATGGAACCGCCTCATAATCCATTTTTGCAAGCACATGTTTTAAAAGACAGCTCGCTACAAAATTCTCAAAACGGGCCCCCTCATTACCTATGACAAGTCCTGTATCAAAAAAATAAATTTTGGGCTCTTTTAGAATGCTACGCGCAATATTGCGTGAAAAAGGGGTCACTCGAAAAACAATGTAGAGCGCCTCTAAAATTTGAATATATTTTTTCACAGTGTGAGGAGAAATCGCCACATCTTCGGCAATCGAGGTGTAAGAGATAGGAGAGCCTGTGCGTTGTTGAAGCAATTCAAAAACAAGCCTAATCGCTTTTACATGTTGAATATTTTCAAATTCAAGAACATCTGTTCGGAGCAAACTATCCACATATTGTAAACGCCACCGCTTGGCCTCTGTCGCATCCACAGCTAAAAAAGGCTCAGGAAATCCCCCTCTTTCTAAAAAAAGATCAAGGGTATAACTCTCTCCTACTTTTTTACACTCGGCAGGAGATAAAGGGAGAAGATGGTGGAGAAAATAACGACCCGCAAGAGAGTCCCCTACCTGAGTAAATATCTCAAGTCTAGCACTTCCAGTAACTAAAATTTTCTGATGCGGAAGCTTGGTATCATAGAGCCCTTTCAAATAATTTTTCCACTTAGCCATTTTATGCATCTCATCGAGAATAATCAGCTCAGTCGTGGGTAACCATCCCTCATTTAAGATGATTTTTCTATCTTCCACATGATCATAAGTAAGATAAATGGAGGAGCTAAACTCTTTTGCAATCTCTTGTGCAAGGGTTGTTTTCCCAGCTTGACGGGGACCTGCTAAGAAGACCATTTTCTTCTTCAAATCGCGTATAATGGCCTCTTTTTGTGCTCTCTGCATATTGACTATTTTGCACGACTTTGCAAAATAGTCAAGACTTTTCGGCATTTGCCTGCAAAATAGTCATAACCTGAGTTTTGGGTTGTCTTCCTCGAAGTCAGAGAAGTTTACAACGCAGATCTTGGGATTTTCTGGCAAGTAAATGGGCCAAGGCCCTTTTACGAGTCGGAAAAGCACAAGAGATGCACGTAAACTTCCTGAATTTGAGGGAGAAAAACCCAAAACTCAGGTTATTAAATCATCTTCTCGGGACGTACAAGGGAATCAAACTCCTCCTCAGAAAGAAGCCCAAGTGCCAAACAGGCCTCTTTTAATGTAAGATCCTCATGAAATGCCTTCAAAGCCATCTGGGACGCTTGATCATAACCTATTCTGGGAGCAAGCGCTGTGACTAACATCAAAGAACGGGAAAGATGGGACTCTATCCTCTTAATATTAGGCTGGATCCCAACCACAAAATAATCTGTAAAAGAACGCAGCGCATCTGAAAGAAGAGAGATAGAATTCAGTACGTTATAAATAATCAATGGTTTAAATACATTTAACTCAAAATTCCCTTTGGAACCCCCTATAGATACCGCCACCTCATTTCCCATCACTTGCACACATACCATCATAAGCGCCTCACACTGCGTAGGATTGATTTTCCCTGGCATAATCGAAGAGCCTGGCTCATTTTCTGGAAAATAAATTTCTCCGATTCCACATCGAGGTCCTGATCCCATCCACGCTAAATCCGTTGCTATCTTTGTTAAGGAGCAGGCAAGCGTATTGAGTGCGCTATGAGCAAAAACCAGGGGGTCATGAGTAGCAATTGCCGCACATTTATTTCGTGCAGGCACAAACGGAAGCCCCTTTTCTTTAGCAATATATGCTATGATCTTCTCCGCAAAACCCGAGGGTGCCCCAAAACCTGTACCCACAGCAGTGGCTCCTATTGCAAGTTCATAAATACGGGGCAATACCTGCTCGATCCTCTCGATATTTTGATCTAACATTTCGACATACCCCTCAAATTCTTGACCCAATGTAATAGGTAGGGCATCCATTAAATGGGTGCGCCCTGTTTTCACAACCTTTTTTAACTCCCCCCCTTTTTGAAAAAGAGCTTTTCTCGTCTTTTTTAACATAGGCAAGAGGCGAAAATTTAAATCGGAAGCTGCCGCAATATGCATGGCCGTTGGGAAGGTATCATTTGAGGATTGTGAACGGTTGACATCATCATTGGGGTGAATCGGTTTTTTACTTCCTAACTTGCCCCCCATCAATTCAATGGCCCGATTGGCTATCACCTCATTGACATTCATATTGGTTTGAGTCCCACTACCTGTCTGCCAAATACTTAAAGGAAAATGTGCATCCAGTTTACCCTCTATCACTTCGTCAGCTGCTTGTATCATCCAGGGAAGCTTCTCCTTTGAAAGTAAACCTGACTCCCCATTCACAAGAGCTGCCGCTTTTTTAATCAAACCAAAAGCTTGAATGAGCGGCCAGGGCATTTTTTCCTGACCAATATTGAAATGCTGTAAAGAACGGGCAGTTTGAGCCCCCCAGTACACGGAAGCCGGAACTTCGATTTTTCCCATACTATCTGATTCACTACGTGTCTGTTGCATATCTTTCCTTTTTAAATACTTGACTGTCGCATCTTCAGCAGTTTACACTCGTCTATCATGATAAAAAGACTCTTCTGGTTTATTCTTTTTTTTGTTCTTTGGGAATATTTTTCTCGTTCCCTCCCGGCACTTCTTTTTATTCTACCAGCTCCTTCGAAAATTTTTTATATTTTATGGCAGATGCGAGAACGATTTCTCTTCCATACTTTTCTCACTTTTAAAGAAATGTGTTGCGGTTTTTTTCTTGCCCTTACCTTGGCATTTCCTCTGGCATGGGTAATGATGCGCTTTTTATCAGCAAGATCCCTGCTTCAACCCTTCTTTATTATGATTCAATGTCTTCCTATGTTTACTTTAGCTCCCATCATGGTCATCTGGTTTGGATGGAGCTTTACAGCGATTGTGATTCCCACTGCGCTCATGATTTTTTTTCCCCTTACTCTCAATATTTATCAAGGTCTTAAATCTACTCCTCAAGAACTGATCGAATTTTTTCAGACAAATCAGGCCTCCAAATGGCAAACTTTTTTAAAACTACAACTACCCTGGGCGATTCCCCACATTTTTGGAGGTTTTCGCATTTCTGCCTCCATTGCAGGAATTGGAGCTGTTGCTGGAGAATGGGCAGGAGCACAATATGGTCTTGGAATCTTGATGTTAGAAAGTCGACGTAATTCAGATTTAGAGATTACTTTTGGAGCCCTTTTTTGCCTGACAACCATCAGCCTTCTCCTCTACTC
>JABDCM010000032.1:7736-8796 GCA_013288105.1 Chlamydiota bacterium
TAAAAGAAGCAACACCAATTTCAGCTATCGCTCCAGCGGCCGCACCGGTAACGCCAACACTAGCACCAGCACCAGCTATACCCACACCATCAGCCTTCTCCTCTACTCCCTGATTGTTTATTGTGAAAAAATTGTTCTGCCTCCAAGAAGATGGAAATACCCTCTTAGTCTGTTTGTCCCCTCATTTTTAAAAACTAAAAAACTGGTTTTTTCTCTTTTTTTAATCACTCTTCTTCTTTTACTACCCGGGTGCCAAAAAAAAGAGATCCCCCCTGTACGCCTTCTTTTAGATTGGCTCCCCAATCCCGATCACATTCCCCTTTATGTAGGTCTTGATAAGGGATTTTTCCAAGAGGAGGGGATTCCGTTAAAAATTCAAAAAATGGTCGATTCTGGAGGAGGAATTGCCTACCTCATAGCAGGAAAGGCTGATCTTTTAGTCAACCATCTTCCCGGAGTACTCGCCTCTAGCGCAAAAGGTGCTCAACTCAAAATCGTCTCCCTATTGATCGAAGAGCCCCTGCAGGGGCTCATCTATCGAGCCCATCTTCCCATTCATAAACCAGGTGATCTGAGCCCTTATACGTTAGGCTATTGCATAGGAGGCCCCGATACAACTTTTTTGGAATTTCTCCTTCAACAAGGGGATATTATTCCTAAAATGCGTAAAAATGTAAGTGTCGATCTCGTTTCTGCTTTAGGAACAGGGCGCGTCGATTATATTTATGGGGGCTACTGGAATATCGAACCTTTTCAACTCCTTTCTTTGGGAATAGAGACAAAAACAATTAAGCTTAAAGAGCTTAATGTTCCATCCTATTATGAATTAATGGTGATTGCCAACCGCAATACAAAAGAGGGTTCCCCCCATTTTATAGAGGCCTTTCAACGCGCCATGCAAAAAAGCATTCATTTCTGTCAAAGCTATCCGGAAGAGGCCTTTTTAGCCTACCTTAAGCAGAATCTAGACAAAAGCGAAAAAACGATCTCTTGGGAGCGAGAAGCTTGGAAATGCACCTATCCCCTACTTGCAAAATCGCAATATATTGATATTGAGATA
>JABDCM010000033.1 GCA_013288105.1 Chlamydiota bacterium
GACGCACCCCTTTTTCAACCAGACGAGAAGGAATCTTCTCCCACTCCACGCAAACATTAGCTAAAAAACCCTCCCCTGGAGCACTAGATTCGGTCATCACCTCATCTCCCCGGTCCCCATAATAACCAATCGCAGAGGCGCCTATATATACTTTCGGATACAACCCCTCTCTTTCAAATGTATCACACAAAAATTGAGTCGTTCTTAATCTCGTCTCCCGTATCTTCTCTTTTTTCTTTTTGGTCCATCTCCCTACGACACCCTCTCCTACAAGATTAATAACTACATCGCATTCTTTAAGCACGCATGCATCAATTTCTTGAGTATCAGGATTCCACAAAACAGGCCCCTGTCTGGATAGGATAATAACCTCATCCCCTCTTGTCTTAAAAAACTCTGTGAGATGAGTCCCTATGAACCCCCTCCCCCCTGCGATCACTATTTTCATCTCTACCTGCTTGCACTTTATGGTCTCTATGAGATAACCTGATCCCATATGTCTAATCTCAATGAAGAAAGCATTAAAACTTTAAGCCGTTTGTGTCGCATTGCTCTGTCGCCCGATGAAACACCCCCTCTTCTCAAAGATTTACAGAGAATACTCGATTATATCAGTCAACTGCAAGAGGTGGATGTCAGCCATCTCAATTCTCACATTCATCTAAAAGATCAGGGGGTCGGTGAGTTACGGCCCGATGTCGTCGAAGAGCTGTTGTCTCGTGAAGCCTTCTTAGCTAACGCCCCCGATCGGGTAGGCGGAATGGTCCGGGTTCCCCCTGTTTTCAAACAAAGTTCCTAAGAGTTTATCTGTATGCATCGCATGAGCGCCCGTCAACTCCATCAACAATTCTGTGAGGGAAAAATCTCCGCTCAACAGATTGTCTCCCATTTTTTGGCTCGTATTAAAAAATATGATCCAGAGATAGGCGCATTCCTCAATGTCTTTGCAGATCAGGCGCGCGAAGAGGCTGAAAAACTGGATCAAAAAAAGGCTCAAGGGGAACCTGTGGGTCGCCTAGCTGGCCTTCCTATCGCCATTAAAGATAATATACACGTAAGAGGGGAGTTGACCACCTGCGGCTCCCGTTTTCTTGAAAACTACCGCGCCGTCTTCGATGCCACCGTCACACAACTTGTGAAAAAGGAGGATGCGATCATCATCGGGAAGACCAACCTTGATGAATTTGCCATGGGCTCCTCTAATGAAAATTCTGCCTTTCAAAAAACAGCAAATCCATGGAATCTTCAACGCGTCCCTGGAGGCTCTTCAGGAGGCTCCTCAGCTGCTGTTGCAGCAAGACTCTGTCCTTTAGCCCTAGGAAGCGATACGGGAGGCTCTGTAAGGCAGCCCGCCTCTTTTTGTGGGATCGTAGGCTTTAAGCCCTCCTATGGACGCGTCTCGCGCTATGGCCTCGTCGCTTTTGGCTCCTCTCTTGACCAGATCGGCCCTTTTGCTAACTCCACAGAAGATATCAGCATGCTCATGGAGGTCATCGGAAGACATGATCCTCATGACTCTACCTCTTACACAAAACATCCTGATGATTATTTCTCGCTCCTCTCCTCTAATATCAAAGGAAAAAAAATCGGAGTCCCCTGGGAGTTTCTTGAAAATCTCGACCCTCAGGCACGTCAATGCTTTCTCGACTCTCTCGATGTTATGAAAAAACAGGGGTGTGAAATCATCGATATCAATCTCAATATCCTGAAATATGCGATTGCGACCTACTATATCCTCGCAACAGCGGAAGCCTCTACCAACCTTGCCCGTTTTGATGGGATCCGCTACGGAACGCGCTCTTCTCGTGCTCAATCTCTTGATGAAATCTATGACTACTCACGTACCGAAGGGTTTGGAGCGGAGGTGAAAAAGCGAATTCTCTTGGGAACTTATGTTCTCTCCTCAGGCTATCAGGATGCTTACTACAAACAGGCCACAAAAGTACGTATCAAAATCATTGAGGAGTTTGATAAGGCATTTGACCGGTGTGATGTCATTGCCACGCCCACCTGTCCAACCGCCGCTTTTCCTTTGGGGGCCATCCAAGAACCTCTCGAGATGTATCTGCAAGATATCTATACCATCGGGGTCAATTTAGCCTACCTACCTGCTCTTTCTACTCCGTGCGGATTTAACCTCGATAAACTACCTTTTGGCCTCCAATTTATTGGACAGAGAAAAGAGGATACGCTGGTGTGTCATATGGCTCATCTGTTTGAAAAAGAGACAAACTATTGTCGGCAGCTCCCTCCTGCCTACTCTACATAGACCTGAGTTCTGGGCTGTCTTCCTCGAAGTCGGAGAAGTTTACACCGCAGATCTTGGGATTTTTTGACGAAGTAAATGGCCAAAGGCCCTTTACGAGTCAGAAAAGCACAAGAGATGCACGTAAACTTCCTGAATTTGAGGAAGAAAAACCCAAAACTCAGGTTAGGTACATTCTATGGATCATTCTGTTTTTGCCCATTGGGAATTGGTCATTGGACTTGAAATCCATGTCGAGCTCAACACCCAAACAAAACTGTTTAGCTCCGCTCCCAATTTGTTTGGAAGTGAGCCCAACACCAATATTTCAGCCATCTGTACAGGGCAACCGGGAACACTCCCCTCTTTGAATCAAGAGGCTGTTAAAAAAGCAATCCTCTTTGGACTGGCCACCTCTGGACATATCGCCCCTTATAGCCGTTTCGATAGAAAATCCTATTTTTATCCTGATAGCCCGCGCAATTTCCAAATTACTCAATATGAAATGCCTCTGATCCATGGCGGTCATGTTACTGCAGATGTGGAGGGGGTCTCTAAGACCTTTAAGATCCACCATACCCATCTCGAAGATGATGCAGGGATGCTCAAACACTTTTCCCATTTTGCGGGAGTGGATTACAACCGCGCAGGGGTCCCTTTAATCGAAATTGTCTCAGAGCCCTGCCTCCATTCTGCAAAAGATGCCATCGCCTATGCGATGATGATTAAAGCGATCCTCCAGTACCTCGACGTCTCCGATTGTAATATGGAGGAGGGCTCTTTGAGAATGGATGCCAATATTTCGGTTCGCCCCAAAGGCTCTCAGGAATATCGGACAAAAATCGAAATCAAAAATATGAACTCTTTTACCTTTATGGGAATGGCCATTGAGGCTGAATTCAAAAGGCAGGTCAAAGAGTATATCCTCAATGAGGGAAGGGATCCCAAAGAGGTAATCGAACAGGCAACCTTCCGGTGGGATCCCGAGAAAAAAGAGACTGTCTTAATGAGAAAAAAGGAGTCGGCTGATGATTACCGCTATTTTATTGAACCTGACCTCCCCCCCCCTGATTTTAGAGCAGGAATATATCGAGAGCCTGCGTGAAAACCTACCAGAATTGCCCTATGAGCGTGCAAAGAGGTATATCGAGGAGTTTGGGATAGCCAAAGAGACAGCTGCTCTCTTAGTGACGGAAAAGGCCCTTGCCGACTATTTCCAAGAGGGGCTTGCGCTCTGTTCTAAGCCCCGCTCTCTTGCCAATTGGATGATTGTGGAATTTGGGGGGCGCCTTAAGGAGAGGGGCAATCCCCTATGGAAAAGTGGCATTCCTGCCAAACATATAGCTCAACTGGTCCATATGATCGAGACAGGAGTGATTACAGGAAAAATGGCAAAAGAGCTGGCAGATTTGATGGTGAAAGAGCCCAATCGAGATCCTGAGCAGATGGTGAGAGAAAACCCCTCCTTCCAACCTCTTGTGAATGAACAGGCATTGGATGCAGTGATCGAAAAGGTCTTAACGGAACAGAGCGCCTCTGTCGCTGACTTTTTGGCAGGCAAAACGCGCGCTTATGGCTTTCTTGTAGGGCAGATTATGGCGGCAACGCAAGGAAAGGCTCCCCCCCCTCTGGTGAATAAACTGTTACAGGAAAAGCTGGAAAAAAGAAAGAAGTGATTAGTCGAGGGGAATTCCTACAGCACGGTAGACCTCTTTCATCCTAGCAATCCTTGCCGGTCCATCAGGTCGGCCATGAAGCCTTGCCATGTTAGTCAGAGCTATGTCCCTTGCGTGTTGAAATTGAGGCGTATTTAAATCAAAATTAATGAGCTCTTTTCGTGTACAATCTCTCTCTATCTCGTGCATTACTTCCAGATGATATAACGCTGCCTTTCGATCCTGCTCTTGTCTTTCTTCAACATACGCAGTGACAGCTCTCCAATAATTGTCTTCAGCCACTTTCATCCGTCTTTTAGCCTCAGTAACGGCATCGTGACGTTGTTTATGGGCCTCTCTTCGCTCAAAGTAGTTAAAAGCAACATAAAGCCCCCCACAGATAGCAACAGGTCCCAAAAGAGCGACTGCAAACCAGGGATTTTGAAAACCATGAATGAGCGCATCAGAGACACTGGAAGCCCCATGCACTTGTGAGGCAAAGACAAGCCCAAACGCCATTAAACAGAAAATAGGGATGGTACAGGCGAGAATCTTTTTCAACCGCTCCTTTGCTCTCTCAGAGAGCAATTCCCCAATGGAGTCCCGTGCCAACCACATGACTGCTACGCCAAGAATTGCCAATCCAATGGGCAAACCTGTCATGACCGTAGCATAAGCGGGATTCTGCCATCCCCCACCTATCTGAACAAAGAAGTAGAGCACAGCACCCACCGCAACAACTAAAGCCACACCAAAAATAATACGAGTGGCCACGCGAACAGCGGGGGATTTAATGCTATCAATACGATCGTGAACCCCACCCAGAACTTTCCCTGGTAGAGCAGGTAGGCCCTTCATTTTATCTTTAAACTGCTGACCAAGACCTGGCGGTGGTAGCTCCTGCTCCTCATCTTGCGGAGGAACGGGAGGCATGGGTCTTGGAGAAACGGGTAATCTTCCGTCTAGAGGTGTCATTATTAACCTTTTATTAAAATTAGATACTAATTATAGCATATAAAATATTTTATTTCAACAAACTAATTCGCATTAATAATTCCTTAAAACTAATATGCTAATATTATTTAAAAATTAGATTAAAGGAGATGAGCATGACAACACCACGTCCTACATGGGATAACATCCACAAGCACCTTAACTGGGACAAAATCTATATCGAGCCTCCTCTAGTGGATTGGGATGTGCCACATAGGCATTACGTCATGGGTGAGATTCGCGATTTAAGAGAGATGCGAAATGATCCAAACATAGATTTAAAAATAAAAGCCTATATCGGAGGAGGGATTCTTCTGTTGGTGACTGCTGTGGCTGGTTTAGCAGTTGTATCATCTCTATTGAAGGATGACATTCGTATAATAGTTTTATGTGAAGGGGGGATCTTGGCCCTCATCATGGGGGTAGGAGGTGGCTGTCTCGTAAGGATAGGTATAGATAATTATCGCGATCTCAAAAAGGTGAGAGCAGATACGAATAACGAATTCCTGCAATCACTTATTGAAAAAAGTCAGGCAGAAGCAGCAAGTCGACGACAACGACGACATGAGATGGATGATTTAATTTAAGGAGATTAGTATGACAACACCACTTTATACATGGGAGACCATCCCAAACCACCCCAAATGGGGGGAACACGAGCTCGCTTACTCTCAAGTGGGAATGGATAGTTTGCCTTATGTGCATTACGTCATGGGTGAGATTCGCGATTTAAGAACGATGCGAAATGATCCAAACATAGATTTAAAAATAAAAGCCTATATCGGAGGAGGGATTCTCCTATTGGTGGTCGGAGTGGGCTTAGTAACCGGAATATCCTGTTGGGATGTCAAGTGGTTAGCTATAGGAGTCCCCTTTTCCGTAGTCATGTGGCTAGGAGCCGCTATTCTCTTAGGGATAGGTATCGATAAACATTGCGACCTCAAAAAGGTGAGAGCAGATACAGATGGCTCCTTCCTAAAATCACTGATTGACAAAAGTGAAACAAAGGAAAAGATCCGACAGCACGAACTAAAGATACGTGCATTGAAAGCCGCCTCCCTCTTAGACTGATAAAAGAGGTTATGCCGCGGGTTTATCAGAGGAAGTCGGTCGATCGGGAGGAGGCTCGCAAAACTGGTAGATGTGCACAATAATGCTGATCGCAAAAGCTGTTGCAATCAGCACCACAGATCCAATTGCTGGGATCTTAAACCCAAAAAGGGCAATAAAGGTCGCACATCCTACAACGCTTATAAGAGAAAAGGCCCACGCTTTTAAGCAATCCACCGCCTCTTTTTTACGCTCCTGATTCGCTGTCTTGCGAAATTGAATATATTTCCCCAGAGCGATAAAAGGCAGGGCAACAGCCGTCACCGAAGAGATAATAGGGAAAAGAAAGACATCTATCAGTCCCGCAGGAACTGCAACCGCACAACCAATAAGACGGCCCATCAGAGGATGGTTCGTAAAGCGGTCGGCTAAAAAATAATCCCGTATAGAGAGCGCCGGGTTTACACAGTGGTTAAAGAGGGTTTGCCCCCCTGTACAGCTACATCGTGATGACATGAAAAAGAGAATAGCGGTTTACGGAATTTTAAAAAAGCTCAATTTCAAAAATCATCGTTGATAGGGGAGCAACTTGAAAGATAACTCCCGCATCTGGATGAATCTCAACCTGTTCATTCTTTTTTCCTGATCCCCCATATTTTTCCTCATCTGAATTAAAGAGTTCCCTAATTTTTTGCACATGGGGAAGATGGAGAAAATAGTGGGAGTGGTATTGAGGCGTAAAATTGTGCACGCAAAGAAGCTCATATCCCCCTCTTCCCTTTCTCCGGTAAGCAATAAGGCTATTTTTTGTGTCAGAAAAGCTGACCCATTCAAATCCTTGATACTCCAACTCTCTCTCCCAAAGAGGGGGATGATTCAGATAAAAATGGTTAATTTCTTTGACTAACCTGTGGAGACCACTGTGGCTGGGATATTGCAAAAGATGCCAGTGAATCTCCTCTTTGACCCACCACTCATCGAACTGTCCTATTTCCCCCCCCATAAACAGCATCTTTTTCCCAGGTTGACACATCATGTAGGTAATCAACAGGCGCAAATTGGCAAATTTCTGCCAATAATCCCCAACCATTTTGGAGAGCAGACTCCCCTTCCCATGCACAACCTCATCATGCGAGAGCACTAAAATAAATTTTTCAGAAAAGGCATATAAGAGTCCAAATGTTAAATCATGGTGGTGGTGGGAACGATAGAGGGGATCTTTCTGAAAGTATCTTAAAGAGTCATTCATCCATCCCATATTCCATTTATAATCAAATCCAAGCCCCTCCCATATCACAGGACGCGTCACCCCCACAAATGAGGTGGACTCCTCTGCAATCATGAGCACAGAGGGAAAGGTTTGATGGACAATAGAATTGAGATGTTTAAGAAATTCGATCGCTTGTAAATTCTCTTTGCCCCCTCTTTCATTAGGAATCCATTCCCCCTCGTTTCTTCCATAATCAAGATAGAGCATAGAGGCCACTGCATCCACACGTAGGCCATCGATATGCATTTTTTCTAATAGATAAAAAGCACTGGCTAACAGAAAGTTTGAAACCTCATGTCGTCCATAATTAAAGATCAATGTATTCCAATGAGGATGAAAGCCTTGACGAGGATCCTCATGTTCATATAGACAGGTGCCATCAAAGCGTGCAAGCGAGAATTGGTCTGTAGGAAAATGGCCAGGAACCCAATCGAGAATCACCCCTATCCCTCTCTGGTGGAGATGGTCAACAAAGTATTGAAAATCCTCAGGGGTGCCATAACGGCTAGTGATCGCAAAAAAACCGGACACCTGGTATCCCCAGGACTCATCTAAGGGATGCTCTTGTATGGGCATCAGTTCCACATGCGTATATCCCATCTCTACACAATAGTCAGCAAGCTCATGGGCAATGTCGCGGAAGTTTTTAAAATGGCCATGATTGAGGCGCCACGAACCGAGGTGAACCTCATAGATATTGAGAGCTCTTTCATAGGAATTTTCTTGTGCTCTTTTCTCTAACCAGGCCCCATCATTCCAAGTAAAATGCTCTACCGTTGTCACTAAAGAGGCTGTGAGAGGGCGCATTTCGCTGGCCAGAGCGTAAGGGTCTGCTTTGAGAAGCAGTTCCCCTGTTTGCGTTTTAATTTCAAATTTATAGCGCTCGCCTTTGGTCA
>JABDCM010000034.1:0-7417 GCA_013288105.1 Chlamydiota bacterium
CTGAAACTGTGCGCGCCAGTTGTAAAACACCCCCCTCCTGGAACTTGATTCTAGATCAACTCTTTCATATGGGCGTACTCTCTTTACCCGTTGTAGCCATCACAGGCTTTTCTACAGGCCTTGTTTTGGCAGCTCAATCTTTTTATCAGTTGGGAGATAAAGGACTTGCAAGCGCAACAGGGCTTTTAGTGGGAAAATCGATGCTTACCGAAATCGGCCCCGTTTTAACAGCCTTTATGGTAACCGGACGGGTCGGATCTGCAATGACCGCTATGCTGGGATCCATGAAAGTAACAGAACAGATCGATGCGATTAAATCCATGTCTGTCAACCCTTTTTCCTATTTAATCGCACCTAGAATTCTGGGAAGCATCACCATGCTCCCCCTTCTTACCATCTTTAGTGCCATTATGGGAATTTTTGGCGGCTACTTAATCTCAGTCTACGTATTTGGCATGACCTCTCAAGGATATTTTGATCCCATGCCTCTCAATATCACCCATTTTGATATTTGGATCGGGATGATTAAAGGTTTCTGCTTTGCTCTCCTCATCAGCACCATTTCCTGTTATAAGGGGTTGCAGACAACGGGAGGAGCAGCCGGTGTAGGAACAGCGACTACCAATAGTGTCGTGATCTGTTATTCTTATATTCTCATCATTAATTTCATTCTGACCATTGGTTTAAATAAGATACATCTTCTGTTTTTGGAGTGGTTATGAACCTATTCCAGTATTCGAAGAAAATGCTTTTTGAGCTTTTTCCCACATCTTTCAGAGTCACTTCTCAGTCTACTCGTTCAAGTATATCCTTCGAAGTGACTCTGAAATCTGTGAAAAAAATCTTCAAAAATCATATTTTTCGAATACTGGAATAGGTTCATGATCCGCGTAAAAGAGGTTTGGAAAAGTTATAACGAGAAGAAGGTCCTAAAGGGTTTAAACCTTGAGATTCGCGAAGGAGAAACTCTTGTGATTTTAGGACGTTCTGGCTGTGGGAAAAGCGTCCTTTTGCGGCTGATGATGGGGATAGAAGAGGTAGATCAAGGAAGTATCGAAATTGACAATGTCTCCAGACAAGAAATGGGGATGCTTTTCCAAGCCTCCGCTCTCTTTGACTCGATGACGGTGGGAGAAAATACAGCTTTTTATTTGCACCACCATAACCGTTTAAAAAAATCTGAAAAGGAGGCAAGGGTAAAAAAAGCATTGCACATGGTAGGTTTAGAGGGAACTGAGGAGTTAATGCCCTCAGATCTTTCAGGAGGGATGCGGAAGCGAGCAGCACTCGCCCGTCTCATTGTTTACCATCCTAAGATTCTTTTTTATGATGAGCCCACAACAGGTCTTGATCCGATTACAGCCATGCATATTAATGATCTTATCATACAGACACAAAAAGAGCTTCATGCCACAAGTATTGTCGTCACACACGATCTTTGTTCTGCATTTAAAGTTGCAGATAGGATAGCCTTGAATCATGAGGGACAAATTTTATATATCGTAACAAAAGAAGAGTTCATAAAAATAGAGGACCCCATTGTTCAAACATTTCTCAAAAATTCCATTCCTGAGATAGGCGTATGATAAAAAATGAGCTTAGAAAGTTTTTTTGGGTGGGTCTTTTTATTATCTGCGCCTTGATCCTTCTCGCCTGGCTTTTGCTCTTCTTAAGACCCTCTGTAGGAGATGATAAGGTGACCCTTCATGTCCGTTTTTCTAATATTGAAAGAATCACGAAAGGGACACGGGTAACGTTTGCGGGAAAACCCGTGGGACAAGTAGAGAAAGTCATTGAAATCCAAAATCCTAGAGAGGGAGCTATCGATGATTATCGGAATATTTACTTATATGAGCTGATTTTAAAAGTAGATTCTAGCGTTCATATTTTTACTTATGATGAGATTGTGTTGGCAAGTTCTGGGCTTTTAGGAGAGAAATCGATAGCGATTATTCCCAAGGCTCCCCCTCCTCTTGCTCTTGCTGCGCAGGAGGTCACAAACCAGGTGCTCTATGCCCATTCTATGGACAAACTAGAGCAAACCTTTCTTCAAGTACAAGAGGTGGCATCTACTTTTGAAACTACCCTATCGCAGCTTAACGAGCTTATGCAGAATAATACAGAAAGTATTCATAAAACGTTAGATGCGATCGCAGGAGCAGGCACTCAACTAGAGGCTTTTCTTTCTGAGATTGATCGCAAACAATTTGTAAACAAGATGTGCCATTTTTTTGATCAGGGGGGAGCTCTTTTACAAAAGGCCAATCAGGATAAGTTTGTCGAACGGATGACACAAAGCTTTGATTCTATCGGTGATGCAGCTTACCTTATGACGCACGGAGAGGGGACGGTAAGTCGGCTGATCAATAGTGATGCCATGTATCTTCAATTATCTGCGACCCTCAATAAGTTTGATCAGTTTCTTTATAACCTCAATAACTATGGACTCCTTTTCCAATTTAATAGACAGTGGCAGAGGAGTCATACGGATATTATCGAAAGAATGGGCTGTTTATGTACACCGAGGGACTTTTACCGATTTGGAGAAAAGCAGATGAACCATCTTGCCCGTTCTTTGGAACAGATGGGACAACTTGTGAAGCTTATGGAGTGTAGAGGGATTCCCCTACAAAATTCCTCTTTTTTAATGAATTTTGAGGAGCTATTTTTCAGAATGGAGCAGTTACAATGTTTGATTAACCAAGAGGAGAATTAAAATATGGAATCGATTCCCTATTCGCATTTAGAAAAGGGGACTTTTTTAATTGCAACCCCTGACGTTCAATCTGAGGGGATATTTTTTAGAAGTGTTCTTCTTTTGTGTGAGCATACGACGACGGGCTCTTTTGGTATTATTGTGAATAAGACGATGGATTTAGATTTGCCGGAAGAGATTATCTCTCATGAGCAGCTTAATAATCCCCGTATTGCCATTCGAGCGGGGGGACCTGTGCAGACCAACCAGATGATGATTTTGCACTCTTCGACAAAGATTCCTGAACAGACGATTGAGATTTGTCCTGGAGTATTTTTGGGAGGGGATCTTCAATTTCTTCAAGAGGTACTGACCTCAGAGGAGGGGCCCTCCCTTAGACTCTGTTTTGGTTATACAGGCTGGCAGGCTGGGCAGCTTGAGAGGGAGTTTTTGGATGAGGAGTGGTTTATCCATCCAGCATCAGCAAAACATATCTTTGAAACACCCGCAGATCAGTTATGGCAGACCCTGTTGCAGGAGATGGGGGGCCGCTATGCGACCCTTTCCATGATTCCAGAAGACCTTTCTCTAAATTAACGTTTGGAGAATTGGAAGCTCTTACGCGCTTTTTTGTGTCCATATTTCTTACGCTCTTTCTTACGAGGATCGCGCGTTAGAAAACCTTCCACCTTCAAATTATGCTTCAAACTCTCGTTCTGCTTAATCAACGCACGAGCAATCCCTAAACGAGTCGCAATTACTTGCCCCTCAATGCCACCACCATTTACGCGCACAATAATATCATACATCCCCTCTCTTTGCACAATACGCAAAGGGGATAAGATCGTATCTCTCTGAAGAGTTAAGGGGAAATAATTATCAAAATCACGTCCGTTGACATTCACTTTCCCTGTTCCAGGTCTAAGACGCACACTAGAAACAGCCGTTTTACGACGACCGGTAGCTATAATTTCTTCTATCTCTTTTGTCATCTGATTTTCCTTAGATTTCTACTTTAACAGGGTTTTGTGCTACGAATGGATGCTCCTCATTTTTGAAAATGCGAAGCTTACGTAATTGCTGCTTACCTAAACGAGATTTAGGCATCATTCCCTTCACCCCATTCCAAATAATATAAGGGGAATTCTTCCCGCGCATGATCTTAAAAGGAATTTCTCTCATTCCACCAATATAACCCGTGTAGTAACGGTAAATCTTCTGAGCCTCTTTAGCTCCCGTTACTTGAATCTTATCAGCATTCACAACAATGACCCCATCCCCTGTGTCAATATGAGGAGTAAAGGCAACCTTGTGCTTGCCACGCAAAATCTTGGCAACTTCAGCACAAAAATGGCCTAATGTCTTGCCACTCGCATCGAGGATATACCACTTCCGCTGCACATCCTCTTTCCGGACCAGCGTTGTTCTATTTTCTTGTTTTCGTTCCATATAGACGGACTACCTTTTTAAGACGGAGATTGTATGAGGAAAGAGGTTTTTTTCCAACTAGTATTTCCTATACCCTGATTTTTAAAATATATATTGATACTAAAACGGCCAAAAAGCAGAGGGCTGTGATTCCGTGGAAAATTTGATAGGGAAGAGCGGTCGCGGTAGAGGGTTTATGACCTCTTTTAGCCAGTTGCCATCCACACACAAGATCACAGGCAATGAGAAGAAGGGTAAAGGTCATTTTCATATGGAACCAGCCTGCTTTGAAATTGATCTCTTTTAGAAAAAGCAGGAGGATTCCGCAAGTCAAAGCAAGGAGCATGGAGGGAAAATCAACAAGAACATAGACCCTACGGCATATCTTTGCCAGGCGCAGTTGAACGGAGGGGGTCTCTTTGGGGAGGTACCCTAAAAAACGGGTTAAGAGGAGCAAAGAGCCCATCCAAAGGAAAACGAAAAAGACATGCAGTAATTTTAGGATTGCGATCATCAGGAAAAAATAAGATAATCCCTGCTTAATTTTCATGAGAGATCCAAAGACTTTTTACGTACGCACTTATGGCTGTCAGATGAACGAGCTAGATAGTGAGATTATTGCAGGGATTTTGACAAAGAGAGGTTTAAGCGAGACAACAGATGAGACGTTGGCCGATCTTCTGATTTTCAATACCTGCTCTATTCGAGATCTGGCAGAGCGTAAAGTGATGGGAAAGCTTGGGAAACTGGGGCGTCAGAAGAAGAGGGATCGGATTATTGGTGTGACGGGATGTATGGCAAATGCTAAAAAAGAGGCCATTTTCCAAAAGCTTCCCCATGTGGATTTTATTTTGGGCACAAATAACATTCATGATCTGAATTGCCTCCTCGATGAGGTGATTTTGACAGGAGCACAGAGCATCCGGACAGATGAGGAGTTTACTCAGGAGCTCGATTATATTGCGGCTAAACGGCAGGATAAGTCAAAGGCATATGTTTCTATTATCCGTGGATGCGATAAATATTGTACCTATTGTGTCGTTCCCTATACGCGGGGACCTGAAGTTTCTCGTACTCCTCAAAGCATTCTAGAGGAGTGCCGCGAGCTTGTGGCACAAGGATATAAAGAGATCTCTCTTTTAGGACAAAATGTAAATAGCTATGGAAAAGATAAGCCCGAATGGAAATATCTCTTTCATGATCTTCTGTATGAGATTGATAAGATAGAAGGGCTCAATCGGGTCCGTTTTCTTACAAGTCATCCGGTGGATATTTCTAGAGAATTAATGGGGGCGATTCGAGACCTTCCGAGTCTCTGTGAACAGGTCCATTTTCCTTTGCAGGCGGGGTCTAACCGCATTTTGAAGAAGATGCACCGTCTGTATACGAAAGAGGAGTATTTTGAAAAGGTTGCTCTTTTAAAGGAGCTGGTGCCAGATGTTGCTTTGGGGACGGATATTATTGTAGGTTTTCCTACGGAAACGGATGAGGAGTTTGAAGAGACCTATGAGGCCATGAGACAGGTACGGTATGCAACCTCTTTTCTTTACACCTATAGTCCTCGTAAAGGGACTCCAGCAATGCGCTGGGTGGATGATATTCCTGAGTCTATTAAGGCGGAAAGACATCAGCGTCTTTTAGATCTCCATCGAGAGATTTCTTCTGAGTTGATGGCTGAAAAGTTGGGTCAAGAGGTGGAGGTACTTGTTGAGAAGCGGAGTAAAGATGGGAATTATCTGAGGGGGCTTACCCGCTGTTGGCGCCATGTACTTTTTGAGGGAGCGGATAGTTGTATTGGGTCTATTCAGACTGTCAAGTTGACCGGCTATTCTCACCAAACCTGGATGGGGCAGATGGGGAAAGCGTCCATAGAAACTCTGTGATGGGGATCACAGGAAAATTTTTGTAAACGGTTCGTTGTTGACTCATAGTTACAAAAAAGCATTTAGCTTCAGGATATTCTTCTTGAAAGGCAGAAAGTCCCTTGATATCTTGTGGATTTAAATCCATAGACCGCTTGACTTCAATTGCCCAAAATCCTTGCGGTCCATACACCACAAAATCTACCTCTAGTTGATGAGAAGTGCGCCAAAAAGAGAGCGTATGCGGCTCTCGCTGCATAGAACACCATGCATGGAGATGTTGCGCTACAAGCCCTTCTAATGCCAGTCCCTCCATTTCACTTTTACTATCCAAAATTCCTTGAGGGCGCAGAGCTCGAAAAACTCCCACATCAAAAAAGTAGAATTTAGAATGAGCGATTAATTTTCTTTTTGATCGACGCGAAAAGACAGGTATTGTGAATGCAAGAAATAGATCTTCAAGGATTTGAAGATAATTATCTACAGTCGTTCTTTTTACACCTGATTCTCTACTGATTTCCGTTGTAGTCCAAAGATTGCCATAAGAGAAGCTTGCAACCTCAAGAAAGCGGGCAAAGTCATTTAAATGGCGCACAAGCCCTTCTGCTTGCACCTCTTCTCTCAAATAAAGCTGAATATAGGTGCGCAGTCTCTCCTCAACATTTTCTGATTGCCAGATAAGCGGTAAGAGACCCACTTGAAGAGCTTTTTCCAGAGAAAATTGAGAGCCCAATTCTGCAGCAAGAAAGGGACCCATGTGCCGTAAGAGGGCCCTTCCCCCCAATAAATCACTGACTGCTCGACGTAGCCTACGCGCTGAACTTCCTGTCAAAATGAATTGAATCCCACATTTTTTTTCTATAAGAGCGTGTATTTCAGGAAGTAGGGAGGGAACTCTCTGAATTTCATCGAGAATCAAAGTCTCTTGAGGCTTCATTCCCGCAACAACTTCTCGTATGCGTTCGGGATAGGCTCGAAAACGGCGCTCCTCATCTCCTAAGAGGAAGTCGATGCGTGAAGCGTGAGGATAATGGTGAAGAAGCCATGTTGACTTACCGGTCCCTCTCGGACCTAGTAAAAAATAGCTCTCTTTGGGAGGAGTTTGTAACCGAGGAATATAAGAATCTGCCATCATAATTGGCATTTTACCATAAAATCTGCCATTAGCGATAGCATTTTTCTTAAAATTTTTCTATGACGCGACGAGTAACCCGTCGCTCCTCATGCTCAAAAGCCGTCTCAAATGCGTCAAGCTCTAAAGCTTTTATACCAATCTCTTTTTATAAGCCTTATTGTCCAGATAACTTTATAAACTCTGATTCAGAAAGGATCGTAAGACCTAATCCTTGAGCCTTTTTAAGTTTAGAACCTGCCTCCTCCCCTGCAAGAAGGCGGATGATTGCATTGGGTCTATTCAGACTGTCAAGTTGAC
>JABDCM010000034.1:7427-7919 GCA_013288105.1 Chlamydiota bacterium
GTGTTCTATGCAGCGAGAGCCGCATACGCTCTCTTTTTGGCGCACTTCTCATCAAACCTGGATGGGACAGATGGAGAGAGCGTCCATAGAAACCCCATAAAACTCAGGTTATTAAGCTGTTTGCACTACTTCCCAATTCTTTCTACGCAATGATCCCATTTCACCGTCATATCCAAAAACTAAAAGATTCACTAGCGGTATGGCTTCCACAACACCCCTTACTATATTTGCAGAACCAAAAAATATATGAACACATGCACCCTCAAATTTTTTCTCGAGCGCCTCGAGCTCATTGTCACTGACAATTAATTTTTTTACACCAAAAATAATACTTTTAATTAAACCTGTAATTAGTTCGACCAATCCATAAATAACTCTTCCAGATCCAGTAATGGTAGATACAAGAGGGAAACATGTAAAGCTATCAAATAAGGCATCTGCTTGATCAAGTTTAATACTGCTCATTAACTAATCCTCCACTATTTGTTATTA
>JABDCM010000035.1:0-2639 GCA_013288105.1 Chlamydiota bacterium
ACTCAGCAAGAATTGCACTATTCGTATTCGAATCATCCCCCCCAATCACGACAAGTCCATCTAACGCAAGTTTCTGTGCATTTTTCAACACTGCAGCCAACTGCTCTGCCGTCTCAATTTTTGTCCTTCCCGATCCAATGAGATCAAATCCGCCAGAATTGCGGAAACCTGCAAGATGCTCCTCTGTCAGCTCTACATACCTATTTTCCACCATTCCCGAGGGACCATTCAGAAAGCCTAAAAGCTGAGAATCGGGATGAAACTTCTTGATGCCATCGAAAAGAGAGCAGATCACATTATGTCCTCCCGAGGCCTGTCCTCCCGAGAGGACCACACCTACCCTCAACCGACACTGCTTCTTGCTGTTGGACCTCTTTTGAAAGGAGAGAAGAGGCTGCCCAAAAGTTTTTAGAAAAAGAGGTTGTAAATCATTAGGGATCCCCCCCTTTTCCTCTTTAACCATAAGAGAAGAAAGCTCCTGAAGAGCATCTGGAAGGGTCATCTCAGCGCGAAGACGCTCTAATTCAAGTGGACTTTTATTTAAAAGTACTTTTGAAACCAATTAAGACTCTCCTGTATCACTTCCGACTTACAGGGAGTATATCCAAGAAAATGGTCCTCCCCGGGGTAGGCAATAAAACGACTCTCTGGAGAGGCTTTTCTACGAAAGGCCTCCTGATGAGCTAAAGAGGTGGTTTTATCAAAACTGGACTGCATATGAAGAAGGGGGAGCTGAGTAAGAGAGGAGAGAGCAGAAGGGGCATTCATCTCTCCAAACTGTTTCTTAAAAAGAGGATGCACAGAAATCCCCCTGTAGCTAGAAAGAGCGGCTGCTGGATCTTTTGAAGCAGCGAGTGGATGTTCTTTAATGAAATCTCGATACCAGAGCTCCCCGCTTGCAACAGGCGCCCACAAAACAAGAGCTTTTAGCTGTTGATAGTGGGCTGCAACTAAGGTGGCAATTGCTCCCCCCAGAGAGGCTCCAAAAAAACCTACTCGTTGAGAATCTATCCCTTCTAAATGGGGAAGCTCGTTTAAAACGACACGCGCATCTTCCAGGAAATCATTGAGAGAGAGTTGAGAAAGCTCCCCCTCACTATCTCCGGAGCCTCTGAAATCAAAACGCAGCGTAGCGATCCCCCCTTTAGACAGCGTTTCTGCCAAAGAGACATAACTTCTTGCGGTGCCCAATTTATTACTTGCAAAACCATGAAAACAGACTACGAGAGGGGGGTTTTTTATAGAGGTGGGGCGATGCAGGATTCCGAAGAGCTGCTGCCCATGGCTTTCAAAATGCAGCCACTCTCGTGTCTCGATTTTTTCCATCACCTGACTCATGACGACCTCACTATAAAAGAGTGTAATCTATCTTTTAAAGAGGATTTAGTCGAGGAAAAAAGAAAGTGGCCTTCCTTTCACAGTACTAGATATACACACACTCAACAAGACCAGGTAGGAGTGGATAAGTATGCTCATGAGTATGGTCGAATTGCCTTATGTTGTGTGGATATTCTTGGCGATATTTTGAAGCGATTCTGCAATCATAAAGGAATTTTATTAGATCTATGACAATAAGAAGGGGACCCGTGAAAATCATAGCAACCCCACGAACCATCCATAATTGTTTATTATTGGGTCGATTTGGATCAAGATTATTAAACTTACTAACTGTAAGTATCAAAATTCCAATGATCACATTTATAACCGGTACATATCCCAATATTTTTACACTATTCCCTAATCTATTATAAGAAGAACGTTCTTCGAATTGCCTTTGTAGACAGACCCCAGGAGTAATACAACTACTGTTTTTATCCGTTAATTGAGCAAATGCAACTTTATCTGTGTACTCACTGTGCCAGCCAAAGGCATCACGTAAATATAATGTACCTGTCATGCTTTCTCCAAAAAACCTTTAAAAACGAATATTCAAGTTATAAGTATAGCTCTATCACTAATTTTTTGTCAAGAATTTATAAATAAAAATTTATAAATAGAAGAGTGTCGTGACCGGGCACTAGCGGCAGTCGGATTCGAACCAACGACCAATGGATGTGGCTTTCATGCCACAGTTCTAGCTATCCTCACACTCAACAGGATGACCAGGCCAGAATGGAGTAGTATGCGGATGAGTAGGGTCGAATTGCCCTACCCTTTCTGGATATTCTTGGCGATATTTTGAAGCGATTCTGCAATCATAAATAAATTTTATTAGATCTATGACAATAAGAAGTGGACCTGTGAAAATCATAGCAACCCCACGAAGCATCCATAATTGTTTATCATGGGATCGACTTGGAGCGGGATCACGATTACCACAATATTTAAGTATAAAAATCCCAGTGATCACATTCATACCAGGTACATATCCCAATATTTTTATACTATTCCACAATCCATGATGAGAAGAACCTTCTTCTATGAATTGCTTTTGTGGACAGTCCCTAGAATCAATAAACTCATCTCCTATTTCCGCTAGTTGAGCAAATGCAACTTTAGCTGTGTACTCACTGTGCCAGCCAAAGGCATCACGTAAATATAATGTACCTGTCATGCTTTCTCCAAAAAACCTTTAAAAACGAATATTCAAGTTATAAGTATAGCTCTATCACTAATTTTTTGTCAAGAATTTATAAATA
>JABDCM010000035.1:2739-6633 GCA_013288105.1 Chlamydiota bacterium
TACCTGTCATGCTTTCTCCAAAAAACCTTTAAAAACGAATATTCAAGTTATAAGTATAGCTCTATCACTAATTTTTTGTCAAGAATTTATAAATAGAAGAGTGTCGTGACCGGGCACTAGCGGCAGTCGGATTCGAACCAACGACCAATGGATTATGATTCCACTGCTCTAACCACTGAGCTATGCCGCCAAATTAGCGGGAGGAGGATTCGAACCTCCGACCTTTGGGTTATGAGCCCAACGAGCTAACCACTGCTCCATCCCGCGATAAAGCAGAAATAGTATCAATTCCCCTATTTAGATACAATGGCTTCCTGAATTTTTGCGTAAGTTTTGTCCAACGCCCCTAAACTTACTCCCACAAGCCTCCGCCCATTCCTACCTAAACCCTCTTTCCAATGAGGCTCTTGCATCAATTTTTTCACCACAGGCACAATCTCCTCTACCTGAATTTGAATTCCTGCAGAAAAACTTCTTACTAACTCTAGAAAATCGGGCTGTCCCTGCATGTGAGGGCCAAAAAGAACAGCTTTCCCATAAAAACAGGGCTCCATAATATTGTGTCCACCCACTTTTTCAGTAAAACTCCCTCCTACAAAGGCAAAATCCCCTATCTGATAACAGTTTCTCAATACTCCCATCGCATCCACTAAAAGGAGCGAAACCTGATCAAAAGCTCTCTTCTCCCCCCATCTGTTATACCGGATACCCGCCTCTTCCAATAGGCTCGCCACCTCGGCAAAACGTTCCGGATGACGGGGCACTAACAGCACCTTCAAGGTAGGAAACTCCTCCCAAAGCCTCTTTAAAGCCCCCATCCATATTTTTTCCTCAGGAGCATGCGTAGACCCTAAAACCAGAACCTGATCTCTAGGTGTGAGGGCAAGGCTCTCTCTCCATCTCAAAACCTCCTCATCAGAAAGCAGCTCCACCCCCTCGCATTTCATATTTCCCATAATACTCATTTTTTCTTGAGGAACGCCCAATTTTTCAAAACGCTCCCTATAGACCTCTCCTTGCAGGCAAAAATGATCAAAGGGATGAAAGAGGGCACGCGATAAAAAGGGCAATTTTTTGTACCGTAAAAAGGAGCGCACAGAGAGCTTTCCATTGATTAAAATCAGCTGAGCTCCACACTCCTTGGCAGTTTTCTGAAAATGGTACCAAAAATCTGTCTCAACAAGAATGACAAGATCTGGAGAAACTCGTCTCACTAAAGGTTTGATAATGTAGCTCACATCAAAAGGGAGAAAAAGATGAAAGTCTGCGCAGGAAAGATTTTTTTTTCCCTCCTCATGTCCCGTCTGAGTGGTTGTGGAAAGAAGAATCAGAAGGGTAGGATTCTCTTTTTTTAGCCGTTTCACCAGGGGAATCACCGCTTTTGTCTCCCCTAAAGAGACCGCATGAATCCACACAAGCTTTCTTGCTTGTTTTTCAATGCGGGGAAACCCCCCTCCCAATTTATGAAAAAGCAGCTTTTTATATTTTTTCCACTGGCGCACCCCTTTTGGAAGGGTAGCGAGCGCTAAGAGATGGAGCCCCAGGTCATATAAAAGACCAAATAGCCTCATCGGACAACAAGGTTAAGAAGTTTATTTGGCACGAAGATGATCTTCTCGATTGTTCCCATCAGGTGTTTAGCAACTTGAGGATCCTGCTTGGAAAGCTCTACAAGGGCCTCTTGTGTCAGATCTTTTTGCAACTCAAAACGGGCACGCACCTTACCATTAACTTGAATCACATAGGTCATTTTTTCAAGAGTTAAATAGCGGGCATCCGCAAGGGGCCAAGGGCGGTCTGAAACGGTTGCCCTTTCTCCCAAAAATTCCCACAACTCCTCCCCCATATGAGGAGCAAAAGGGGTCAAAATCTGAATGGCCATTTTCATACACTCTTTAGGATAAAAGGGGAGCTTTGTAAATTCATTCACAAATTCCATCATTTTTGAAATGGCCGTATTAAAAAGATGGCGCTCCACATCCTCTGTGACCCCCTGAATCAACCGGTGTGTATAGCGCAGAGCCTCTTCAGAAAGCTCATCGCTGAGTTTGGGGGAGGTGACCATCTCAAAAAAGCGGTTTAAGAAACGCCTACAGCCGGTAATGCCCTCAGGAAGCCACACTTTTTCTTTATCAAAAGGGCCGATGAACATCGAATAGAGCCTAAGCGTATCCGCTCCAAACTCCTCAATCACCTCATCTGGGGAGACCCCATTGAGCTTAGATTTGGACATTTTATCAATTTGGCTGCGTAACTCCTCTCCTGTTTGCGTATGAAAATAGCTCCCCCCTTTTTCTACAACTTCTGAAGGGGGTACATAGCACCCCGCACCATTTTGATAAGAACGGGCAACAATCAACCCCTGGTTAACCAGACATTTAAAAGGCTCTTTTGTGGTCACATAACCCGCATCATACAGCACCTTATGCCAAAAACGGGCATACAGCAGATGAAGAACAGCATGTTCCGCTCCCCCGACATATAGATCGACTGCCATCCAGTATTTTTCCTTCTCTGGATCCCAGGCAACTGTCTCATTATGTGGATCACAAAAGCGGAGATAATACCAGCAGGAGCCTGCCCATTGAGGCATGGTATTTGTCTCTCTTTGCGCGCGCTGCCCTGTTTGTGGATCTATAAGCTCCACCCATTCTTTCACTTTGGCCAGAGGGCTCTCTCCTGATGAGGTGGGTTTGTACTCCTTGACAGCAGGGGGTAAAAGAGGAAGCTCATCTAAATCGAGCGCACGCAGAGAGCCATCCTCCAAATGGAGAATAGGAATGGGTTCTCCCCAGTATCTTTGACGAGAAAAAAGCCAATCTCTCAGCTTATAGTTGACAGCCCCCTTTCCATATCCCCTCTTCTCTAACCAGGCGATCACTTTTTTACATGCACCCTCTATCTCAAGTCCATTAAGATCCAGCTCTGAGGAGGAGCTATGCATACAAACCCCCTCTTCCGTAACGACCTCAACGATAGGAAGAGCAAACTGCTGTGCAAACGCACGATCTCTCTCATCATGTCCTGGAACCCCCATAACAGCCCCTGTTCCATATCCCATGAGCACATAATCAGCGATCCAGACAGGAATCTTGATGCCATTAATAGGATTCAGAGCGTAGCTTCCTGTAAAAACCCCACTCTTCGTCTTTGCGACCTCTGTTCTTTCAAAATCACTTTTTTTAGCAACCTCTTTTTGATAGGCCAGAACTCTTTCTCTCTGTTCAGATGTAGTTAGAGAGTCTACTAAGGGATGTTCTGGGGAGAGCACCAGATAGGTGACCCCAAAAAGAGTATGTGGACAGGTTGTATAGACAGAAATCTTCTCCTCTTTAAGAGAAAAATCGATCTGAGCCCCCTCACTCTTTCCAATCCAATTGCGCTGTAGTTTCTTCAACCCCTCTGGCCAATCAAGCTCCTCAAGATCCTCTAATAACCTCTCCGCATACTCTGTAATTTTTAGGACCCACTGCCTCAAGGGGCGCCTTTCAACTGCATGCCCCCCCTCTTTCGACCGCCCATTATCAACCTCCTCATTGGCCAAAACGGTTCCCAAAGCAGGGCACCAGTTAACGAGCAACTGCGCCTGATAAGCAAGCCCCTTTTTGAAAAGAAGGGTGAAGATCCACTGTGTCCACTTGTAATATTTAGGATCGCTTGTCATCAATTCTCGGTCCCAATCGTAGGCAAAGCCAAGAGATTGGAACTGGATTTTGAAGTTTTCGATATTGGTACAGGTGGTTTCTGCAGGATGCGTTCCTGTGCGGATGGCATACTGCTCAGCAGGCAAACCAAAACTATCCCATCCCATAGGATGAAGGACAGAATAACCGCGCGCTTTTTTATAACGGGTGACGATATCGGTGGCCACATAGCCGATCAGGTGACCTACAT
>JABDCM010000036.1:0-98 GCA_013288105.1 Chlamydiota bacterium
TAAAAAAATGATTGCGCAACTACAAAAAAAGCTGCAAGGCTAATGGATCTCTTGCATCAAGATGAATTTTTTATGCGAGAGGCTCTCAAAGAGGCTAG
>JABDCM010000036.1:108-6369 GCA_013288105.1 Chlamydiota bacterium
ATACCTTCAGGATGAGGTCCCTGTAGGGGCTGTTTTAGTGAGTCAGGGGAAGATCATTTCTCGAGGATACAATCAGGTAGAGCTGCTTCGAGATGCAACTGCGCATGCAGAGATGTTAACTTTAAGTAGTGGGGCCTCGGTGATAGGTAATTGGCGTCTTTTGGAGACAACTCTTTATTGTACGATAGAGCCCTGTACGATGTGTGGAGGGGCTATGTTGCTTTCGCGTATTAAACGTCTTGTGTGGGGAGCGCCTGATAGACGCCATGGAGCTATGGGCAGTTGGATAGATATTCTTTCACTTCCTCATCCTACGCACCAATTAGAAATGACCTCTGGGGTCCTTGCGGAGGAGAGTGCGATGATTTTGCAGGATTTTTTTCGTAAAAGAAGAAAGGAGCAGGAGTGAAGCAAAGAATGGTTGAATTGCTCGATGAGATTTTACATGCTCAAGAGGCAAAGCTTTTGAGATGTGGCACCCAATTTGTTCCCACGTTAACCTCTGAAGATGTTTTGCAACCTGTGGATTATCCAGAATTAGAAAAAAACCCCCTCTTTCGTTATGAGGAGGGGGTTTTAGAGGGAATTCATACAGTTCGTTCTGCTTTGTTAGCTCTTCTCCGAGAGAACAGTGGCGATTAAATATGGTTTGCTGTCTGAGTCAGTCCCTGTGCCATATTCACAAAAGAGTTATCTTGAGAGAGGAATTGTGAAATCGTACTTGTGCCTGTACTCAGTTGCGTCTCAAGAGTAGAAGCTTGCTGGTGCTGCACTCCAAGAGTGGCGCTGGCAACACTTGATAAACTAGAGGTCTGTGAGTCCGCTGCCTGAGCATTGGTAAGGTCTGCTGTACTAGGTCCAGCTGTGATCACAGCATTATAAGCTGCCCAACCCCCGTTCTGGACATCATCTGCTGTCAATGTTACCGCTACCTGCTTGTAAAATTTACCACCTAGTTCTTCCGTCTCATAATGAGAGAAATCCCCCACATGGTGCGTGCTTAAGTAGTCATCTTCCGCTTTTTGTGCCTCAGCGTGGAGCAAATCATTAATATTTGTAAATTGAAAGGAGGCCTCTACACGAATTTGCTGATTCTGGTCGGTACTGTTTTGCGCAAGTTGTGTACTTTGAATTTGTGTTGTTTCCCCGTTTACAGTCACAGCTCTTTGCATCAGCGTAATCATAAGGTCCAGAAAGTTGATGGCAACCTCCTTCTTATTGCTCTTCTTCTTGAGAGGCTCTTTTGCTTGAGCTTCTTGCGTTTGGAGCAATGAGCTATTTAATTCTGTATCTATTTCTAAGTTGATTGGGTCTACCATAATTTTCCTTAACTTTAATTTTATTAAATCTTATTATCCACCTTGCGAATTTTTATTCGTGATGGCTTTGAAAGCTCCCATGTTCATATCTATCCATGCTTGAATCATACTTCCCGTTTGCACTGTACTATTGATGTATTGAGAGGCCTTCGTCGTCATCACTCCAGCAACCTGGTGAGATACCATCAATGAGGATTGAATGTTCTGACGCGCTGCCATGAGGTTCTGGTTCATCGTGTCCTTTGCGTGCATCTGATCAGGTGTATCATTAGGAGTAACAACCACAAAGTGAATATCCCCGTTTATACGGTTTAAATTGTACTGGTTCTGAGCATTCGCTTGGATCCCCTTGGATAGGGTCACAATCGTCTGTCCTGTGTTGTTTAAAACCCCTAAAAGCTGTTCAAATATCCAGCTTAGGATCGCCCCATTCTCATTGACGTCTGGGGGAGTACCCTTTGAGTCATCTGGGCTGTTTACCTCATTACTTTTAAAAAACTCAACGGGCTTTATTACTGTAGTATTATCTTGTGTAGTCATTTAAACCTTATTTGTTAGTTACTTATGCCATCTATTATACTATACTAATTAATTGAATTCAACTAATTTCTTAACTTTTTTAATAGCGCATAAACATTCTTTATAATTAATTGATAATTAAGAAGTTTGTAAAGTCGCATACTTAGTCAAGGTTTGAAGCGTTTTTATCAGGAAGGTCCCATTCTGAACGTCCTGAGAAAGAGAGCTGGTTGCAGTATCTATTCCTGTATCATTTTGTGACATTCTTTGGAGAAGCAATCCCTGCTGTGCTTCACATGCTTGTCGCAGGTTATTTATCCCCATATTGCTTGCCTCAACAGCTATCTGTTTATCCTGTCCTGTATAAGTAGTCCACTTTTTAGTCGTTGTATAACAATACCCGTTGGGGTTCACGTATTGATTGTGAACCTCGTGATGGTGGGCGTCAAGAGGAGGAAGTGCTTGCAATTTAAAACCCGCTTGTTCCTGATTTAATCGAGCCAGGGTCTCATTTTTTTGAGAGCTGTTTTTTGCTCGAATCGCAACAGATTGTCCCACGGTTAACACTAAATTCATTAAAATAAGTTGGATAGTAATTAATACCCCTGATGCATTGGGTGAACCTGTTTTTTTTGCCTCAGTAGTAGAGGGGTTTTGATCGTTAGGCTGATTTTGAATAGTTGTCATGAATGACTCCTGTAATATTAAATATGGATACTATTATAACAAGTAAATTATTTAATATCAAGCACTTTCTTAACATTCTTAACTAATAATTTATTTTCCTAACAGCGTAAATAATATTTTACTTTTTTTATTAAGAATGTTCTTTTGACAAATATTTTTTCTTCACCTATGACAGGAAAATAAAGATACACCTAAGGATCGCTTGTGAAGCAACAAAAGAAGATACAGAAGAAAGATGAAACCTGTTACGTCCTCATTCGTTGTGGAAAACCCTCCGCTGACGGTAAAATCTCCGTTGAAATGACTTATGAGGGGGATCCCACTCTTGCCAGTTTTCTCTTGCAAAGTGCTCAAGGGTTCATAGACCATGGGGATGAAAATTTTTTCCAATTGACACAAGGAAAATAAGATGTCATTTTAGTCTTCTTTTATGATCGGAAATCTTGTATCGAAAACTTTTTCTCTCAGATTACCGCAAAGAGGCTTTGGTGCCTCTCTGTTTTGGAATTTGCTTCCTCTACTTTTTTTACTTTTTAGCCTCTCTTGTTCCCTCCTTCTCCCTTGCACGTGGACCCGTTTTCTCCCCCCTATTCTCCTCTTAAGTTGTGCTGCTATTTTTTATGGGCGTCTCCGCGGGTTATGTGCTGTATATGGTCTCTTCCTAGCCTCGACCTATTTTTATCTAAACGCTCTTCCTAAAGAGGTGCGTTTCTGGCACGTGGGACTTCTTCTCTCTTTTGCTTTAGATTTTTATATTTTCTTTCTTTCTCTCAAAGAGATGGAGGGGATCTGGATGCAGATGAGGCAGGAGGGGGAAACCCATGTGAATCTGATGCATCAAAAGGAGCGAGATTGTGAACAGATCCGATCTGAGAAAGAGGAGGAGAGGCGTCAATTTGAAGAGAGGATTGAGGAGTTAAAAAAAGAGATAGAACAGCGAAGAATTGAAAAGGCGCAGCAGGAGCATCTTTTTGGCCTTGTGCAAGGGGAGATAGAGCTTTTGAGTGGGCAAAAAGAGGAGTGGACCTCCACTCTTAGAGAGGTGAGAGAGGAGAGGCTTCAATCTGTTTTAAAAGTAGGAGAGCTTCAGAATGTTTATGCAGCCTCCGAAGTCGCTATGCAAGAGAGGATATTAGCCATTCAGTGGAATGCACTTTTCAATGTGCCCCAAGCTGAAAAAATTTCAGAGGAATCTAGACACGCTTTGGCTCAAACTGAGGGGAAATATAAGCAGCTGCGGGAACAATTTGAGGAAAAATCACAGATTCTTTCTCAAACAAGAAAAGAGCTTTTTGCGGCGGAGGGAAAAATCCTCAAGTTGATGATAGAAAAAAATGAGGAGGCACTTGAGCCTTCAGAGGATTTTCAAAGAAGGCTTGAAAAAGAGGTGGTTGTTTTAGGAGAGGAGATTCTCTGCTTAGAAGAGGAAATCCTTCTATTAGAAGATCTACAGAAGCGTTAGAACTTCATAACCTGTATCTGTAATCAACACAGTATGTTCCCACTGACCGCTGGCGCGATTATCAATGGTACGCGCCTCCCATTGATTTGAGGGATCAATCACCCCCTCCCGTCTTCCGGCATTAATCATCGGTTCAATGGTGAAGATCATTCCTGGAGCCAAAGGAATCTGAAGCCGATTCCGGTGGTGCGGGATTTGGGGAGCCTCATGAAAATGGACTCCTACCCCATGCCCCACAAATTGATTGACGACAGAACAGCCTTGAGCGGTTGCATAGTTCTCAATAGCCTCTCCAATCTCATAGATCAACAGGCCAGGTTTGAGAATCTGCATGGCCCGTTGCAAACATTCATAGGAGACCTCACAAACAAGACGTCTTTCTAAAGAGACGGGGGTAATCATCACCATGCGGCTGCAATCGCCATAATACCCATCTAATATGCAAGAGACATCAATATTTAAAATATCCCCCTCTTTAAGGGGAATATCATTCGGAATACCATGACAGATCACCTCATTTAATGAGGTGCAGATGCTATTCGGAAAGGGGGGATGTCCATAATAAAGAGGAGCTGCAATAACACCCGCCTCCTTGTGCAATTGTGCTGCAAAGCCATCCAGTTCCCTTGTCGTGACCCCCGCTTGTGCCTTTTTACAAACCTTATCAAGAATCTGGCTCGTTAATTGACAGGCTTTGCGAATACCTGCAATCTGTTCAGGAGTTTTCAAAATAATCTGATATTTTTTTAAATAATCTAGCGCAAGCTGATTCTGATTCAGCGGGGGGGCTTTTGGAAAATGGCACTTCTTCCATTTTTTACCACTTCCACACCAACAACTCTCATTACGACTTCTAGAGGGCATCCGGATAGGATAATAGATCCTCTATTTCTTGTGGATAGTAGATTTTTTCCACTGTTAAACCATGTGCGGGGGCTGTGATGGCCCCCTGGTTTCTCCGTTTTGAGGCTAAAAGAGGGGCAATCTCTTCCATTCTTATTTTGCCACGCCCTAAATAGACGAGTAGGCCGACGATATTACGCGCCATCTTATAGAGAAAATGGTCCCCAGAAATGCGGATATAAATATACGCGTTTTTTAAAAAATCGATGTGGATTTTATGGAGGGTTCTTTCCCTATCTGGATAGTTAAGATTTTTTCTCATATTGCATAAAGAGGAAAAATCCTGTTTTCCTATGAGATGAGAGGCCCCCTCTTGCATGCTCTTCTCATCCAAAGCATAGGGGAGATGCCAAGCCGTCTGCCTAAGATGGGGTAGTTGAACAGGAGCAGAACAGATTTCATAAAGATAGGTTTTTCCAAGGGCATCCAAAGTAGGATGAAAGGAGAGTGGCATTTCCTGTAAGTGAAGCGCACGGATCTCTTTTGGTAAAAGGGCGTTGATGCTGCGAAGGGAGAGTTCCTTTGATGCAAGGAAATTGACGATCTGCCCTCTCGCATGGACCCCTCTATCTGTACGACTGGCTGCTTGAACGTGAACGGGATGATTTAATAGTCTGCGAAGAGCCTCCTCTAAACAGCCCTCAATAGTGGGACCAGCCGCACTCTTCTGCCATCCATAAAAGGGGGTGCCATCATAGGCTAAAACAAGAGCAAAATTTCTCAATGTCTTAAATGAAGGGCAGTAATAAAACCCTCCTTTGCCATCTCAGTAGAAATCAAGACAAGAATGAAACCAAATAGCCGCTCGACAGCAATGATCCCATTTTCTCCAAGAATTTTCTTTAAAGAGAGAGCGTAGAAAAGAATGGGAAGAGAAAAAAGCCACGCAACCACAATGGCAAGGAGGGTCACCATTCTACCCCCTTCAGAGCCCCCATAGAGGGTAATGGTTGCAAGGATAGCAGGACCTGCAATCGCAGGGATGGCTAGAGGAACGACGAGAGGATCTTTGGGAATGTGACCCGCATGTTCCTTATGCCGTATCCCAAAGATCATGCGGATCGCAATGATAAAGAGGATAATACCCCCCGCAATAGAAAGAGAGGAGGCATTAATATCTAGGAGAATAAAAAACCATTTTCCGAAAAAGAGAAAAAGAATCATGACAAAAAGAGCAATCAGAAGTTCTCGGATCACGATCTCTTTCTGTTTAGCGGGGTTAAAATGTCTTAAAAGGCTGACGAAAATAGGAATACATCCGACCGAATCCATCACGATCCAAAAAAGCAGGACCATATCAAAAAAACTTTTCGTGGTGTTCATATTAATTCGATCCCTTTAATGAACATTTGGACTGCGATCATGGCAACG
>JABDCM010000037.1:0-3860 GCA_013288105.1 Chlamydiota bacterium
AAATGGGAAAAGCAGCAGAAAGAGGAGATGCAGAAAAAACTCTCCTCACGGAACCTGCACAGAGGTCGGGTTCTTGCTATTCATCCTGAATCGATTGCTGTTGAATATGCGGGCAAAGTGTATTCTTGTGTTTTAAGAGGCCTTTTGAAGAGGGAGGCGCGGAGGATGAAAAACCTTGTGACGGTGGGGGATTTTGTTCTTTTTTCTGAAGGGGTGATTGCGCTTGTTGAAGAGAGGCGCTCTTTTTTGGCGCGTAAAGAGCATTTAGGGGGGCGTAAGCAGCAGCTGATTGCTGCAAATATTGACCAGGTTTTAATTACCGTATCTGTAGCAGATCCCCCTTTAAAGCCTTCGCTGATTGATCGTTATATTATTGCAGCTTACAAGGGAAAAATGGAGCCTATCCTTGTGATCAATAAGATGGATCTCTTAGAGGAGCATCCGGAGGAGAGGCGGCTGGTTCTTGCTTTTATCGAGCTCTACCGTTCTTTAGGATTAACTGTCATGGGGATAAGTGCCTATACTGGGGAGGGGATGGGGGCTTTGAGAGAGCAGATGCGCGGGAAAGCTTCTGTTTTTTCCGGCCAATCGGGGACAGGGAAATCCTCGATTATCAATGAGTTGACAGGTTTAGATTTCATGACGGGTACTATTGTCAAGAGGACGAGGAAGGGGGCGCATACGACAACGGCAGCGCAGCTGATTCCCTTGGCCTTTGGGGGATGGTGTATTGACACGCCCGGGATTCGGAGTTTTGGTGTATGGGATTTGACGCTTGAGGATTTGCACGCCTATTTTCCTGAGATTGAGGAGGAGGGGAGGGGGTGTAGATATCCCAACTGTTCACATTCTCACGAACCTGAATGTGCAGTGAGGCAGGGTGTGGAGAGGGGGACAATCTCCCCGCTTCGGTATGATTCTTATCTTAAGCTTCTTGATGAGGAGCATGACTAGTCATGGGTAGTTCATCTCAAGTTGGATCAGGGGACCTTCACCCTCTTCCTGCACCTACCTCCTCCATCCCTCCTTTCTCAAAATGGAAAACGTGTGGGTGCGCTATTGCCATTATTGTGGGCATTGGTGGACTTGCTGCAGGAGCAGTTGGACTTGCAGACCTACTTAATAATATAGTTCAAGGCGATGCCATTGTCATGATGGCAGTAGGTGGTGGAGGCGGAACGATTCTATTGATTATGGGCATTGTGGGTATTGTAAAAAACTGTATAAATGCAGCTCGTCGATCAGATTCAACAGAACGTGCAAAAATTATCAAATCCATTGATACACAGGGCGGCTCGGTATATGGGCCTGAAGCATGGCAAATTTGGAAGGTAAAGATTTTGAATGTTGTTCCACCACTTCCAGAAGTTACGATGAGCAAAAAAGATCAGGTTCTTCTATATATCCCCGAAAAAGTTCTAGTTGGTGAAGAAGAAGAAGCAAAAGATTTTACTTTGAACGTTTTGAGAGAAATTAGCGATGGCCCATTTAGGTATTTCAGTGAAGAGGTTGCAGAACAGTTTGGGGAGACCAGGGCTCCTGGATGGGTTCTCATAGACAAAGAGGTGCTTCCTGAGAGTCGAAATCAAACTTATGAAACTCAGAAAGGGATGGTGGAAGCAAGAGGCTGCAGCATGCCGAGTGTATTGGAGGCTGTCCTCCTTAACCTGATGGTGTTTGCCTTTACTGGAGAACGATTATATGGGACAGAGCCTTGGACGTATACTCGTTGCACTGAAAAAGTTGATGACCGACGTTCTATCGTTGTTGGGAGCTTTGACCCCGAAGAAGGTCTCAGTGTCCTCCCCGCGTACAACCTCGACAGCAGGAGCGACGGCGTCGCGTGCGTCCGGCGGAACTTCTCCTGATTACCTGAAACTTGCAAAGGAATTTTTCAAAAAAATTTATAAACAAATAATTTTAATACTTTAAGCTTAATGAAAATTTAATTAAATTCGTGTATCATCTCTCCTGGTAAAGAAAATATAGGTACTAGTCATGGATAGTTCGTCTCAAGTTGGGCCGGGAGGTTCTCAGCCTCTTTCTGCACCAAAGTCTCCTCCTCTCTCAAGCTGGAAAACATATAGTTGCGCTATTGTCATTATTGTGGGCATTGGTGGACTTGCTGTAGGAGCGGTTGGACTTGCTGGCGCGCTTAGCAATATGGCTCAAGTCAAAGCCATTATCATGATGGCAGCGGGTGGTGGTGGCGGAACGATTCTGTTGATTATAGGCGTTGTGGGTATTGTAAAAAACTGTAGAGACGCGGCTCGTCAATCAGATGTATCGGTATATGGACGGGGGGCGTGGGAAAGTTGGAATGTAGAAATTGTGGATATTATTCCACAACCTCCAAAAGTTGACCCGAGCAAAAAAGATGCGGTTCTTCTATATATCCCCGAAAAAATTCTAGTGGGTGGAGAGGAAAAAGATTTTACTTTGAAAGTTTTGAAAGAAATGAAAGGCGATTCATTTAGGTTTGTCAATTCAAAGATTACGGAACCGTTTGGAGATACCAGGGCTCCTGGATGGGTTCTCATAGACAAAAAGGTGATTCGTGAGAGTCGAGACCTAGATTATGAATCCCAGGAAAGGATGGTGAGAATAAAAGGCTACAGCATGCCGAATATACTAGAGGCTGTCCTCCTTAACCTGATGGTATTTGCCTCTACTGGAGAACGATTATATGGAACAGACCCTTGGACGTATACTCATTGCACCGAAAAAGTTGATGGCAAATATCCTGTCGCTGTTGGGGGCTTTAACTTCCAGGGTCTCGAGGTCCGAATCAGCTTCCACAAGAGCGCATCCTGCGGCGTTGCGTGCGTCCGGCGAAACTTCTCTTGATTACTTGGAACTTGCAAAGGAATTTAGGTACTTGTCATGGCTAGTTTAGCTTTTGGAGTGAGTTCACAAGACTCCTGTCATTTTTCTGCACCAACCTCCCCTTCCTCTTCCTCTTCCTCTTCCTCTTCAACAGTGCAAATATGTGATGTCGCTACATGGGAAATGTTGAATATAACGGTTTTGGATCCTGTTCCGCCCATGCCACACGTTGACCCGAGTAAAAAAGATGCGGTTCTTCTATATATCCCACGAAGAGTTCGAGTGGGAGGAGAGGAAAAAGATTTTACTTTGAAAGTTTTGAAAGAAACTAGCGGCGGTCCATTTGATTGTTTCGATGAAAAGGTTGAGGAACAGTTTGGGGATACCATGGCTCCTGGATGGGTTCTCATAGACAAAGAGGTGCTTCCTGGAAGTCGAAATCAAACTTATGAAATCCAGAAAAGAATGGTGGAAGCAAGAGGCTGCAGCATGCCGAGTGTACTGGAGGCTGTCGCGCTTAACCTGATGGTATTTGCCTCTACTGGAGAACGATTATATGGAGAAAAACCTTGCACTTATACTCGTTGCATCGAAAAAGTTGATGACCAATATCCTATCCTCGTTGGGTGCTTTCGCGCCAATGGCCTCAATGTCGGCCGGTACTTCCGCGACACCATCGACTTCGGCGTCGCATGCGTCCAGCGGAACTTCTCCTGATTACTTAAAACTTGCAAAGGTGTTTATCAATAAACAATTTTAATGGTTTACGCTTAATGAAAATTCGATTAAACTCGTGTATCATTTTGGTAGAGATAGTTCTCTTAAACATAGGTACTTGTCATGGCTAGTTCAGCTTTTGGAGTGAGTGCACGAGACTCCTGTCATTTTTCTGCACCAACCTCCCCTTCCTCTTCAACAGTGCAAATATGTGATGTCGCTACATGGGAAATGTTGAATATAACGGTTTTGGATCCTGTTCCGCCCATGCCACACGTTGACCCGAGTAAAAAAGATGCGGTTCTTCTATATATCCC
>JABDCM010000037.1:3960-6013 GCA_013288105.1 Chlamydiota bacterium
ACATGGGAAATGTTGAATATAACGGTTTTGGATCCTGTTCCGCCCATGCCACACGTTGACCCGAGTAAAAAAGATGCGGTTCTTCTATATATCCCGCGAAGAGTTCGAGTGGGAGGAGAGGAAAAAGATTTTACTTTGCAAGTTTTGAAAGAAACTAGCGGCGGTCCATTTGATTGTTTCAAGGAAAAGGTTGCGGAACAGTTTGGGGATACCATGGCTCCTGGATGGGTTCTCATAGATAAAAAGATGCTTTCTGGGAGTCAAGGCGAAAATTATGAAATCCAGGAAAGGATGGTGGAAGTAAGAGGCTGCAGCATGCCGAGTGTACTGGAGGCTGTCGCGCTTAACCTGATAGTTTTTGCCTCTACTGGAGAACAAGTATATAACGATAAGTCTTGGAATTATACTCGTTGCATCGAAAAAGTTGATGACCAATATCCTATCCTCGTTGGGTGCTTTGGCTCCCAAGGCCTCCGTGTTACTTACGACAACTTCTACGACAACTACGACGGCGTCGCATGCGTCCAGCGCTATTCATGATGCCAGATCATTCTCGAAATAGCTCTATTTCCTCTGTTTAAGCAGATTGCGTAAGTGATGCCTCGCATAATAAAGACGTGAACGCACTGTCCCATAGGGAATCCCTAACCGAACCGCTATCTCCTTCTGCGGAATCCTCTGCAAATCATACATCTCAAAAACCTGCCGCTGCTCTAAAGAAAGCTGCGGCAGAAGATGACGTATGTGCCCCTCTAACCCATCCTCTTCAACTTGAGAAGTGTGTGCTGCATGCGCCTGTTCCACAAACTCCTCTTCTTGAACTCTCCGCTTTTTCAAATGGTTAAGGCATAAATTATGCGCAATTCTCCATATCCATGTAGAAAAACGGGCCTCCTCCTTAAATGTACTCAGATGAGAGAAGGCGTGCAAAAAAGTCTCCTGAGTCAAATCTTCCGCCCATTCCTCATCCTTCACTATCCCCAAACAGAGATAGAATATTTTTGTCCTGTAACGCTCTACAAGAATATCAAAAGCCCCCCTCCTTTCCTTGGAGCGTTTTTTGAATCAAATCATGTTCTGTTTATAAGTGCATTTATTGGCCTCTCCCTCTATAATGCATCAAGTTTGAAATAGTAGGATAGATCCATGACCACCTCATCAAAAATTGTTTCGGTAGAAGCTCTAGAAATTCTTGATTCACGAGGAAACCCCACCGTTCAAGTCACCATCCGCACAGATCGCAACGTGTCAGGAACTGCCGCCGTCCCCTCCGGAGCCTCCACAGGAGAACATGAGGCTTTAGAAATTCGCGATCAAGATCCTAAACGCTACTTCGGAAAAGGGGTCCTCAAGGTCATTCATACCATTGAAAAAACCCTGGGAAAGCTCCTCATCGGACACAATGTTTTTGAGCAGGAAGCCTTAGATAGAAAAATGATTGAGGCCGATGGGACCCCAAATAAATCTAACTTGGGAGCCAATGCCCTTTTGGGAGCATCTCTTGCGATCGCACGCGCCGCCAGTGCCTCTTGCAATCTTCCCTTGTATCAATACTTAGGAGGACCCCATGCACATCTGCTCCCCTGCCCCATGATGAACGTGATTAATGGTGGAATGCATGCAGATAATAACCTGGAATTCCAAGAATTCATGATCCGTCCCCTAGGGGCCCCCTCCTTTAAAGAGGCTGTTAGATGGGGGGTAGAGGTCTTCCATACACTCAAACAGATTTTAAAAAAACAGGGACATGTGGTCGCAGTCGGTGATGAGGGGGGATTCGCCCCTCATCTCCACTCAAGCGAAGAGGCCTTAACTCTCCTCATGGAAGCCATTGAAAAAGCAGGATATCAACCAGGAAAAGAGATCTCTCTTGCCTTAGATTGTGCTGCCTCCTCTTTCTATAAAGAGGGAAAATATTCCACACGCTCTTCAGCAGAACAAGTAAAAATGCTTGCAACACTATGCGATCAATATCCCATTGATTCTATAGAAGATGGAATGGCTGAAGAGGATTGGGAAGGATGGCAGCTTCTCACAAAAACTCTAGGATCTA
>JABDCM010000038.1 GCA_013288105.1 Chlamydiota bacterium
TCGTCGCTTTAGGAAAGTCTTTAAAAAATACTCTTTTTTTTGAACATGCTTTAGAGAAGTTTGAAATCGCCATTCAATGTTCCGAGGAAAAGGAGATCTATTGGGATTGGGGGGAGGCCTGGTTTGCATTAGGAAAAAAATCGGGAGAGCTCGCAGATCTTCAAAGAGCTCTTGAAAAGTTTAATCGGGCTCGTGCTTTGGGGTGTCAGCTTCCCCATTTTAAAGTGGATTATGGGGAGGTATTTCTCTATGTGGGAATGGTTCAAGGGAATCTTCAATTCGTCGAAGAGGCTCTTCTGCTCTTTCAAGAGGTCATTCAAGCCAATGTTTCAAATGAGCCACGTCAGGTCTACTTGAGAGCTTGGAGACTTTTAGCTGAGGGAAGTTTAGGACGTTTTGAACTCACCCATCAAAGGGACCATTTTCTTGCTGCAGATAGTGCGATTCAAGAGGCAATTCTTGCGCATCCCAAACAAGCCGAATTGTGGCTTTTTTGGGGAAAGCTCTACCTTCATTCAGGATGGTTAAGAAAAGAGGTAAAAGAGATCGAAACTGCCTTTGAGAAGTTGACCTCCTCCAAAATAAGGGAGTGTGATCCCTGGTTGGTTTCTGCTTATCTCGGTAGGGGACTTGCCTCAATGGGTCTTCTCCTCCAGGAGTATAAGCTCATTAAAGAGGGGCAAGAGAGAGTATTAAAGCAACTTGCTCAATCCAGATTAGATGAGCCTGCATCTGTCGATCTTCTCTATGCAGCCGGATTTTCTCATCTCTGCTTAGGTCTTTATTTCTCTGATTCTCAAATTGTTCGAGAGGCTTTCCCCTTTTTCGAAAAAGCCTTAGAAGAGGCTCCTTTTGCCGTTGAAAATTGGCATGGTCTTTTTCAAGCCAATTTGGCAATGGGTGTGATGACAAAAGATGAGAACTATTATAAAAAAGCGCTGGTTGCTATAGAGCACCTTTCCAAAGTACGCCCCTACTCCTTTTTTTATTTAATCGACTGGGGTTTGACCTCTATGCGTGCACACCAATTAGGGGGGGAACCCCTTTTTCTTGAAGAGGCCATTATCCTATTTAAAAAAGCTCATGAGAGGGGAGCTGGTATAGAGGCTCTTTTTCATTTGGGATGCGCTTATGATTTATTGGGAGATCTAACAGCAGATGAGGAGAGCTATAATTTAGGAATCCAGACGCTTCTACCTCTTTACGAGAAATTTCCTGCAGTACAGAATGTAAAGTACAGATTGGCACTGCTTTTTGCTCATTTGGGAGAGTTAACAGGAGATACAGAGCCCTTGTATCGAGCGTGTGATTTTTTTAGCTCTCTTTCCAAAGGATATCAGGAGGAGGATCGCTTTTGGAGCGAATGGGGATATGCTCTTTTATATCTATCTGAAATAGCAGTTGAGCCCTACTTTTCAGAAAAGGTAGAAGAATTAAAGGTTGAGGCAGAAAAAAAGTTGATGAAAGCTGTAGAGTTGGGAGAGGGGGAGGCTTGTTACCATTTAGCCTGCCTCTATTCTCTATCGGGAATGTATGACCTTTCCTTGAAATATCTACAGTTGGCAGGTGCAAGAGAGGCCCTTCCCTTTATTGAAGATATTGAGGAGGATGAATGGTTGAGCGGGGTCAGAGCGACCGAGTCTTTTAGTGAATTTGTAAAAACCCTCTAGGTATACATGATAGAGTTAGATGGAAATGAAGAGGAAGAGTCTGTAAGTGCTGGAAATCTTATGGAGTCTCGTACCAGTCATCTAGATGATGAGCTCAGTGAGAGGTTGGAGGAGGCTTTTCATAAGACAACTTTTAGCATTCATCTTCATGATGTTGCAAAAATTGCAAGTGAATACAATCCCATCGACCTTGCGTATGCAGCCTGTAGACTGCCTCCACACGCACGAGCTGTTCTTTATGAAAATCTTCCTGATTGGGATGCAAAAGTCACTTTTATGATTAATACCGATAGCGCAACGCGCTGGGCAGTCTTTCGTCATTTAGAGGATGAAAAGGTAAAAAGACTTATAGAAAAAATGCCTGCAGATGAGGCTGTCTGGGTTTTAGATGATTTACCAGATAGACGGTATCGACGTGTTTTAGATCTCATGGATCAGAAAAAATCCTGTCAAATTAGAGAGTTGCAAAAACATGGGAGAAATACCTCTGGACGACTCATGACAAATGAGTTTTTTGCTTTTCCTATGGAAACAACGATTGCAGAGGCGGCCTCTTTTATTCGGGAGAATCCTGGAATTGATATGACGCGCCGTGTGTTTGTGGTAGATCATCGAGGGGAGTTGAAAGGTTTTGTCCCTGCGCGCAATTTGATTGTCAATCAGGTACATCTGCCTCTACGTAATGTGATGAGGCAGGTAGAGCATCAGGTCACAACAGAGGCCACCCGGGAAGAGGTTGTGGATCTTGTGGAACGATATAAGATTCCAGCTCTTCCTGTGGTGGATAAGGATAATCTTCTTGTAGGTGTGATTACCTATGAGGATGTGGTAGAGACGATAGAAGATATAGCAGATGAGACGATTGCAGCGATGGCGGGGACGGCAGAAAATGTGAGCGAATATGATCCCGTGATCAAACGGTTTCTTGCGCGGGCGCCTTGGCTGTTAGTCACCCTTTTCGCAGGTATTATTAGTGCAGCGATCATGTCCTATTATCAGGAAATTGAGGCGGAACTCTTGGGGATGATCTTCTTTTTTATTCCTCTGATCAATGGAATGTCAGGAAATGTAGGTATTCAGTGTAGCACTGTGCTTGTGAGAAGTATGGCTATAGGAGTGTTATCTGTAGGGAAAAAGGGGACTGCGATTTTAAAAGAGCTTTCCATTGGTTCTTTGACGGGAATTATCTTTGGCTGTCTATGTGGATCGATCATTTATCTTTTGAGCTATTATGGAATTGGGCAATTTAAAGGGCATGCGATTCAATTGGGGGTGACAGTAGGAGCGGGGATTTTGGGTGCGTCGATGACGGCGACTACTTTAGGAGTTTTTTCCCCCTTCTTTTTTGCGAAAGTAGGAGTGGATCCTGCATTAGCAGCGGGACCTAGCGTGACCGCTTTTAATGACATTATGTCGATGGTGATGTTTTTTGTGATTTCAGGAATTATTAACACAATTTTTTTCCTTTAGGAGGAATTATGGCAGAAGATAGCGAACGTAAAAAAGTTAAAGAATATGTCAACCGTTTAAGAGGTTTTTATACCAATCTTACTTCTTATGTTGTGGTGAATATTCTATTGATTATCATTAATTTAATAACTTCTCCAGATGATCTCTGGTTTTATTGGGTATCCATTTCTTGGGGAATCGTTCTTGTTTTACAATGGGTAGTTCGAGACCGTTTTTTATGTGATAAGTGGGAGAAGAGAAAAATAGAGGAGATCCTCAATAAGAAAAAATCTAACAAAGGTTCTTAACCTGAGTTTTGGATTCTTTCTATTCCTTTAGGGGATGAGGAATTGAAGGGCCCTCTTTCCCCACTTGCGTCCCCGTGAGGGGGGAGGAGACTCCTGAGGAATTCCCTCCGCGGGGATCCCCTCAAAATAGGTATCCCCTTCCCAAGGAAAAGGGGTTGTCGTAGGAGGAGGAGCAGGCTCCTCTCCTACAGCTTCCACTAACTGTTCCACAAGCCCTCCCAGAACATATCCAATTCCACCACCCGCAGTGCGAGCAATCAGAATTCCTATACGGGTATAGGCAGAACTCCAATCAAGCTCAAGCCTCTCCGTAGAACCACTCATCTTGACAAGGAACATATCCTTTTTCGAAAGCCCTAGAATATTAAAACGCTGTTGAAGCGTCGTAGGCGCAATCCCTAACGTCATCCTGACCCGATCCTTATTGAGATCAATTCTTCCCCAAAGCGCAATATGCACAGATCCTCCCAATAGAAGATCAAACCTTTTATAATTCACAACACCATCATTTAAAGAAAAATAGAGGGGGGTAAACCAGGCATCCATGTCCCCCTCAGCAGAGATCTCCTTGTTCGCTCTTAAAAAATCCATCAGACGTTGGATCTCACCCCCATTGCGCACTCGAATCTTACCAATATCAATAATTCCCCTCTTAATGTGTATCCCCCTGAAAGAGAAGGGGTGAAGCGCTATCTGAAATTCTTCTGGATCTATATACACCCTAAGGGGATAGGAGGAATAGGCTCCCGTAATCAATAAGGGGTTAATATCTTTTAAGAAATTTTCATTAATATCAGCAGTCAAAGAAATTTCTGCTTCCACATAGTCAGTTAAAACCAGTTTGTTCTCTTGCATCTCTAAGGGAATCAGCGCTTTGAAATTAGAGGATTTGATATCAACCGAAATAGGACCTCTCTCATGAGAGATTTTGCCATCAATTCTAGCATTGACCCACTCTCCTAAAAGAGCTTGAAAGAGGGTGCGAGTCTCCATATCAAGAGGTAAAATCCCTGTAATCTCCTTTACAGGAATCATTTCTAAACTTAAATCCCCCTCCAAGGTTAACCCTTTACGATTGAACTTACACTCCTCTGTCCAAAAATCTAACATCGTTCCCTTGAATTCAAAATGGGAGTTTTCACTCACAGGACGGTGAATACCTTGTGGAAAGAGATCTCCTAAAAGAGTTAAGTGAACAGACTCACTAAAATCCTTACCCTCAATGGATCCTTTTAAATTGTCCACATAAAAGGTATCTCTCGTATCTATATTTTCAAAGAGGAGCTTATCTAGTGTTAAATCCCCACTCAAGCCACTTTTACAGAGAAATTTTCCTAAACTTTTCTCCTTACTTGTGGGGCAAGTTAAATGGTGAATGTGCATATCAAGAGAGGCTGTCCGCATCAGTGTATAGAGAGGGGAGAGATCGGGATTTGAAATGTGTAAGAGGTAGCGGTAGCGCTCAGGGGTCAGTTCCCAGCGTATAAGACCAGGTTTTGATGCTAAATATTGAAATTTTGTATCGAAATTTAAAGCGAGTTGCGCATAAAAGCCCTCTCCTTGAGCCTCCATTTCTAGCTCTCCCCCTTCGACGGAGGAGTACTCTCCTTTGGTATGTATATTGAGGGTTGCTCCCACAAGGGGGGCAAGAGGAATCTTCTCGGGCAGAAGGGCGGTGAAAATATCTACAGGAAACTTTTCCACATCAGCGGTAAAAGAGAAATTGGTTTTTTTTAGGGAGAGGCTCTCATTCTGGATCAGATCATAAATGGTGAAGTTTCCCTCTAAAGAGGCCTCTTTTTCGAAAGGGGTACCTATATGCACTTTCCCTGTGACAACATTCTTATGGCCATCCAACTGCACAAAAAAGGACCCCTCCATCTGTTCAGGAACATTTGCAATGGCAAGATTCATGAAAGTACCATTTGCAACTCCATTGAGAGCATGGTAAGAAAAGGGTTTTCCCTTTTCCCCTACTTTTCCACGAAATTCTGTATAGAGATGGGGATTTTTCAGCTCCCCCTCGATCAGGGGAAGAGCCCAGTACCCCTTGTCAATATTCATGGAACCATGCGCCTTGAGATGCACATCTGGGCCTAAAATTTTGGCTCTCTCCCCAACAAGAAGAATTTGTCCATCCACACCCCATTCCAAATCCCTCATTTTACCTATAAGAGTCCCATTTAAATTGACTTGTGGGGTATTTAAAACAAAAGTCGCATCAACCTCCCCATCAATCCATGTCCCTTCACAACTACAATCGATGTGCGCTCCTAAAACCTCTTGTATTTTTTTTGCGCTCTCCGGAGATAGGAGATC
>JABDCM010000039.1:0-1650 GCA_013288105.1 Chlamydiota bacterium
TTGGAGTGATTACGGTCAATGCAGAATATGAAAGTTATGATACTCTGATTAGTCATCTTAGAGAAGTTGTCAGCAAATGGAACAGGGAACATAAGCGTCCTTTTTCACTCTCTTTTAGTGTGGGGGCTGCCTATTATAATGATACTCTCTCATTGGACGAATTATTTCGCCATGCTGATAGGGAGTTATATGCGGCTAAAAAACATTATTAAAATTTTTTCTTAATTACACAAGAGGTCTATAGAAAATAGGAAGAAGGACAATAGCGATTTGCTGCTGTTTCACGAAATATAAATTTGACAATAAGGCTGGAATAGATTACTTTTTTGGAAATTTTTTGAGATAACATTATGAGTTCTTACCCTTACGCTTCCAGTCCTTATGCTTCACAACAAGTTGTTCCTTATTATCAAACAGCTCCAGATCCTTATGGAAGATCTTACCTAATGCAGGCTCCTCCTCCATGTATAGGAGGTTACTCTTTTAGAGGCGCACCGATTCAGTCTTTTGATAATCAAACTGCTTATCCTCCTAATCTAGGACCTATAATAGATAGAGCAGGAGTAGTGCATAGGGTAGGAGAGGTTCAGCGTAATACATTGACGAACGGAACTATACATCCTTTTGGCGTTCCAGAAAGAGAGGTGTTATTCAGAGTATCCCCCTATAATTTTTATCCACCCCCCCTACCACTACCTTACCCAGTAGGATACAATCCATACAATGATGCTGGTTATGATATGGATAGAAATCCTTATGCATTCTCTTCTCGTACATCATCAGGTTCTCATATCAATGACACTTTGGGGGCAGCATTGGTTCTTGGTGGAGTTGCTGCGGGGTCAGTAGCTGCTACGGCTGCACTTGCTACTGCAGCCTTTCGTGGTGGTGTAGAGGCTGCAGCTGGAATTGCCACTGCTGGTACTTTTGGAGCGTGTTGCATTTCATAAGATTTTAAAGGTTGTTTTCAATGGATAATCAAACTGCTTATTCTACTCCAGGGCCTGTAATAGCTAGAACAGGGGCAGTTCAGTGCAGTAATAGACTGGTTCAGTCGCTTGATGTTGTCCTATTGACTCTCCAACAGCCTGGAAACAAGCTAGTGACTATTCCAGGTGTGAAATTTCTCGATTTTTCTAAGAGCGAATTGTCTCCTGTTTATCAATCAAATTTGAATCTCCCTGGAGAAAACGTTGTTTATGCATCATATGATTGGCATTTGTCATTTATATGTAGTTAGATGATTTTTCTGCCCAGCTGTCCAAGAGCTTTAGGATACCAAAAATGCAGGCTTTCGATTGGGTCGAACACTTCACTTTTCTTGGGAACTTATCCAAAGACACAAGAAGATAGTCATCGTTTTAGATGAAATTTCGTGGATGGGGTCTGAAGACCCTGATTTTCTTGGAAAGCTCAAAACAGCTTGGGACCTACAATTTTCTGAAAATCCCAATCTGATCATGATCATCTTTGAAGACAAAGCATCAGGGGCTCGAGATAACAGGCCTGGACTTGCTAACGCTCTTGCCTTTCTCAAACCAGGTGATGTGCTCGTAGTGTGGAAATTGGATCGGCTAGGACGGTCCTTGACTCACCGCGTTGAAAGGCCTCTATAAAATGGGGGGAACCCTCTTTTGTATTGCGGTTGGC
>JABDCM010000039.1:1660-4996 GCA_013288105.1 Chlamydiota bacterium
CGGCTAGGACGGTCCTTGACTCACCTCGTTGAAATTATCACGTCTTTAAAAGCTAATCAAGTGGGTTTTCGCTCACTCACTGAAGGGATGGATACTTCGACTGCTTCGGGAGAATTGCTCTTTCATGTATTTGATGCACTTGCTCAATATGAGCGAGCTTTGATTAAAGAGAGAGTCCATGCGGGATTGAAAGCAGCAAGAAAACGTGGCAGAATGGGAGGACAACCTCTAGCGATCTCTAAAGAAAAACTAGAGGCTATCATAGATTCTCTACAGAATGGAATGTCAAAGGCGGCGGCTTGTAGAACTTTTAATGTAAAGAGAACGACGCTGATTGAAACCTTAAATCGCACGCTCTTGGATACTAGAAAAGCCGAATTACAAAGAAATTAAAAAGAACATGTGGGCAATAAATCCTTTCCTTGATAGACTTGTGGCTTAAAATATTTCTGGAGGAAACTATGGCAGTTTCAGCGAGATTTACCGAAGCAGAAGCTCACCAAATCTTAAGTTATGGACCGAGAGCTAAAGCAGAAAGACGTGCCTATAGGGCTCTCGTACTTGGCGTCTGCATACCTCTAGGCATTCTTATGCTTCCTGCGTTTGGTGTGGGTGCATATTTTATGTATGAAGCAGGAAAAGAATGCCTTTCTAATCATCGTAAATTTGAATACCTTGCATTAGATGATCCACGTTTTGAACTATTTGTTGATCTGGCTAAGAACGATATTACCTCAGCGGATCACAAGTGGAGAACGCATAAGGATTTTTATGATAAACTCGTACAAACAGAAGCATTTATCACAACTTTCGCTAGCTGTCTAAAAGATAGCAGTAGAAAAAGTGATCTGCATGAAATCGATTGTTGGATTGCTGCTACGAATGCGAATAGCTTTATCGATTTCTTTGTGAGTCGCAACCTTGTAGATCAATCGTTTAATCGATATCGTTTGGATCTAGAACAGTATCTTCCAAAACTATATCCGCCTTCTTATCAGGAGGATGTAGTGAATGATAATGGTTTCAGTGCTGAATGATGATGGTTTCAGTTCTTATTAATCAGGACTGACTCAACTAATAAATTGCAGCACAAGTTTCGTGAAGAGAACGAATATGATATAACTCCAAGCTAGCTGTTTTTTTATAGCTTTGGATAGTGGTGTAATTTTTTAAATATAAGGACTGGTCGTATGACAATAAATTTCAATATCCCAAAATCCAATTTGCATATCTCTTCATCGATAGGAGATATTCGTGTGCAATACCGTAACAACGAATTTTTTGTAATCAAACAAGACCAAGTTACAAAAATTGAGAGTTATAATTTACCAAAAGAATTGCGTAATATTACAACTGCTCAGTTAGAGGCCTGTCTTAAATGCTCATATATTGCTCTAAGTAAAGTTGAAAATAATTATGTTGTTAGATTGCATTGTAGAGGGCTGGGAGGAGGGCCTATTGCCTGTGCAATTGCTTATTGGGCAACCAAAGTAGTCTGTTATGCAGGGGCTGCTGGAGTAGCGGTAGGAGCAGGAGTTGCTGTTGTAGGTACTGGAGGGGCTGCAGCGGGAGCCATTGGTACTATGGTATCGGGCGCTAGTGGAGCTGCTGCTGGTGTGGGTATAGCTGGTGCTGGTGCTAGTGTTGGCGTTACCGGTGCGGCCGCTGGAGCGATAGCTGAAATTGGTGTTGCTTCTTTTAGTGCGGGTGTAACCGCTGGTGGAGCTGCTGTAGCTGGTGCTGGAGGTGTGGCTGGAATTGCTGTCGCGGGAGCAAGTGTAGCTGCTCAAGGAACGGCTGTTATTGCAAGCGCAGGAGGTGTGGCTGGAGTCGCAGCTGCTGGAGTTGCAGCGGTGGAATCAGCTGCACTTGGAGTGGGAGCATTTTTTTTAGCACTACCTATTCCTTAGCTAAAAATACATTCTGGAGAGGACGACGCTATTTGCGGTAAATCAAGGCGACAAAAAAAGCCGCCGTTAGGCGGCTTGCCGGATGGGGTTTGGGGAAACCGCGCAGGGGTTTCCCCGTAAGACGTAGTGATAAGCCACGGACCATCTTAAACAGTTGCATTATGATGAATTTTTTGTTACTGTGATCCTCGTTATGGAGCACAAATGGCAAAATACGACAAAATGAAAATCCTTTATTCAGAACAGTTTAGACTATTAACTGGAGTTAAACGCACTACTTTTGACAGCATGCTATACCTGCTGCAAAACACAGGTTATTAGGAGAAAATCGGGCACGGTAACGGTAACGTTCACGAAAGAGAAAATCTAAGCTAGTTTTTAAAAAAAATGATCCAAGGGCCTGCTTTCGTGAACGTTACCGTTACCGTTTCTTGTGAAGGATAGCCTGAACAGTTACGATAAATAGTTATCCATGAAATTTGGCATATATAACTCCGTTTTTCATGGATCAAAGAAAAATTTCAACTCTTTTTAAGGGACCTCTCGCGATAGTAAATGGGAAAGGCGCACCAGCACATCCCGTAGCACTTCCAAAGGCCTCTGCCCCCCATTAATCTTTGAAATCAAATGATGAGGATAAAAATCTAACAACGCACCAATCCCCTTCTCATAGACCTCTAACCTCTTTTCTAAAACCTTCATCTCTATCTCTTCCACCCTCCCCTCTAAACGCATCTTTTTCTGCATGCGAAATAAAAGCTCCTCCTTATTAGACACTTCTAAAACGATAACGTGACGAACATGGACAAAATTTTGTAAGATTTCAGCCTGCTTAAGCGTACGAGGCATCCCATCCAATAAAATATCCTGACTTTCAGGATTAAAGGCGTTGATCGCCATCAATCCCTGTACATAGCGCCTCCAAATTTCGATCGTTGGATCATCAGGAACTAAAAGGCCACGACTCGCATAAGAATAAAAGAGCTTGCCCGCAGGAGAAGAGCTAGGGAGAGCACGAAAAATATCGCCTGTTGATAGATGATATTGACTTCCTGCACTTGATAAAAATTTCCCCAACATTCCCTTCCCCGAACCAGGAGGCCCAAAAAGAAGAATACCAGAAAATTTTTCCTTATATGAGGGGATCAATAGTGAATCTTTCTCTTCCATCTTGCAGATTTTTAACGAATCTGGAAAACAATTCAAGCCCTCTTTATACTGAGGCCATGATGAATACCTTTCTCACTTTCTGCCTAACCCTTTTTTTGGTGATCGATGCCGTGGGGCATATCCCCGTTTATTTATCATTTTTAAAACCATATGATAAAAGAAAGCGCACTCTTATTAGTTTAAGAGAACTGTTTTTTGCCTTATTAATCATGATTCTCTTCCACTATTTTGGATCTGTTTTATTGCATATGCTCAA
>JABDCM010000040.1 GCA_013288105.1 Chlamydiota bacterium
GAATAAACTGAAAAAACTGACGCGCAAGACACAAACGCCTTGGTTATCAGATCATTTATGTTGGGGACGGTTACCGGGTGCTCATTACCATGATCTTCTTCCTTTACCCTATACAAAAGAGGTGATTGCATATGTGGCAGAGCGAGCACATATTGTGCAAGATTTTCTGGAGATTCCTTTTGCGTTAGAGAATCTTTCTTCTTATGTTTCCTATAGGAAAAGTGAGATGAGCGAGTGGGAATTTTACCGTGAAGTGGTGGAAAGAGCCGATATCCATATGATGTTGGATGTGAATAATATTTATGTATCCAGTCGTAATCATGGATTTGATCCGATGGAGTATTTACGAGAGATTCCTGTAGAGAGAGTGATTCAGATTCATTTAGCGGGCCATCGTGATCAGGGGAGTTATGTATTAGATACGCATGATGATTATGTGTGCCAAGAGGTGTGGCAGCTTTATGGGGAGATTTACAAACAGATTCCTGGAGTGGCCACTCTTTTGGAGTGGGACGACCATTTTATTAGTTTTGAAGAGACCTGGCAAGAGGCTTTAAAGGCGAAAGCTTATCAAAAAGAGTTATGTTTGATTTAAGAGTTCCTCAGTCGCTTTTAGAGTGTCAGAGGTGGTTTGCCAAAACTATCACGCAGCCTTTGCAAGAGGATCAGAAACTAGCTGAAGAGTGGAGAGATGGGGCGTATCAGCATATTCTTCCGAATAGCCATTTAACCTCGTTAGAGAGAGTAGAGATTTACCATCAGCAGTACTGGTGGCGGTTATTAGATTGCCTGCACAAAAATTTCCCTATGGTCACTGTATTGTATGGATATGAGAGTTTCAATCGAGGGATTGGGGTGCCCTATTTAACGGAGCATCCCGCATCGCACTGGGCACTGTGTCGATTAGGAGAGACTTTGCCTGTTTGGTTGCGAGAAAAAGAATTTCCGCAGCTGACAGTAGAAGCGGCAGAGATAGATCGAGCTTCAGGGGAGAGTTTTTTCATAGGTGCACATCCCCCCTTAGAAGCGGAAGAGATTGCATCAGGAGAGATTTTAGAAAGAAGGTTACGGCTACAACCCTATGTACATCTTTTTGCTCTAGAGGAGGATCTTTTTACTTTGAGAGAGGAGCTTTTGAAGAAGAAAGTAGAGGAGTGGAAGGGATGTACCTTTCCTGAATATGCGAAGAAGAGGGGTTATTTTGCTATTTACCGTTCTGCTGAAAATCTGGTGAAATGGGCGCCTCTTTCTGCAACAGAGTATCACATTTTGAAGAAGATTGGGGAGGGGATTTCGATACAAGAGATCTGTGAGCAGATGGAGGAGGAGGGGGTAGATGGGGAGGTACAAGAGCTGTTTCCCTTCTGGTTTCACCAGTGGATCTCCTTGAACTGGTTCACATTATATTAAGTGCTGTTTGATTTTTTCAAAAACCTCCTCTACACTAATTCCCCTCATGCATCTAAAATCAATCGGGCATGTTCGCTTATAACAGGGGGAACAGGCAACCTGTTTATGGATGACACTCCCTCGAGGATAGGGACCTGTCACTTTTTCATTGGTTGAGCCAAAAAGAGCCACCAGAGGCACGCCAAGCGCAGCTGCTATGTGCATAGGTCCACTATCATTGGTCAACAGCAGATCACATCTCGAAATAAGTGCCATGAGTTGACTTAAGTTTGTCCGCGCACTTAAATTCATCACACGAGAGGGGAGCCCCTCACAGATAGAATTGACAAGAGGAGCCCCATTTTTATCTCCGAAATAGAGAATATGGATATGCGGATGAAAAGCCAGGAGCTGTTCTGTGACGGCTCGAAAGCGTTCTGGAGGCCAACATTTTGCAGAGCCATAAGCAGCACCTGGATTGATCCCTACAATCCACCCCTCTTTTGGAATAGAAAAAGAGGCACATGTCTCTTCAACATGAGAAACAATGAGAGAAGGAGGAGTATCAGAAAGAGGGATGCCAAGAGGGGCCAGCAATTTTTTATAGGTCAACACCAGATGCTCTTTGCCTCTCTCTTTTGGAAAAGAGGGGGCATGGGTAAGCAGCACAGAGCGGCCATTTGCCGCATATCCTAAACGTCTCTTGATACCTGCTCGCCAACACCACCAAGCAGAAGAAAAAGAATTGGGAAGAAGAATAGCTAAATCGAAATTTTTTCTCTTGAGCCTTTGTATCAAAAGTTTAGAGGGCTCTTCTCTAGAAAATGGGAAAACCTCTATGCTAGGATCAGCTGCAAAGAGAGCAGCGGTGGACGCAAGGGCCATAACTGTGATTTTTGCATCCGGCCACGCGGAGCGCACATCTGTAATCAGAGGAGTCGCCATCACCGCATCGCCCAACCAATTAGGCATTCGAAGTAGAATATTTTTAACTTCTCTCTTTAACATAAGGCAAGTATAAACAAATTAGGCATAAAAAGGAAAAAATTTTGGATACGGAACTCTTTATAGAAGAAGACTTTAAAAAAATACTCCCCGAATTGCGGGAAACAGAGATGCGAGAGGTGGTAGAGGAGGAGGTTCTTCAAAAAACCTTTTCTCTCTTAAAAAATGCGCAATTGCAGACGGGGGAGAAGGAGGCGGAGCTTAAAAAGGCGCAGCATCATCTTGCTAAAAAGGTGAAAGAGAATACGATTTTGCAAGACCAATTAGAGAGGCAGAAAATTGAAATTGACACTTTAAAAAAAGAATTAGAGCAGATGAGAAATGAGATCAAAGAGAATCTGTATCAGATGATTGAAAGCTTGAACCTATCCCAAAAGTAACCGTGAGATGAATTCTATGAGATTGACGATGAGACTCGTAAAGCGCAAGCGCGACCGCGAGGAGAGCAATATTGGAAATAATATAGCCGAGGAGCGGTCTTACGAGGATCGCGGCAAGATCATAGAAGGCATCCGCGGGGACTTTTGGGATAGGTTCATATGACGACTATATTGGGGATAGATCCCGGGACTTTAGTGACGGGGTATGGCATTTTAAAGAAGAATGGTCGAGGGCAATTTTGTGCGTTAGATTATGGATCGATTTCTCCTCCTAAGAAACTTCTTTTGACCGAGAGATACCGTATTATTTACGAGGGGGTTTGTCTTTTAATGGATAAATTTCAGGTAGAGGCGCTTGCTATAGAGACGCAGTTTATTGATAAGAATCCTCAGAGTGGAATTAAGTTGGGAATGGCGCGCGGGATTGTGATATTGGCGGCGACTTTGCGTAAAATTCCTGTATTTGAATATGCCCCCACACGGGCTAAAAAGGCGGTGATGGGAAGAGGGCGAGCAAGTAAACATCAGGTACAGGGGATGATCAAAACTCTTTTAGGGCTAACAACTATCCCTGAGCCGGAGGATGCGGCTGATGCTTTAGCGCTCGCTTTTTGTCATGGACACACGCTTATATTAGGAAATGGGGAAGAGTTCAAAATATGATTTACGAGTATCTATCAGGAGAGCTTGTGGAGGTGGATCCTGCACATGCGGTTATTGATGTCGGAGGGATTGGATATCGGGTAGCGATTCCTGTGAGTTTGCTGGGGAAAATGCCTTTGAGAGGGGCTCATATTAAGCTTTTTGTCTCTTTTGTGATTCGAGAAAATGCGCAGGCGCTTTATGGTTTTTTGACCTCCCGAGAGAGGAATTTATTTGAATTACTCATTAATCTTTCAGGAGTTGGTCCAAAGACTGCGTTGAATATTTTGGGCCATGTAGATGAGGAGGGGTTACAAGAGGCAGTCCGTTCGGAGAATGTGATCATGCTCACCAAGATTCCTGGGATTGGGATCTTTAATAGGAGGCCATCCCCCCTTCCCTTTACACTCATTCATGCCAGCACAGGTGTTGTGAGCAGTATTGCAGCCGCCCATACCCTTACATGCATTCTTTCCCTTACAATCATGCTGAATCATCTGCTGCGCCATTTTTTTATGCTTAGCATTCAAATTCGCAAATTTCTCTTGCGATTCTGGAGAAAGCTGATCGTAAAAACTCTTTCCATCTACAGCATGTGGCTCATCTGCCACTAATTCATGACGGCTCGAGGATTCCTCTTTCTTATGACAGCCACTCATGAATAGGCTGCCACTCATTCCAAGAAGAGCAAGTGTTGTCAGTTTTTTTTTCATGACTACCGATTGAGTTGCATTTGATTACGATACTGAAGCTCAACCGCTTTGTTTGGATCCTTGATAGGATTTCCACCACTTTGACCTTTACACCCATTTAAACCAGCACAGTTATTTTGAGCAGACTTACACCCCCCAAGACTCTTACATTGGTTCTGTCCTTTGCAAGACTGTTCCGTCATCTGCTTGGCCATCTGTCTGTGCTGACTATCTAACTGCTGATATTTACTCTGAGAGGCAGAAAAGAGCGACGAGAAAAATTTCTGTTGATCTGCAGAAACTGGTTCATCTGCAGAGAGATAACTCTGTTTAGAAGAACCTTTTTTGGATTGACATCCTGTCATGAGAATCCCTGCGCTCATTCCAACCATTGCAAGTTTCACTAAATCTTTTTTTTTCATGATACTCCTCCCTAAACGGTGTGCATGTTTTAGGGGGATACTATGAAATTTTTTTTTAGTTGCAAAGAGAAATTACAAAAAGGAATCGGGGGAATGGTAAGGGTACCCACAATCCTCTGCCACATGACAGTTCGTCACACACCCTAAACAGACATTGAGCCCCTCCTTTAAACCGCAATCTCTTCTCATCGCCTGTTTGTATCCCTTTGCAAGCTCTAATACATAGGGAGAAATGGCATTAACAAGAGCCTGCGTCGAAGTGCGCGCACAGGCTCCTGGCATATTCGTGACGCAGTAATGGACCACATCATGGCAAAGATAGGTAGGATTTGAATGGGAAGTGGGACGAGAGGTTTCTGAACAGCCCCCCTGATCAATCGCCACATCCAAAAACACACTCCCCGTCAGACCCTTTTTCTCCGCTTCAAGTTCTAAAAGAAGTTTTTCT
>JABDCM010000041.1 GCA_013288105.1 Chlamydiota bacterium
CGCTTCCCCGTCTATGGAGAGCATTTCGCAAGATCAAAAAACAGATTTTAAAGGAGAGGCCCGCAGGCGTTCTCTTTATCGACTACCCCGAATTTAATATGCTCATGGCAAAGGCACTCAGGAAAGCGGGTTACCAAGGGAAGCTGATTCACTATGTCTGTCCCTCGGTGTGGGCGTGGAGAAAAAAAAGGATGAGGACCCTTGTAAGTACATTGGACCAGCTGATTACGATTCTCCCTTTTGAAAAGGCCTATTTTTCACAAACAACCCTTCCTGTGACCTTTGTAGGACACCCCTTAGCCTCTGTGATTGATTCCTACACCTATTCTCAGCTATGGGAGGGGGAAACAAAGCCTCTTTTTGCCATTTTTCCCGGAAGCAGGCGCTCAGAGATAGAGCTCAACCTGCCTCTACAACTAAAAGTTGTGGAGCTTTTTGCCAAGACCCATCCCGAATGGGTCTTTTGCATTTCCGTTGCAAGAGAGGAGCTTTTTTCCACCATTCAAAAAATCTGCTCCACCTCTTCTCTCCCCTATCGATTGATCCCGGCGAGCCAAAGGTATGATTTGATGAAAAAAGCCTCTTTGGCCTGCGCAACTTCAGGAACGGTTACCTTAGAGATGGGATTACATGAGCTTCCCACGGTTGTGACCTATCGGCTCTCCTCTTTGAATTACTTACTGGGCCGCTATCTCTTCAAGATTCGCCTTCCCTACTATTCCCTGCCCAATCTGATTTTGGAAGAGGAAATTTTACCTGAGTTTATTCACAAAAACCTATCTCCACAAGCAATTGTGGAGGCACTGAATCAAGTATGGGAGAACCGAGACTCTTATCAAGCGACATGCCGTTTATTGAAAAAAGAGCTCATGATTCCAGATGCACATCTCAAAACAGCTCACATGATAGGAGATCTTATTGATGAAATGCCCTTGTCATAGTGGAAAAGCTTATGCCACCTGCTGTGAATCCTTTCACCTACATGAAAATGCTCCCGATGCGCTCCATTTGATGCGTTCACGCTATAGTGCGTATGCGTTAGGCAAAACGGACTATATTCTTCATACGACCCATCCGGACCATCCCGATCAGAAGATACCCATCGAGCAAAAAAGAAGGGATATTGAGGCCTTTTCGAAGGGGACTCAATTTATTGACTTGAAGATTATGGAATTCAAGGAGGAGGGGGGGAGAGCGACGGTTACTTTTTATGCGCAATTGGAGCAAAAAGGGGTGGATGCCTCCTTTCAGGAAAAAAGTCTCTTCGCATTAGATCAAGGAAAGTGGAAGTATCTATCTGGTGCTCCTGCCTAGCTGAAATACCCATCGTTGGCAGATAGTCTGAAAGAAAAAGGTGTATCCAACAGCAAACTAATTAATTTCTTTCCCTGCAGAATATCAGATACTTTCTTGGCGTCATCAGGAAATTTTGATAGACCCTGTCTACGCCTTGTTGTTGTTGTGATGTACCCACTACCATCTTCAAACATAAATACTATGTCTTGTACTTCTCTTTTTTCTCGGATGAGTGCTTTTAATTTTCCTATAGTCCAAGAATCAGGGAATGTGAGTATAAAGGAGGTGGATGAATTAGCTACTTGACACGGTACATTTTTTAGCAGGGTACCAGTCGATGGAACAGGCGTAGGCTGTGAAGCTGCTTGAGGAAGAGAAGAACCCAAATATATACCCCATAGCGGCTTATCGTAGAATTGTGTCATCACATCCCACATCCGTTGTTTAGGCAGTGGTCCACATGTAACACATAAGGGTTCCTCCTTACCATTTGCAAAGAAAAAATATAATTGATTGTTGGTAGTAAGCTCACCACCCAATTGTTTCGCGACTTCAGTTAAAGTCATGGTAGGAGATAACTTGATCTCCCCTAGTATATTACGTTGTTTATCAAGAAGCAGGAGTTTCACTCTCTTCCTAAAATTATATTTCGAATAATGAACAATAAGAGGAGTCGCTACAAGAAGAAACCCTGCTATAAAGAGAATACTCCCTGGCCCTGCCCTCCCTAGCCCAGACAAGATGGTATTTCCTAAACTATTGAGCCCAGGAGGTAAAGAGTGTCCCCCCTGTACCATCAAAGCCAGACTCATCAAGACGATTGCCGTAAGCGCCCCAGAGACTACAATCGCTGTCACCACTACTTTTAGGGCAAAATGATCATGACCTTTTGAGATATTAGAAAGTGCCATCTTATTCTCCTCTTAATAAACTAAAGATTAATCTTACCATAAATGGCTGTGTATAAGCAAGTAAAATATTTTCTTATAGATAGGTTTTCATCTTTTTGATGATCTCCCTCTGCGCCAGGTCAATCGCCCCCCTAATCCCATTCATCAAAGCCGTCGTATCCGAATGGCCATGGCACTTCACCACAATCCCCTCTACCCCACACAGGATCGCCCCAGGCTGCTCAGAATAGTTAAATTCCTTATACAGGTGCGAAATCACCTCCACCACCTCTTTTTTCGTCGAAAACTGCTTATAAAGATAGCTAACAAGAAAGCTTAAAACCCCCTCAGAGGTCTTTAAAAAGACATTCCCCGTAAATCCATCCGTCACTAAAACATCTATCTTCCCCTGGAAAACCTCCCGCCCCTCAATATTTCCTAAAAAGCTTTCTTTAAAATAATCTTGAAGAAGCTGGTAGCTCTCTTGAAAAATAGGGGTCCCCTTCTGCTCCTCCTCCCCAATATTCAAAAGGCCAATACGAGGGGAAAGGGAAAGATCAGAACTCCGTACATAAGCGGATCCTAAACGGGCAAATTCCAGCAGCTGAGAGGGTTTGGGAGCAATATGCGCCCCTACATCCAAAACAGCCACCTTATGCTGGCCTGTAGGAAGCATCACTAAAAGAGCAGGTCGCTCTATACCAGAAAGAGGGGGAAGGTGGACCACCGAGGTTGCAACAAGAGCCCCCGTATTCCCTGTCGAAACAAAAGCATCGATTTTTCCCTCTCCAAGAAGACGAATCCCTACCGCCATAGAAGAGTTCTTCTTCTTGCGCACCGCTGCAAGCGGCAACTCGTCCATCTCAATATATTCTTCCGCTAATACCCATTCTATAGGAAGATCATAGCTCTTTTGTAACTGGGTATAATAGGGATCCGTTGCGATCACCACAAAATGCACAGAGGATCCTAAATCTTGATGCATCTGAAAAACAGCATCAAAAATCGCCTGGGGAGGCTGATCACTCCCCATTAAATCAATCCCTATGCGTCTCGGCATCGCTTCTATTATGATGATTGCGCTTCTTGTTGAAAGATGGAACGCTCATTATAAAACCCACATGAGGGGCAAATGCGGTGGGGCAAACGGAGCGTTCCACAATTAGAACAGGCGGACCCCGCCTTCGGCACTTTCGCGTGATGAGCCCTCTTAGAATTTTTTCGAGCGTTACTCGAACGATTGCGTGGTACTGCCATAAATCAAACTCCCTAGATTTTGGAGGGCCAGTCTACCTGAAAGGGAATTCTCCTACAAGTCTTGAAAAGGAAGATTCCCCTCTTTTTTCTTAGTAAGGTATTTAGCAAGAGCCACCCGTTCAGGACATCCCTCCTTACACTCCGCAATCTGAGGCACTTCTAATAAAAGAGCCTCTCGTAAAAGCTCTCGAATATCAAGAAAACCGCCAAAAATTTCCTTTCTATTTTCCATATGACAAAATTGAGAAACAGTCACAACGACTGGAATGTCTTGATTGCAAATCGCACAAGGTATCCATGCCTCCGTTTTTAAAGAGGGATATAAAATCAGGTGCTCTTTTGTTAATTCTACATCTATCTGGATGGATACCTGCTCTAAAAACTTTAGATTCTTTTCTTGAATATCAAGAAAAGTAGGAGAGGCGCTCCCCTCAATGCGTTCTCGGGCCCCCTCTTTGAAGCTAGCAAGATAGATTTTAAACGAAAATTCTGACATACCTCATAGAGGTTAATCCACTTCTCTTTTATTTTCACCCTCTATCATGCTTATTTACCTTTTTTCTGGCTGTTTTTCATTCTCTTCCCTTATAATGCTGGGAAAGTAATGAAAATTTATCAACCTCTGGAACAGAATTTTCTGAAATACATTATTATTTTCCCGTATTGTACGGATCAATCAAATTGTGCGGATCAATCAAAACCTAAAAAATTGCATACGCTTTTTTCGTCTTATTTCAGAACCTTTCTGTTCCTCCCGAACAGGCTTCTATGGATCATGATGTTCTTCTTAACGTTGGCCAGTCAGCCTTCATCGATATTAGCGAGGGTGAAAATGGTTTCATCCATATGT
>JABDCM010000042.1 GCA_013288105.1 Chlamydiota bacterium
TTTTCCTAAGGAATCCTTGTTTTTTACCCTCTATTTACTTATATTAGAAATATGAAACGAGATATTTACCAAAAACTTATTGCGTGGAAAGAATCAGGAGCACGACGTAAGCCGTTAGTATTAAATGGGGCGAGACAGGTTGGAAAGACTTATGTTCTCAACCATTTTGGTAAAACTGCCTATCAACAGGTGGCCTATCTAAATAATGAATTTAAAACATGATGGGAAGATTTATAATTATCCCCTTTATCTTATCTCCCGTTTTCCATTAACGTCAGTTTAATTTCAGGATCCTCTTTTGTTGCATCCAAGGAGATCATCAGAGAAAGAGCTGTCACCACCACAAGAGATAAACGAAACATCTGACGCGCCCAAAGCGTGTCATTTGTACTCTTGAAACCCTTAATACTTAAAATAAGCCACGCCACTCCCATCAGAAGAGCTACAATCAGATAGGCATACCCCGTAAATCCAAAAAGAGTCAATAAAACCGCGGTCCCTGTAAACGCTACAATATAAACAAGCATATGCACTTTCGTAACGAAATTTCCCCTCTTTAGCGGCAACACAGGAATCGCGGCCGCCTTATAATCATCTAACCGATACAGGGCAATCGCAAAAAAATGGGGCATCTGCCATAACACCATAATCAAAAATAGAAGCCACGCCCCCCCATCAAAATGGTTTGTCACCGCACAATAACCAACCACAGGAGGAACCGCTCCCGAAATACTCCCTATCATCGTTCCATACTCAGAAAGATATTTCCAAATGCTATACAAAATAACATACATAAAAAATCCAAAGGTCGCAATCATCACCGTGAGAAAATTGGTATACAGAGCTAAAATCGTAACCCCTAAAAGAGCAAGCACAAGAGCAAAACTCAGTGCTCTGGACAGAGAGATCAATCCCCTCGCAAGAGGACGATGCCGGGTCCTCTCCATCTTTTGATCACTTGTGCGATCAATACAATTATTAAACACACAGGCAGATCCAATAATACAAGCAAGACCTGCTAAAACAGCAAAAAAAAGAGCAAAATCAAGCTCCCCCCGAGACGCCAGCACAAAACCTGCAGCTGTCGTAATCACATTGCCCATAATAATACCGGGCTTAATCAACATATAATAAATCTTAATCACAAACCTACCTCACGTCAGTATAATTTATTGACGTTTACCTCATCAATCGACTGTCAAGACTCTGCATGATCCAGAGAGAGCCCCCTACAATGATTATTAAAACCATCAACATAAAAAGAAAAACAACCACTCCCCACTTGGGTTTGGACTCCTTCCCTAAATGTAAAAACAGAAAGACTTGAATCACTGCTTGTACCACCCCAAGCCCTCCAAGAGTAGAAAATAATAAGAGCCCCTTCAAAAGGTGTTCTTTCACAATAAAATAGGCAATCAAAGTTAAAAGCAAAGAGAGGACAAACCCAACGATATATTCTTTGAGAGTCCCATGCCAAAGAGTTGTGGTATTCTCTTTATTCATCTTATTTTGCTCCCATTAAGTAAACGACCGTAAAGATAAAAATCCAGATCACATCCAAAAAATGCCAAAATAAGCTTAAGCAACTCATTCTTCGGAAAGTATGTGGTGTAAATCCACGGAAAAAAATTTGTCCTATGACAACACCCATCCAGACTAAACCACAGGTAATGTGTAATCCATGTGTTCCAACAAGGGTAAAATAGGAGGATAAAAAAGCACTTCTTCGCCAGCTGTTTCCCTCCTGAACTAAATGGGTAAACTCATGCAATTCCATCGTTAAAAAGGAGAGGCCGAGCAAAAAGGTGACGCCTAGCAGGACAAGTGCTCTATTTTTTTCATGACGACTGGCCATCAACATCGCCAGCCCACACATAAAGCTACTTATCAAAAGAACCATCGTTTCTGCCAGTGCGAGAGAAAGATCATAGATCTGTTGAGAGGTAGGGCCTCCAAAGGTGTTCTGATGAAGCACAGCATAGGTTGCAAAAAGAGCTGAAAAGAGTACACAATCTGTCATCAGATAGACCCAAAAACCGAGGGTCGTTTTATGGTAGGTATCCACTTCATGCGTCGATAAGAGAGGCTGTGTCATGCCATTTTTTTCCTATTTGAAAGTTCCATTTTTTCCACTTCAGCAGCAGGAATTGTATATTCTGTATGATCATTACAGAGGTGGATGATCAGACAAGCCAAAATACCAAGAAAACTTACTCCTACAAGCCACATGATCTGCCACGTGAAAGCAAAACCAAAAATTAAAGCCAATATACCGATGATAGGGGGCACGGAACTATTTTTTGGCAGATGAATATCTTTATAGTGAGATCTATTGGTAGAGAGAGTCTCCCCCCTTTTTTTCATTTCGTAAAAGGGGTCTCTCTCTTTTACTGAGGGAATCAGTGCAAAATTATAAATGGGGGGTGGGGAGGGAATCGCCCACTCTAATGTTCTTCCATTCCAAGGGTCGCCTGTCGTATCCCGATTTTTTTTGCGATCTTTAATGCTCACAACGAGTTGTAAAATCTGAAAACCCACTCCAAGGGCAACTACAGCCGCACCTACACCTGCAATTTTAAACAGATGCTGCCATTTGTCAACAGGGGCAAAATGGTCTAATCTACGAGTCACGCCCATTAACCCAAGGAGATAGAGAGGAACAAAAGCGAGTAAAAAACCGGTAAACCAGCACCAAAAAGCGTATCTTCCCAACCTTTCATTCAATTTAAATCCTGTAATTTTAGGAAACCAGTAGGTAAATCCTGCAAAAAAGCCAAAGACCACTCCCCCAATGATTACAGAATGAAAGTGGGCAATTAAGAATAGGCTATTATGAAATTGGTAATCGGCGGGAGGAATGGATAAGAGAACTCCAGCCATTCCTCCGACGGTAAAGGTGAAAGCAAAACCTAAAAACCAGAGCATAGGGGTATCAAAATGGATACGGCCCCTATATTGAGTGAAGAGCCAGTTGAATACTTTCACTCCTGTTGGGATGGCAATAAACATGGTCATGATCCCAAAAAATGCATTGACATTAGGCCCTGCGCCCATTGTAAAAAAATGGTGCAGCCAGACGATAAAAGAGAGAAAAGTAATAGAAATGAGGGCCCACACCATGGAAACATAACCAAATAGCCGTTTCTGACAAAAGGTGGGAACCACTTCAGAAAAAATTCCAAATGCGGGTAAGATCAAGATATACACTTCAGGGTGTCCCCATGCCCAAATGAGGTTGACATACATCATGGGATTCCCTCCAAAACTTGCGGAGAAAAAATGCATTCCCAGATAACGATCCAAAGTGAGCAGAGCAAGTGTTGCAGTGAGGATAGGGAAGGCAAAAATGATCAAAACAAGAGCAGATAGGGCGCTCCACACAAACATGGGCATTTTCATCAATGTCATCCCTGGGCAGCGCATTCTAAAAATAGTGACGATGAAATTAATCCCTGCAAGGGTACTTCCAACCCCTGCGATCTGGACAATCCAGATCCAATAGTCTACCCCCTCACCAGGGCTATATTCTATGCTAGAAAGAGGAGGATAGGCTAACCATCCTGCAATGGAAAACTGTCCCACCAGTAGGGAGACCAAAATAAGAGAGGCTCCTACTGCAAAAAGCCAAAAACTGACAGCGTTTAAAAAGGGAAAAGCAACATCTCGCGCTCCAATCTGTAAGGGAATCACCAGATTCATCATTCCAAAGACAATGCCCATTCCCACAAAGAAAATCATGGTCGCGCCGTGAGCTGAGAAGATCTGCTGAAAATGGTCTGCTGTCAA
>JABDCM010000043.1 GCA_013288105.1 Chlamydiota bacterium
ATGTTCCTTGTGTTCTTAAAGAAAATATTTCAGAAGAAGAGTATTTCCGCTTAAAGATGCTTGAGAAGGATTGGCCAGGGATTGATGCGGAAATCGTTTCCAAAAGGTATTACCCTTTAGGCTCCGTGGCTTCCCATCTTATTGGTTATATTGGTCCTATTAGTCGAGAGGAGTATCGGAAAATCACAGATGAGCTCAAACGGTTGAGAGAATGCATTACCCTATCCGAAGAGGGGGATAATCTCGATTTTCCCATCGGATATTCCTCGATAGAAGAGATGAAGGTGCGTCTTGGGGAGTTGGAAAAAAGGGCTTATACTCTGAATGATTATGTAGGAAAAATGGGGGTTGAGGCGCAGTTTGAGGAAAACTTAAGAGGTTTAAGAGGGAAGCGCACCTATCTTGCAGATAGAAAAGGGAATCTTTTAACGGAGCTTTCAGGAGGGGAGAATGCGCGTGCTGGGGACCCTATCAAGCTTACCATTTCTGCGGAACTGCAGATATTTGCAGAGCAGCTATTGGGGGAATATGAGCAGCTCCATTCAGGATCCTATTCCAAGAAGAATATCATTTCTCATCTTCAACCTTTGAATAAAGAGAGGGGAATTATTCCCCATTTTCAACCCTGGATCAAGGGGGGGGGGCGATTATTGCTCTTAATCCGCATGATGGTGAAATTTATGCAATGGCCTCCTATCCCAGATTTGATCCCAATGATTTTATACGGTATGGGGATGCCGAGGAAATCCAGGAAAAAAATAGACGCCTCTTTCGTTGGTTAGAAACAGAATCTTATCTCTCTCAGATTTGGAATTTTAAAATGCCACTTACTCGAGAACGATTTGATCCCTCTCGAGGAGAATATTATGAAGAGGCCATTGAACTGAGTTGGGACCACTATCTGCATCTGATTTTTCCAGAAAAATCCCCGGTTTTAGAGGTTCTTACTAAAAAAGCCACTTTAAAAGAGGCTGTTTTTGCACAGAGTAGAGTAGAAAAACTCTTAGCGCTCTTTTTTAAAGAGGAGTTGCCTCTGCATCCTGCAAAAATTTTTGATTTTATTTACCGAGAAGAGGGGGATCTTCTCTTTGAAAAAACACATAATGTCATTACCAACCTCCCTGAACAGGCTTTTTTACAAAAAAAGGCTTTAGAGCATGATCAGGAGATCAAACAGTTAAAAAAGGAGCTGGCCCCTTTTTTTCAGGAGCTTGCATGGAACTATGAAAAACTGCTGTTAATCGATCTTTATAGGCTGAATGTGGATGGCCGCCTTCTTCCCCCGCCCCTTCTCTCTAAGGTGGAGAAAATGTCTTTGCAAGATTTTAGAGAGGCGTGTGGACGGTTTGTCTCGATTAAAGAGGCTCTTTATGGATTAGCTCAGACCCTTTTTCGAGAAAATCATTTTAAAAAATGGCGTGAAGAGAAGTTTAAAACTTATTTAGCGGATAAGAGAAAAGAGGAGAAGAGAGCGGGGAAAAAAGAGGCGCGTCCCTATATTGAGTATTTAGATGAGGCAGAAAAGGAGCTTTTTTATGAATTTTGGCACAAATATCAGTGGGATTTTCTCTCTTTATTAATCAAAAAAGAGATCACATTTACCCCTCATGAGGAGTGGAGGCCCTATTTTGACGCTGTCACCCTGTGGAGAAATGAAATTGATCAGGGAGCCCATCCAGCGCTTGCTTGGGTTAACCAGTATCATCTCTTTCAGAGGGTGCTTCATAGGGCACAAATAGAGGGGATGGCGCCTGATATTCTGATCTCATTTTTCAAGGCTCTTCGCCGTTTTGAGGATTTTCAACATCCCCTTTTGGGTAAGTATGGGGGTATCAAGGAGGGGAGTGAAAAAGAGCTTGCCAAGGCTTTTTACCCGAAACAGGGGTATGGGTATATGCGTTCCCTTGCTTTTCAACAAGCCACTGTTTTTGGCTCTATTTTCAAACTGGTTCCCGCTTATGAAGCTTTGAGACAGCGATATGTCAAAAATCAGGGGAAGGGGGATCTCAATCCATTGACAATCATTGATCAAAAATCGAAAGGGGGGGCCATTGTTGGATATACGATGGATGGCCATCCGATCTCCTCTTTTTATCATGGGGGACGGATGATTTCTACCTGTGAGCATTCAGGAGGGGTTGTGGGTAAAATTGATCTCAAGGGGGCTTTGGAGGTGTCTAGCAACCCCTATTTTTCCCTTTTGGTGGGGGAGGTATTAGAGGATGCTGAAGATTTTTATCATGCAACCGACCTTTTGGGTTTTGGAGAAAAAACGGGGGTGAGGCTTCCAGGAGAATACCGGGGCAACATTCCCTATGATATTGTGTATAACCGTTCCGGTCTTTATGCGATGGCAATTGGGCAACATTCGCTTGTAGGGACACCTTTACAGACGACAATGTTACTAGCGGCATTAGTCAATCAGGGAAAGTTATTAACCCCACAAATTGTATTGGATCAAGAAAAGCAGCCTCTAATACGGCGGGAAATTTTTCTCCCTCCGCCCATTCAGAACTGTCTTTTACAGGGGATGAAGCAGGTGATTATGGGGGATAAGGGGAATGCCCGTCATCTTAAGAATCTTTATCCTGATTTAGTCTATCGGATGATAGGCAAGACAAGTACAGCGGAGTCTATTGAGAGGATGAGTTTGGATGGGATTACGGGCTGTTTGAAATTGAATCATGTGGGTTTTGGGACTGTTTTCTTTCTTTCGGATGATTTTTCAAAGCCAGATTTGGTGGTGATAGTCTATTTGCGTCATGGGGGTTATGGAAAAGATGCGGCGCCCATTGCTGCCCGTATTGTTCAAAAGTGGAAAGAGATTAAAGCAAAGCATAGTTGATGGGCCCTTACCTTCTTAAGGCAGCTATACGAGTATTTGAATGCGATTCACCAATCCAAGTGCTACCACGTTCAGTCGATTTTGCAGGACTAATCATGATGCTAACATCTTGTCCTAATTCATTAAGAAAACGGATAAGACGCTCTAGAGAAAAACTTCTTAATCTTCCTCGAATCAAAGCAGAAATTTTTGGTTGATCAATGCCTAAAAT
>JABDCM010000044.1 GCA_013288105.1 Chlamydiota bacterium
AAAGGGGGGATAGAAACGGGTTCCAGACAAAATACCCCCCATCAGAGGGCCGATCACAAATCCGATACATTGAATAAAGGCGATGTAACTGAGATGGAGCGCTTTATTCTCTTTTGTGCTCAAGTCAGAAATGGTTGCTAAAGCGACCGATTGACTTGCTGCAACAAGACCAGACACGCCTCTCCCAATCAAAAAGAGGGTTAAACTGGCCACCAAAACACCAAGGCCCATGAGGACAAAGCCAAAAGCCATTCCAAACATACTGAAAAGCAAGGTTTTTTTTCTGCCGATGATATCAGATAGGTCACCAATAAAAGAGGTTCCAAAAAACATACATAAGGGATAGAGCGCAAGACTGATTCCAAGGAATAAATATCCAATTGATGGGGAGGAGATAGCAAAAATATTGCTCTCGGGGGAGGTGAAAAGAGCCACTAAAAGCGGCGCAATCAAACCAAAACCTAAAATATCGACAAAGATTGCACACAAACAGGGCGCTACTTCTTTAAAAGAAAATCTTACCATTCCCTCTCTCCCATTTTTAGATCATCATTTCAAAAGTGTCTTATTTGTGGCAACACAGTTTGTTTAACTGATTGCGATCTAGTTTTCCCGTTATGGTTCTTGGCAAATGGTCTATAAAGAGGATCTGTGTTGGAATTTTGTATTCAGCAAGCAAGGGTTTAAGAAACTCCTTAAGTTCTTCCTCCGTTACTTTCTCTTTAGTCGCGACAAAAGCTTTGACTACATTTCCTTTCTCTTCATCAGGAATTCCTATTACTCCAACTTCTTTAACAGCAGGATGTTGGTAGAGAGCTTCTTCGACTTCAATCGGAGAGACATTCTCAGCTTCTACTATGATGACATTTTTGATCCTGCCTCTGAACCAGTAATATCCATCCGCATCCTCCACTCCCAAATCTCCCGTGTATAGCCAGCCGTTGTGCAGAGCTTTTGCCGTCTCTTCCGGAAAGTCCCAGTAACCGGGGAAAGGGGTCTTTCTTCTGACTGCTATTTGGCCAAGCTTCCCATTAGGGAGTGTATATCCCTGAGAGTCGATGATCTTTGCTTCCACGCCAACCACGGGTTTTCCAATCGACCCCTGTTTCTTCGGGTCTTTAGAGAGATCGAGAAAAAGAAGCTGAGCCTCCGTCATCCCAAAACCTTGCGTCAGCGGCATCTTAGTCACAGATAAAAACTCCTTGTAAAGCTCAGGCGTTACCAGATCCCCACCTACGAGAAATAGCTCCAGGGAGGTGAAATGGGTTTTAAGAGCTTGAGGGTGGTGGATGATCTGCTTGAGAAAATAGGGATAGGTAGCCGCTAGCGTAGGGTTTTCTTTTTCAATGGTTTTAAGAATCGTCTCTATCTGATTATTAGGAGGAAAGATGAGGGTGCCATCCAACCAAAGGGCAGGCAATAGATAGACCATGACTGCATAATTGTTTCCCAAGGAAGCTATGATGAGCGCACGAGCGAGCGCTTGATGACCCAGTGAGTGCACAGCCCCTTCCATTGTTTCCGTGATGGTGCGATAGGTTTGAATCACCCCTTTTCTTTTTGCCGTTGTCCCAGAAGTATAGGAAATGGAAATGGGCTGGTCTAAATCGGGTTCAAAAGAGGGAGCGGGATCTTTCGGTTTTCCATTGAAGGAAAAGTAGACTAAGTGAGGGTGTTTAATCTGTTTCATTTTTTCGTAAAGAAAATGAGAGGTGATAACTGCCTTAATTCCTGTGTTCTTGGACATGTAGACATATTCTGCTTCAGAAAAATCTGTATAAGTGTGGACAACAATCACACCGATCTTGAAACAAGCCAGCAGACTAGCAATCAAATCAAAGCTATTTTCAAGGCAAAGCAGGAGTCGATCTTTGGGCCGCAACCCATCTGCCCATAAGTGGCCTGCAATATCGCATGCTTTTTCATGAAGCTCCTTATAGGTCCAATTCTTTTCGCCCTGGACCAGAGCAATTTTTTGTGCGAGGGAAGAAGAACCCTTATTAGATAAATCTGTTATTGGAATCTGCATCTCTTTACTATTTCAAAAAAAGAAAATCTTATCCATGGAAAACTTTTTCCCATACGTTTCTGTAACTGCGCGGGAAGTGGAGGCAAGCTCTCTAGCCTATTATTAGGGCAGGCCTGGCTCTTGCCATAGAATCAGGGCGCGCCTTGCGCCGGCATTTTGCCGGCCCAAGCGAAGCTTGGATTGGGCGGAGCCCAATGCAGGGCGCCTCTCCATCCATTGGCCTGGGAGGGGGGCGCCAAAGCTTCGCAATGGCGCTCATACCTCCAGTTTTTGACCAGTTACCGCTGCATAAGATTCTTAATAAAATATTAATCATAATCTGTTACAATCAGGGCAGATCAAGTATATAATAGTAGTTATGTTTGCAAAAGGTAGCATAGTTAATTCTTCACATCCCCCTCAAATGGACGAAATTTTCTTTAAGGAGTTGAGTGAAACGCAAGGGAGAGCAGTTAAGACTCCAAGTGCTAAATCAAACTTAGGTGTTATAGCATTTGTTATCAGCGGTGTTGCTGGTATTGTGATTATTGGTTTAGGAGCTACTGGTGTATTTGGGCATGTGGGTAGCATAGGATTTATAGCTTCCATAGCGGGTGGTGGAGTAGTAACACTGATTTCTGTCGGTGGAATTGTCTGGTTAGTGAGAACACGATCCAAAGATAGAATAAGCTCGGAAAATATTTCCGTAACTGATAATCAATTAATTGGAAATATGGATGCCTATTTCTCTAATTTAGCAACAAAAATCAGAGCATGTCCTCCATACCAACCTGCACGGATGTCTGCTGCAGACTATGGAGTTGAAGGTGTTATCCCTACGCGTGATTTTGCTTCTCTTTTTATTCATGCACACCAAGTACTGCCCCATGTCTATCTTGGAGATTATAGAGGATTTCTATCTGTTGATCCGAGTTTTATTGAG
>JABDCM010000045.1 GCA_013288105.1 Chlamydiota bacterium
AGCAATCTTGATGCTGCTCAGAATTATATGCATGTATAGCGCAAAGAAAACTGTTCATGGAAGATCCTCGTATGTCCGTCATATTTTCCTCCAGAAATATTTTAAGTCGTAAGTTTATCAAGAAGAAGGATTTGTTTTCCATCAAAAACAGATAAAAAGGGACAGGTTTATGGCTGAGAGAAAGCTTGAGTATTTTTTGCGATGTTTCTGTCCGGCGCGACTCTATAGCTACAGCACAAAAGTGCGCATTCCTAAGGATCGCATAGATTTTAGGAAGTTTTTAATTGCCAAGCTTGTTTTGAGCAAGGGGGGATCTGTAGTAGATGGGGGAGCCCATCTGGGGTATCATACCCGTTTTTTCTCAGAGCTTGTCGGAGATAGGGGATATGTATATAGCTTTGAGCCCAACCCCTATATTTTTCGGCTGCTTCAAAAAGGGACGCGGTTTCAGGGAAATGTCATTGCATATCAGAAGGCTCTTTCTGATGTTGCAACGAGGAGTGCATTTTATGTAGAGCCTTTTTCATTGAGTCAGGATTCGACTCTTGGCGAAGGGAGAGCGAAGCAGAAGAGGGTCAAGGTAGAGAGCGTTTGCTTGGACACCTTTTTAAGTGGGATCAAGGAGATCCGGTTGATTAAGCTGGATGTGGAGGGATATGAGCTGCAGGCGATTCGTGGGTCGGCGCAGCTGATAGGGGAGTTTCGCCCCTGGATTATTTTTGAATATGTGCAGAGCGCCTCTAGAAATGATCGTGCGATTCTCTCTCTCTTGAAGGAGTGGGGATATGCATGCTTTGATCTAGGAACTCTACAAGAGGTTCCTCAAACAGCGCAGATTGATGTAACAGATATGGTGGCCATTCCGCAAGGAGAGGAGGGAAGGCTAGAGGCCTTACGACCTTTTTAAAACGGGCACGGTAACGTTCACGAAAGAAGGCCCTTGAATCATTTTTTTTTAAACCAGCTTAGATTTTCTCTTTCGTGAACGTTACCGCTCCCGTTACCGTACCCGATTTTCTCCTAATAAACTGAATTTGAGGGAGAAAAACCCAAAACTCAGGTTTTTAAGAGTGGATCTCAATTTCTTGGATGATCTCGGGAAGCTCAGAAAGGGCTTTCCATTCGCTCATCCCCTCCCCCCATACCAGAGAGTGCTCATTCAAAGCCCTCTTTTTCCACTCAGTGGCAAGCTGCGGAAACTCCATGGGCCCTTGCGGCTGGCGGCTGGGATCTAAGTAATACCACATTTTCAGCCAAGCATCACTGCGTACAGACAGGGCGATGGCGGCAAGATCTCCTAGGGCACCTGTGGCTGCCTGTTGAGCTGAGCTTTGAGAGTTTGAGGTTTGAGAGATGGGGGAGGAAAAATTCACAGTAAGAGAGGAGACTTCGGTCATAAGGTTCTCGCATTAAAAGATGGTTACAAACCTGACTTCAAGTCAGATTACAAGAGGAGACGTTATCGCAGGTCTAATTTATTTGCAATGATTTCTCGGATAGGATAAAGTGCCTTGTTTTTAGCTTTATCATCTGCCCAGGTGGTGAAATTGGTAGACACGCCAGATTTAGGTTCTGGTGCCGTAAGGTGTGTAGGTTCGAGTCCTATCCTGGGCATATCTCCGGACGTTTTTCTTTCATTTGCTAACATGTCTATTTTTTACGAAAACGCTTTACCTGTGCAGGTATAATTAATTTATTACAATTTATTTATAACAAATATCACGAACGGTGAATTCTCTACATATTCCTTGCTAAGATGGTATTTTTGATTGCAATCATATGCCTGTCTGGCTTGCTCGTCAATAAAATGAGTTTGGTCTATTTGGTTTATACAAAAATTTGACGCAGAGATAAGAGCCAGGTATTCGTCCACCGGATGATAATAGTTTGGCACCACCATCATAGGTATTTTTCTCCAAATTTCCTCTCCGCATTCCAAAATAGCTTCATCGCACACTAAAGACCATTTACCCTGTTTTTTTGCAAAAGTGGCTCTATAAATTTCATCCAAACCTTGAAGGTTTTTAGGAAAAGCATCCTGATGATTTGCAAGCAATACGTCGATAGAATCGATCACCTCTTTATATGGTCTTTCTCCATCGGTGAATACCACGCCAAAAGAGGAGGGAGCTGTGATAATAGCGACTCCTCCTCTTTTTAAAACTCGACTTAATTCTTCTATATGCAATTTTAGAGAGGGTAAATTACAACCGACGTTAATACTTATAGCTTTATCAAAAAAATTATCTGGATATGGCAGCTGGAAAAGGATTCAAGAAGCAACCAGTGAGGAGTTGAAAGAGGTCAAGGGGATTCAGGAAAAGGATATCCAAAAAATTAAAGAGCTGGAGTAAGCTCTTCCTTTGGCAGAAGGAGACCTTTTACCACAACATGGACGCTGGCCACATGAAGACCTGTGAGAGCGGTCACCTCTTCCACGATTTTTCTTTGGATCTCCTCTGTTTTTATGGGGATGGAGATACCGTAGGTAATATTGACTTCAACTTTTATTTTTACAGCATGATTTTTGCTATCTTGCTCAACGGAGATGCTGCGGACGCGCTCCATTTCTCGACCGAAAAAGGCATCGATGAGGGAGCCCTCTAGGAAACCGATCTCCTTGATTTTGCTCAGGCACTGAATAATAATTGCTTGAAAGACCCGACTTTCGATATCGCGGCTATAGACGATTTTAGGTAGTTCAAACTCTTTTGTATCTACTTTAGACATGATATGGTAGAGTATAGCTGCTTTATGGGAATATTGCAACTGATCAATAT